>NZ_JBEZDM010000039.1:0-95728 GCF_040648335.1 Nonomuraea sp. NPDC049158
TGGCCGATCATCGCGGCCAGGAGCACGATTACCAGGGCCAGTAATAACTGCGGGACGTCTCCATCCACAACTGAGCCCGCGATGGGCGGCGCGAGCTGGGCCGTCACGTGGCCGCCGTCGACCGGGCGCTGGCCGGCTTCACCCACCCCGGGATGCGACGCGAGCTGGTGTGGAACCTGACCGGCGCCCCCGCGGTCGCCGGCCACGCGCCGCTGCTGGACGGCGAGCTGCGGCCGCTGGTGAGCGAGGTGTTCGATCGCTACGGCGCGCATGTCGCGCCGCGCGTCGCGACGCTGCCCCACCAGGTGATCCACAATGACGCCAACGAGCTCAACATCCTGGTGGACGACGCCGGCGAGGTGGCCGCGCTGATCGACTTCGGTGACGTGGCGTGGAACCCGCGCATCTGCGGGCTGGCGGTGGCCGGGGCATACGCGATGCAGGGGCACGCCGATCCGCTGCGGGCGGTGCTGCCTTTGGTGAGCGGCTACGACGAGGTGTCGCCGCTGCGGCCGGCCGAGCTGGAGGTGCTGTTCGACCTGATGCGCACCCGGCTGGCGATGAGCGTGTGCCTGTCGGCCCACCAGCACGCCGGCGACCCGGCCAACACGTACTTGCTGGTCAGCCGGCATGGCGTGACGCAGGTGCTGCGGCGGCTGGCCGGGACCAGCCCGGATCTGGCCCATTTCCGGCTGCGCGAGGCGGTCGGCTTCGCGCCCAACCCGCTGGCCCGCGCCGTACGCCAGTACTTCGAGTCCGGCGCCGCCCGCCCGGTGCCCCTGCTGAACGAGGACACCGCGCCAGAGGACACCGCGCCAGAGGACGTCATCCCAGAAGACGCCGCCGCATCGGCTCGCTACGGCGAGCAGTCCACGACCCGGCCCGGAAAGCGGCCGGAGATCCATCTGGGCTGCGACCTGCCCGCCGGCAAGGGCGTCACGGTGCGGTGCCCCCTCCCCTCGCTCGTGCACAGCGTGCAGACCGGCAGCGGGGTCGTCGTGCTCGAACACCGCACCGGCGGCGGCGTGCCGTTCTGGACCCTCTACCGGCACCTGGACCCGGACTCGATCACGCACCTGACTCCCGGCGGCGAAACGAGACCGGGCGCGCACCTGGGGAGCACCGGCCAAGCGGCGCCGCTACGCGTGCAGGTGCTGACCCACCTGCTCGGCATGGGCGCCGACATCCCGGACACCGCGCCCGCCGACGAGGCCGGCCTGTGGACCGCCATCAGCATCGACCCCGGCCTGCTCCTGGGCCGGGCGGGCGGCGCGGTGCGGCCACGGCGGGAGACGGCCGGCATCGCCGCGCGCCGGCGGACGAACCTCAGCCGGGCGATGAACCTGGCCTATCGCCAGCCGCTGCACATCGTCCGGGGTGAGGGCGCCTACCTCTTCGACGCCTCCGGCCGGCCGTGGCTGGACCTGGTCAACAACGTCGCCCATGTGGGGCACTGCCATCCCCGGGTGGTGGCCGCGGGCCATCGGCAGGCGGCCCGGCTCAACACCAACACCCGGTATCTGCACGGGTCCGTCGTCGAGTACGCCCGCCGCCTGGTGGAGCTGCTGCCGGACCCGTTGCGGGTCTGCTTCTTCGTCAACTCCGGTTCCGAGGCCAACGACCTGGCGCTGCGGCTGGCCACGGCGCATACGGGCGCCGAGGACGTGCTGGTCCTCGACCACGCCTACCACGGCCATCTCAGCTCGCAGATCGCGCTGAGCCCGTACAAGTTCCACCGGCCTGGCGGGCGGGGCCGGCCGCGCACCACCCACGTCTGCGAGCTGCCCGATCCCTACCGGGGCCGGCTGCGCGCGGGACGCGACGACGATCTCGGCCGGCGCTACGCCGCTTCGGTCGCCGAGCGGCTCGCCGAACTGGCGGCGGCCGGGCGCCGCCCGGCCGCGTTCTTCGCCGAGTCGCTGCAGAGTTGCGGCGGTCAGATCGTCTACCCCGGCGGCTACCTGCGCGGCGCGTTCGAGCATGTGCGGCGGGCCGGCGGGGTGTGCGTGGCCGACGAGGTGCAGGTGGGGCTGGGCCGGGTGGGCCGGACCTTCTGGGGGTTCGAGTTACAGGGCGTCGTGCCCGACATCGTCACGCTGGGCAAACCCCTGGGCAACGGTCATCCGCTCGCCGCCGTGGTGACGACGCCGCAGATCGCGCGCTCGTTCGAGACGGGGATGGAGTACTTCAACACCTTCGGCGGCAACCCGGTCTCGGCCGAGATCGGGCTGGCCGTGCTCGACGTCGTAGGCGAGGAGGGCCTGCAGGCCGACGCCCGCCGGCGCGGCGAGCAGCTCCTGCGCGGGTTGCGCCGGCTCCAGGAGCGGCATCGGCTGATCGGGGACGTCCGGGGTGAGGGATTGTTCCTCGGTGTGGAGCTGAGCCTGGATGAGCGGCGGCCGGCCGGCGCGCAGGCGAGCGCGGTCAAGGAGGCGGTGAAGGCGCGCGGGGTGCTGGTCTCGACGGACGGGCCGGACGACAACGTGCTCAAGATCAAGCCGCCCCTGGTGCTGAGCGGGGCGGACTGCGAGATGTTCCTCGACGTCCTCGGCGAGGCGCTGGGCGAGGTCGAAGCATCCCTTTAGGGCCGTCATGCCTTGACGTAGGCATTTATTTGAGCGATCGTTCGACTACTTAGCTTGACGATGGGTGGTTCAGATGCAACGCGTACGGACAAAGACCGTCGCGGCCACCGCGGTGGCGCTGGCGATGCTGGCGGCCGGCTGCTACCGCGACAACGGCGCCTCCTCGACGCCGGCCCCGGGCGGCACACCGCGAAAGGACCTCGTCACGATCACCCCGGCCGGGGTCGGGCAGGTCGACAGCGTCACCTGGGCGCTGTATCGCGGCACCACCTCGATCGACCCGATCACCGCGGGCGACTATCCCGAGATCACCGTGACGAGCCTCATGTGCGAGTCGCTGTTCCGCCAGAGCCCGGACGGCTCGGCGGAGCCGGGCCTGGCCACGCGGCTGGACTTCCCCGACCCGAAGACCGCCGTCCTGACCCTGCGCGAAGGTGTGCGGTTCTGGGACGGCTCCCCCATGACCGCGGACGACGTCGCCTTCAGCATCGAGCGCAACCGCGACCCCAAGGGCGGCGGCTACTGGGTGCCCGTCCTGGACCGGGTGGCCTCGGTCGAGGCCAGCGGCCCCCTGAAGGTCACTCTGAAGCTGAAGCAGCCGGACTACTGGCTGCGCGACGTCCTGTCGTACATGCCGGGCATGGTGGTCTCCAAGCGCTACGTCCAGGCCAAGGGCAAGGACTACGGCACGGTGAAGGGCGGCGCCATGTGCACCGGCTCCTTCAAGCTCGGCCAGTGGCGCACCGGCGACGTCCTGTCCGTGGTGCGCAACGACGGCTACTGGAACCGCGCCGAGTCGCCGCTGGTGCGGCGGATCGACTTCAAGGGCATCCCCGACGAGGCCACGCTGACGGCGGCGCTGCTCACCGGGGAAGTGGACGGCGCCTACCTCGAACTGCCGCTGTCGACGATGGAGCAGGTCCGCGCCAGCGGCACCGTCAAGGTCTACCACGGCCCGTCCTACCTCATCGACGCGCTGATCGTCGCCGACATGGGCCGGGGCCCGCTCGCCGACCCGCGCGTACGCCGCGCGCTGTCGCTGGCCATCGACCGCGAGGCCTACATCCGCACCCTGTACAAGGGCAGCGCCCAGCCGGCGCGCGCCCTCGGCACCCCGGGCACCTGGGGAGCCCAGCGCGAGGTCTTCCAGGCCGCCTGGGACGCGCTGCCCGCTCCCGGCGTCGACCTCGACGGCGCCCGCAGGCTCATCCAGGAGGCCGGCGCGAGCGGTAAGACCGTGCGGTTCGGCATGAGCAACGAGCTCAACAAGCTGGCCACCGAGGCCAACCTGGTCAAGTCGGCGGCCGAGAAGATCGGCCTCAAGGCCGAGTTGAAGGCGGTGTCCACCGACGCCTACAGCGGGTTCTTCCTCGATCCGAAGGCCCGCGCCGACGTCGACGGCTTCTTCACCACCAACTATCCCAACTGGGCCGATCCAGGAGCCCTCTACGCGACACTGTCCCTGCCGGGCGGCCCGCAGGACTACGGCCGCTACCGCAACCCCGAGGCGGCGAGCCTGCTGCGACGGGCCCGTGGCAGCGCCGAGGCGCGGCAGCGGGCCGAGGCCACCGTGGGCGCGCAGGCGATCGTGACCAAGGACCTGCCCTGGATCCCGATCGCCGCCCCCGACACCGTCCTGGTCCTGAACGCCAAGCTCACCGGCGCCACGGTCTCCTCCCAGCACCTGTTCGCCCCGTGGGCGAGCAAGCTCGGGGCGGTGGGCTAGGCACATGGCCGCCTACCTCATGCGACGCGCGCTCATGCTGGCCGTGACCCTGCTGGTGTCGAGCTTCGTGGTCTTCGCCGGGCTGTCGCTGGCGCCGGGCAACCCGCTGGCCACCCTGTCGGGCGGCCGGTCGCTGCCGCCGGAGAGCGTGGCCGTCCTCGTGCAGCGCTACCACCTGAACGAGCCGTTCCTCGTGCGGTACGTCACCTGGCTGGGCAACGCCGTGCGCGGCGACCTCGGCGTGTCGATCATCCTGCGCCAGGACGTGTCGGACCTCATCTCCGCCCGCTCCGGCACGACCATCGCCCTGATCCTTTACGCGGCCCTGATCGTGCTGGTCGGCGGGGTGGCGCTCGGGCTGCTGGCGGCCCTTCGGCCGGGCGTCGTGGACGCGATCGTGGTGATGTCGACCGCGCTGGTGGTGGCCGTCCCGCCCTTCGTGGCGGCGATCGTCCTCATCGGCGTCTTCGCGGTACGGCTGCGGTGGCTGCCGGCCCTCGGCAACGGCGCGGGGCTGTGGGAGCAGATCCGGCATCTCACCCTTCCGGCCCTCGCTCTGGCGGCGGCCGCCACCGCGGCCGTCGCCCGGGTCACCCGCACCACCGTGCGCGAGGAGTTGGGCCGCGAACACGTCCAGACGGCGATCAGCCGGGGACTGCCCTACGCGGCGGTCGTGCGCCGCCACGCCCTGCGCAACGCCGCCGTCCCGATCAGCACGCTGGCCGGCATGACGGTCGCCTCGATGATCGCGCTGGCGGCCGTGGTGGAACGCGCCTTCAGCCTCAACGGGCTGGGCGCCTACCTCGTCAGCGCCGCCCTGTCCAAGGACTTCGCCGTCGTGCAGGGCATCTCGCTCGTTCTGGTCACCGCCTTCGTCCTGGTCAACACCCTGGTCGACGTCGGGGCGGCGCTCCTGGACCCCCGGATCAAGCTGGGCGGGCGAGCATGACGGCGCTCGCGCTGCTGGGCAGGGGCCGCCGCGGCGGCCTGGGGGCGCTCGGCACGACGGCCGCGGTCGTGATCGTCGCAGCGGTCGTGCTGGCCGTGCTCGGACCGGCGCTGACCTCGGCCGACCCGGACGCCAGCGACTTCGCCAACGCCTACGCCCCACCCGGGCCCGGGCACCGGCTCGGCTTCGACGGGCAGGGACGCGATCTGCTGGCGCGCCTGCTGACCGGCGCGCGGACCTCGCTGCTGGGCCCGCTGTGGGTCGTCGCGCTGAGCATGACGGCGGGCACGCTCATCGCCATCGCGGCCGCCTGGTTCGGCGGCTGGCTGGACTCCGTGGTGTCGGCGGCCCTGGACGTGATGTTCGCCTTCCCGGGGGTTCTGCTCGCGATGCTGGTGGCGGCCGTCTTCGGTCCCGGCCTGAGCGCGGCGGTGCTCGCCCTTTCCGTGGCCTACCTCCCCTACATCGCCCGGCTGCTGCGCGGCGCGGCCCTGGCCGAGCGCCGCAAACCCTACGTCCAGGCGCTGGAGGTGCAGGGGGCCGGGTCGGTGGCGATCTGCCTGCGCCACCTCGTGCCCAACCTCATGCCGCTCATCGCCGCCCAGGCCACCCTCTTCTTCGGGTACGCCATGGTCGATCTGGCCATCGTGTCCTACTTCGGCCTCGGAGTGCGGCCGCCCACCGCGGACTGGGGCGTCATGGTCGCCGGCGGGCAGCCGGGCGTCCTTCAGGGCTATCTCGCCGAGTCGTTGCTGGCGGGCGGCTGCATCGTCGTCCTGGTCGTGGCGTTCAACGTGCTCGGCGAACGGCTGTCCGACGACTGCGGGCAGGGCGGGACCTTCGGCCCGTCGCGCTGGTGGCGGCCCGGCCGGGGAGGCACCGCATGAGCGACCCGATCAACCGCCGCATGAGCGACCTGCTCGACATCAGCGGCCTGACGGTGAGGCTGCCGCTGCAAGGCCTACCGAGAACGGTCCTCAGCCAGGTGTCGCTGCGCGTCGGCGCGGGTGAAGCGGTCGGCCTGGTCGGCGAATCGGGCTCGGGCAAGTCCATGACGGCCCGCTCGATCGTGCGGCTGCTGCCCACCGGCGCGCACGCCGAGGGCAGCATCCGGTTCGGCGGGGCCGACGTCGCGGCGCTGCGCGGGCCCGCGCTGCGCGAGCTGCGCCGCCGCGTGCCCATGGTCTTCCAGGATCCGCGCGCGCACATCAACCCGGTGCGCACGGTCGGCGACTTCCTCACCGAGGCCCTGCGCGCCCATGGGCGCACCCCCCGGCGGGCCGCCGAGGAGCGCGCCGTGGGCGTGCTGGAGGAGGTGGGCGTGGCCGGCGGCCGGCGACGGCTGCGGCAGTACCCGCACGAACTGTCGGGCGGGCTGCTGCAACGCGTCATGATCGCGGCTGCGCTGCTCACCGAGCCGCTCCTGCTGCTGGCCGACGAGCCCACCACCGCGCTCGACGTCACCACGCAGGCCGAGGTGATGGCCGTCCTCGACGAGCTGCGCCGCGAACGCGGGCTGGCCATGCTGTTCATCACCCACGACCTCGAACTCGCGGCGGCCGTCTGCGACCGGACCGCGGTGATGTACGCGGGCCGCGTCATGGAGGTGCGCGCCTCGGCGCTGCTGCACCAGCACCCACTGCACCCCTACACCACGGCGCTGAGCGCCGCCCGCCCTCGCCTGGATCGGCGGGCCGAGCGCCTGGTGACCACCCCGGGCCGGCCGCTGTCGGCCTTCGAGGCGCCGCACGGCTGCCCGTTCGCCCCCCGGTGCGCGCACGTACGGCAGCGCTGCCACGACACCCGGCCGGACCTGCTGCCCCTGGCGGGCGGGCAAGTGGCCTGCCTGCGGGCCGAGGAGCTGCGCCAGGAGCGGGCGGTGCCGCATGAGTGAGGCGATCTTGCGGGTCGAAGGACTGCGCAAGGTGTTCGGGCAGGCCGTCGCCGTAGGGGAGGTGAGCTTCTCGCTGCCGCCGGCCGGCGCGCTGGCCGTCGTCGGGGAGTCGGGATCGGGCAAGACCACCGTGGCCCGCATGATCGTGGGCCTGGAACGGCCGACGGCCGGGCACGTCACCGCCTGCGGCCGCGACCGGTCCCAGCCGGCCCGCTCGGCGCGCGAACGCCGCCGGCGCGGCGGCGAGGTCCAGATCGTCTTCCAGGACCCCTACGCCAGCCTCGACCCGCGCCAGAGCCCCGCCGCCGCGCTGGAGGAGGTCCTGCGGCTGCACACCGCTCTGGACCGCGGGCGGCGGCGCGCCAGGGTGGCGGAGCTGGCCGACCTCGTCGGACTCGACGAACGCCAGATGGCGGCGCGGCCGGCCAGGCTGTCGGGCGGGCAGCGCCAGCGGGTGGCCATCGCCAGGGCGCTGGCGGCCGAACCGCGCATCCTCATCCTCGACGAGTCCGTCGCCGCGCTGGATGTCTCCATCCAGGCGCAGGTCCTCAACGTGCTGTCGCAGGTACGCGAGCGCACCGGCGTGGCCTACCTGTTCATCAGCCACGACCTCGCCGTGGTCCGCCAGGTCAGCGACGACGTCATCGTCATGCGGCACGGCGCGATCGTCGAACGCGGACCCACCGGCCGGGTGCTCGACGCGCCCGAGCATCCGTACACGCGGCTGCTGCGCGCGAGCGTCCCCGGCCCCGGCTGGCGCCCTGCCCGCCGCATCGGTCAAGAAGCGAAGGAGACACGATGACCGCAACCACCCCAGCGCTCGGGGAACCGGTCGGCACCGGGCCAGACGGCTGGCCGAGCGCCACCGAACTGGCCGAAGGCATCGCGGCCGGTCAGATCGGCGCGCGGCAGGTGCTGGAGGGCTACCTGGCGCGCATCGACGCGCTCGACCCCGCGCTGAACGCCTTCTGCCACCTCGACCACGAGCGGGCCCGCCAGGGCGCCGACGCGGCCGACGCGCGGGTGGCGGCGGGCGGCCCGCTGCCGCCGTTCCTGGGCGTCCCCATCGCGATCAAGGACCTGCATCCGGTCCGCGGCTGGCCGCTGTGCAGCGCCTCCAACGCCGTCGAGCACCGCGTGATGGCCGCCGACGCGCCGGCGGTCAGGGCGCTGCGGGAGGCGGGGTTCGTGTTCGTCGGCGCGACGACCTCGCCCGAGTTCGGCACCGTGTCGGTCACCGAGTCGGCGCGTCACGGCGTCACCCGCAGCCCCTGGGACCTGACGCGCAGCCCGGGCGGTTCCAGCGGCGGCGCGGCCGCGGCCGTGGCGGCCGGCCTGCTGCCCGTGGCACACGGATCCGACGGCGCGGGCTCCATCCGCGAGCCGGCCAGCTTCTGCGGGCTCGTCGGGCTCAAGCCGAGCCGCGGCCGCGTCCCCTCCGACGCCCACTACATGGAGGGCTTCGCGACCGAGGGGGTGCTCACCCGCACCGTGCTGGACACCGCGGCGATCCTGGACGTCTTCGCGGCGGCCCCGCAGTCCACCTGGTACAGCGCTCCCCCGGCCGACGAACCCTACCGGCGCCAGGCCGGGCGCGACCCTCGGCGGCTGCGCGTCGGGCTCAACCTGCAGCCCGCCTTCCCCGCCGAGGTCCACCCCGCGGCCGCCGCCCTGGCCCGCCGGGCGGCCGACCTGCTGGCCGACCTCGGTCACGAGGTGGTCGAGCAGCGCATTCCCGGGCTCGACCCCGACTGGTTCCAGCCCCGCTTCGAGATCCTCTACGCCACCGGGTCGGCCGACTGCGCGGTCGTGGACGAATCCGCCGTCGAGCCGCTGAATCGCACCCTTCGCCGGGCCGCCCGCGAAACCGACTCGCTGACGTACGTGACGACCATGCTCGAACTGCAGCTGCGCTCGGCCGAGATGTATCGGGCGTGGGAGGCCGTCGACGTCGTCCTGACCCCGACCAACCCCGTCCTGGCGCCCAGCGAGGGCGCCCTGTGGCAGGGGCAGGACGCCGACCCGTGGCTGCCGCTGCGGCGCGCGGAGGAGACCGCCTCGCTCACGGCCCTGTCGAACATGCTGGGCCTGCCCGCCATCTCCATCCCGCTGGTGGAGCAGAGCGACGGCCTGCCGCTCGGCGTGCAGCTCATCGGCGGCCGCTGGCGCGACGGCACCGTCCTGGCCCTGGCCGGCCAGCTCGAACGCGCCCACCCGTGGCGCCACCGCAGGCCTACCGGCCTGTCTCGGTGAACGACAGCCCCCGCACCCCTCAGGAGGAACACCACATGGATCTGACCGGCCCGCCGACTTCGACGATCATCGACTTCCGCGTACGGGTGCCCAGCGCCGCCCGCCCCCCGCTGTCGGCCGGCGGCGACGTCTACACCCAGTACGAGGCGGTCCTGGACATCGGCGACGGCTGGCACAAGGGCATGGACGAGCTGCTGGCCGAACTGGAGGAGGCCGGGGTCGGGCACGCCGTGCTGCACGCGGAGTACGAGCACGGCGACTACGCCGACGCCCTCAACGAGGAGGTGGCCGAGCAGGTACGGCTGCGGCCCGACCGCTTCTCCGGCTTCGGGACGGTGACGCTGGAACCGCTGTCGATCATGCGCGCCGTACGCCAGGTCGAGCGGGTGGCCGCGCTGGGACTTTCCGGGATCAACGTGCAGCCGTCCTTCTTCGGCCACGCGATCGACGACCGGCAGCTGTACCCGCTCTACGCCAAGGCCACCGAGCTGGGGCTGGCGGTCGCCATCCACACGGGCGTCAACTACTCGCGCCGCCACCCCATCGAGGCCGAACGCCCCATCCGCCTGGACCAGGTGGCCTGCGACTTCCCCGAGGCGACGCTCATCGCCTGCCACGGGGCCTGGCCGTGGGTGCCGGAGATCGTGGCCGTGGCACGGCGTCACCCCAACGTGCTCGTCGACTTCGGCGGCCTGGCCCCCAAGTATCTCGGCGTGCCCGGATCGGGCTGGGAGACGATGCTGCGCTTCATGGACCGGGTCCTGCGCGACCAGGTGCTCTTCGCCACGGACTGGCCGGTCTTCCCGCACCTGCGGGCGCTGCGCGAGTGGCACGGCCTCGGCCTGCGGGCCGAGACGCTGGACGCGCTGCTGCACGACAACGCCAGGCGGCTGCTGTCGCCCGCCCATGAGACGGTGCCGGTATGAGCCTCCCGCGGCTGGCGCGCATCACCGACTACGTCACCCATTGGGCCACCCACCGTCCGGCCCAGGAGGCGCTCGTCGGCCCGAGCGGCCGCTGGACGTATGAGCGGCTGCGTGCGGACGTCGACCGGTGCGCGGCCGCGCTGCTGGCCGCCGGCGTGCGGCACGGCGACCGGGTGGCGCTGCTCGGCCACCCGCGGCCGGAATGCTTCGTGGTGTTCCTGGCCACGGCGAGCATCGGCGGCATCTGGGTGGGGCTGAACCCCAAGTACACCCTCGCCGAGCTGTCCCACGTGGTCGCCGACAGCCGGCCGGCGCTGCTGTTCGGCATGCTCGAGGACGCCACTCAGCCCGCGACGCTGCACGCGCTGCGCTCCCTGGCGCCGATGCGCGTGGTGACCAGCGGCCGCGCGGTGGACGGGCTGTCGCTCTCCTACGAGGACTTCCTCGACGCCGCGGAGCCGGCAGAGCGGCTGGCCGGCGCCCGCGAGCAGGTGCGGCCGCTGGACCCGGCGGCGATGATCTACACCTCGGGCAGCACCGGCAGGCCCAAGGGCGCGCTCGTCCCGCACCGGGGGCTGGCCCACTGCGGCGTGGTGCAGGCCGGACGGTGGTACGGCCAGGCGCCGCGCAAGCTGTGCGACCTGCCGCTCAACCACATCGGCGGGCTCGGCGACATCAGCACCTCCATCCTCACCGCCGGCGGCACGGTGGTGTACATGCCGCGCTTCGATCCGGCCGCCGCCCTGCGCCTGGTGGAGAGCGAGCGGCTGACGCACCTGTACTGCATTCCGACGCAGCTGCTGGCGATGGTGGGGACGCCGCAGTGGTCGCAGTGCGACCTCGGCTCGCTGGAGTACATCCTGTGGGGCGGGGCCGCCGCGCCCGCCAGCCTGCTGCGGACGCTGGCCAAGACCGGCGCCCGGCTGGCCACCAGCTACAGCCTCACCGAGTCGACCGGTTCGGTGACCTACACCGACCCGGGCGACCCGCTGGAGGTGCTGGCCTGGAGCGTGGGCCGGGTGGATCCGCACTACGAGGTCACGCTGCGCCCTCCCGGCGGCGACGGCGACGGAGACGGAGACGGAGACGGAGACGGCGACGGCGACGGCGACGGCTCGGCGGGCGAGCTGCTCATCCGGGGCGACTTCATCACCCGCGGCTACTGGCGCTCCCCGGAGGCGACCAGGGCGGCGATCGACGATGAGGGCTGGCTGCACACCGGCGACCTGGCCGTACAGGAACCGGGCGGCCACATCCGCCTGGTCGGACGGCTCAAGGAGATGTTCAAGTCGGGCGGCTACAACGTCTACCCCCGCGAGATCGAAGCCGCGCTGGAGGAGCATCCGGCCGTCGCGCTCGCCGCCGTGGTCGGCGTGCCCGACGAGCGCTGGGGCGAGGTCGGGCACGCCTTCGTCGTGGCCGCCGGGCCGGTGACGGCGGGTGAGCTGCGCGAGTACGCCCGGGCGCGGCTGGCCAACTACAAGGTGCCGAAGGCGTTCCGGCTGGAGACCGAGCTGCCGAAGCTGCCGATCGGCAAGATCGACAAAGTGGAGCTGCGCCGGCGCGCCGGTTTGGAGAGCGAGACATGACCATTCTGCGGAACTTCATCGACGGCGAGTTCACCGATCCGCTGGCCGACGGCTCGATGCCCGTGCTGGATCCGGCGACGGGCCAGACGATCGCGCAGGCCCCCCGATCCGGTCCCGAGGACGTCGACCGGGCGGTGGCGGCGGCCAAGGCGGCCTTTCCCGGCTGGGCCGAGACCACCCCGGGACAACGCGCGCTCGCGCTGCTCGAACTGGCGGACGCGATCGAGGAGCACGGTGCGGAACTGGCCGAGCTGGAGTCCGCGAACGCCGGCAAACCGCTGCACGTGGTCACCGGCGATGAGATCGGCGCCATGGCCGACAACCTGCGCTTCTTCGCCGGCGCCGCCCGCTGCCTGGAAGGCAAGGCGGCCGGCGAGTACGTGGCCGGCTACACCTCGATGATCCGCCGCGAGCCCGTGGGCGTGGTCGGCCAGATCACGCCGTGGAACTACCCGATGATGATGGCCGTGTGGAAGATCGGCCCCGCCCTGGCCGCGGGCTGCACCAGCGTGCTCAAGCCCGCGCCCACGACCCCGCTGACCACCCTCAAGCTCGCCGAACTGGCCGCCGGCATCCTCCCGCCCGGCGTCCTCAACGTCGTGGTCGGCGGCAACGAGCCCGGCGCGGCGCTGGTCGAACACCCGGACGTCGACCTCGTCTCCCTCACCGGGTCGGTCGAGACCGGCCGATGGGTGGCCGAGCACGCCGCCCGCACCCTCAAGCGCACCCACCTCGAACTCGGCGGCAAGGCGCCGGTCGTGGTGTTCGACGACGCCGACCTGGAGGCGGCACTGGAGATCATCTCCGGCGCCGGCTTCTACAACGCGGGCCAGGACTGCACGGCGGCCACCCGCGTGCTGGCCGCCCCCCGCCTGTACGACGACCTCGTCGCCGGCCTGGCCGAGAAGGCCAAGGAACGGGTGATGGGCGACATGAGGGCGCCGCACACCACTCTCGGCCCGCTCAACAGCCTGCGCCAGCGCGAGCGGGTGGCCGGCTTCCTGGAGCGGCGGCCCGGCCACGCGCAGGTCGTCACCGGGGGCCGGGCGGCCGATCGGCCCGGCTTCTTCTTCGAGCCGACGGTCGTGGCCGGGCTGCGGCAGGACGACGAAATGGTCCAGCGGGAGATCTTCGGCCCGGTCATCACCGTTCAGCGCTTCGGCGCGGAGGACGAGGCGATCAGGCTGGCCAACGGCACCCCGTACGGGCTGGCCGCCTCGGTGTGGACGCGCGACATCGGGCGGGCCCTGCGCGTGTCGAAGGCGCTGCGCTTCGGCTGCGTCTGGATCAACGACCACGTACCGCTCGCCTCGGAGATGCCGCACGGCGGCTTCAAGCAGTCAGGTCACGGCAAGGACCTGTCGGCGTACTCGCTGGAGGACTACACCCTCCTCAAGCACGTGATGGCCAGCCTGCGCTGAGCGCCGACCTTCTCGACCTCAGAAGTGCCGTCCCCCCGCATAATCTATCGATCGTTCGAAATGGTGAGTGCCCATGATGCGAAGGAAAGCGGTGGGATGCGTCCTGCTGGTGATGGCCCTGCTGGCCGCGGCCTGCGGTGCCGAACCGGCCGGGAGCGGCGCCTCCGGCGAGGCCGGGACGCCCAGACGCGGCGGGAGCCTCACGATCCTGCGCGCCGCCGACATCGACGGCTTCGATCCCGACAAGGCCATCCAGCTGGCCACCTTCCAGACACTGCCGCAGGTGATGGAGGGCCTGGTCCGCTACGCGCCCGACGGCACGTCGATCGAACCCGGCCTGGCCGAAAGCTGGCAGCTCGACGCCAAGGCCAAGACCATCACCTTCACCCTGCGCCCCGGCCTGACCTTCAGCGACGGCCGGCCCTTGACCTCGCAGGACGCCGCGTTCTCCGTCGAGCTGTGGCGCAAGGGACTGTCCCTGGGCACCCTGTACGCGGCCATCACCGGCACCGCCACCCCCGATGCGCGCACCCTGGTCATCAAGATGAGCAAGGCCAGCACCTTCACCCTCACCTGGCTCAGCAACGGCTCCTCGGTCATCGTGCCGAAAGACTTCGGCGGCATGGACCGCAAGGACTTCTTCGCCAAGCCGATCGGCGCCGGCCCCTTCGTCGTGAGCTCCTACCGGCCGGGCCAGCAGCTCATCCTCCAACGCAACCCGCGCTACCACGACCCCGCCCGCCCCTACCTGGACCGCCTCACCTACGACGTCGTCGCCGACCCCAACCAGCAGATGCTGCGCTACCAGAGCCGCCAGGCCGACGCCATCGAGGCGGTGCCGCTGGACCTGGCCGCGCAGATCCCGCGCGAGGAGCAGGTCGTCGTCCACCCCTCGGCGACCATCCACGGCATCTTCGTCAACGCCGCCCGGCGACCCGGCAACGACCTGCACTTCCGGCGCGCGGTCAGCCTGGCCATCGACCGCGCCCGCTACATCCAGGCGGTCTTCGGCGGCCTGGCCGCACCGGCCACCGGCGGGCTGCCGCCGCGCGTCCAGGGCTCGGTCGGCTGCGGCTGCACCTACGAGAGCGGCCTCGAACAGGCCAAGCGGGAGCTGGCCCAATCCTCCTACCGGCCGGGCACGAAGGTGGAGCTGGTCGTCGACGCCACGACGCCCTTCTCCACCCGCGCCGGCGAGACCGCCGCGGCGCTGCTGCGCGCCGCCGGCATCGAGGTCGAGCTGCAGAAACTCGAGGTGCAGGTGCTCGTCGACCGGCAGGCCAAGGGCGCCTACGACCTGTCGCTGGGCGAGGTCGGCAGCGTCTCACCGACCGTCGGCGACATCTTCGGCCTCATCGTGGCCACCGGCGGGCTGTACTCCGGCCTGCCGATGAAGACCATCTCCGGCGCCTTCGCCCGCCTGGAGGTCGCGCGGACCGACCAGGAGCGGGCCGAGGCGGTGCGCGTGGCCGAGACCTGGATCCATGACAACCTGCCCTACATCCCGACCGCCTTCCCCGATCGCCTCTTCGCCGTCTCCCCCAAGGTGAAGGGACTCAAGGTCACCCCTTTCCTGTCCTATCCGGCCGACCTGCTCTGGGCGGCGTGAGCATGCCGGCCGGACGGTTGCGCTTCGTGGCCGGCAGGCTGGCGCAGGTAGTGCCGGTGCTGCTCGCGCTGCTGCTCATCGTCGTCCTGCTCCAGCAGCTGATGCCCGGCGATCCCGCGCGCGTCATCGCCGGACCCCGGGCCGGCGCGGAACAGGTGGCGCGGGTACGCCACGACCTCGGACTCGACCAGTCGATACCGGGCCAGTTCTGGACCTACCTGACGCACCTGTCGGACGGGGACCTGGGCCGGTCCAACCGCACCGGGATCCCCATCTCCACCATCGTGGGCGAACGGGCCGCCGTGACGGTATGGCTGCTGGCCGGCGGCCTGGTCGTGAGCACGCTGCTGGCCGTGCCCGCCGCGCTGGTGATGGCGCTGCGCCCGCGCTCGGCGGCGGCCCGGCTGTGCGCGCGCTCGCTCACGATCATCCTCAACTGCCCGCCCTTCTGGGTCGGGCTCATGCTGGCCTCGGTGCTGGCGCTGCGGACCGGCTGGCTGCCGGTCGGCGGCTTCGGCGAGGACACCGGCCAGCGGCTGCGTTCGATGGTCCTGCCCTGCCTGACGATCGGCCTGGCGGCGATGCCGCTGCTGGCCCGCAGCGGCGCCGCGAGCCTGCGCCAGGTGCTGGCCGCCGACCACGTCACCACCGCCCGGTCACTGGGCCTGTCCGGATGGCCACTGGTACGCCGCCACCTGCTGCGCAACGCCCTGCCACCGGCCGTCACCCTGCTGGCCGTCCAGGCCGCCGCGCTGCTGTTCGGCGCGGTCATCGTCGAGCAGACGTTCGGCCTGCCGGGGCTGGGGGCGGAGATGGTCAACGCGGCGAGCCAGCGCGACTTCCCCGTCGTCCAGGCCCTCACCCTGATCTTCGGCACCGCCATCATCGGGATCAACCTGCTCGCCGACCTGGCGGTCGCCCTGCTCGATCCGAGGACCACATGGCGATGACCACTCCCCCGCCGCTCCTGGGCAACACCGTGCCCGTGGCCTCACGGGCAGGCCGCGCGTTCGGCTGGACACGGTCGGCGGCCGTTGGGCTGACGGCGCTCGCGGTCCTGGCCGCCCTCCTGGCACCGGTACTGGCTCCGGCCGACCCGGCCCAGCTGACCCTCGACCAGCTCCGGCCGCCGAGCGCCGCCCATCTGCTCGGCACGGACGCGCTCGGCCGGGACGTGCTGTCGCGTCTGCTGTTCGCGCTGCGTACCGACCTGCTGCTGATGGTGTTCGCCGCGGGCCTGCCGATGCTCCTGGGCACGCTGATCGGCGCGGTGGCCGGCTACCGCGGCGGCGTCCTGGACGCCGCGCTGCGCTGGGCGGCTGACATCTTCCAGGCGCTGCCGGTGTACGTGCTGCTCATCGCCTTGGTGTTCGTGCTGGGGCCGGGCACCTCCTCGCTGCTGGTGGCCTTCAGCGTGCTGGGCTGGGTCGTGTACGCGCGGCTCATCCGCACCGAGGTCCGCCGTGTACGCGAACGCGACTACGTCTCGGCCGGCTACCTGCTCGGCCTCTCGCACACCGCGGTGCTGTCGCGGCACGTGCTGCCGAACGCGCTGCGCCAGTCACTGGTCTACCTGGCCACCGACATGGGGATGGCGCTGCAGGGCATCGCGGTCCTGTCCTTCTTCGGGCTCGGCGTCAAAGCGGGCACCCCCGAGCTCGGCGCCATGGTCGCCGAGGCCCAGGTGTTCCTGCGCAGCCACTGGTGGCTGGCGGCGTTCCCGGGCCTGACGATCGTGATCCTCGGATCGAGCATCGCGGCCCTCGGCGACCGGCTGGGCGATCGAGGAGAGGCCGGATGACGTCGTACCCGCTGCTCGAAGTCGACGGGCTGCGCCTGGCCCGCAAAGGGGGCGCCACCCTGCTCGACGGCCTCTCCTTCGCCGTCGCGGCCGGGCAGTGCCTGGGCATCGTCGGCGAGTCGGGGTGCGGCAAGTCGCTCACCCTGCGCGCCACGATGGGCCTGCTGCCCGCGGGCGTCGAACTCGCCGGGGGCGAGATCCGCCTGAGCCACCAGGCGGGCTCCGCACCCACCGCCGTTCCCCCCGGTCAGGCGGCGGGGCGCGGATTGGCGATGGTCTTCCAGGACTCGCACGCCTCGCTCGATCCCACCACCCGCGTCGGGGCCTTCATCGCCGACATCGTCCGCCGCCGCACCGGCGCCTGGCGTACCGCCGCCCGCAAACGGGCCGTGGAACTGCTGGCCGCGGTCGGCGTACCCGACCCCGGGCTGCGCTTCCACGCCTACCCCCACGAGCTCAGCGGCGGCATGCGCCAGCGCGTCGCGATCGCGCTGGCCCTGGCCACCGACCCCCGGGTACTGCTGTGCGACGAACCGACCACGGCACTGGACGTCACGCTGCAGGCCGAGATCCTGCGGCTGCTCGACGCGGCACGAACCGAACGGGGGCTCGGCATGGTCTTCGTCAGCCATGACATCGCGGTGATCCGGCAGATCGCGGACGTGGTCGCGGTCATGTACGCCGGGCAGATCATCGAGGCCGGACCCGTGGCCGACGTCCTCGACCGATCCCGCCACCCCTACACCCGAGCCCTGATCGACGCCGTCCCCACGCTCGACGGCCCCATCGGCCGCTTTCGCCCGATCGCGGGCGCGCCGCCCGCCCCGGCCGACTACAGCCCGTCCTGCCGCTTCCGGGATCGCTGCGCCCACCAGGTCGCGGCCTGCTCGGGCGTCGTTCCCGGCATCGACGCGCTCACCATCGAGCACCGCTCGTCCTGCGTCCGCTCGCCCCGCACCCACTCCTCCCGCGACCCCTCGCCCTACGACCACTCCTCCTACGACCACTCGCCCGGCGACCACTCGCCCGGCGTCCACGAGCCGGAGGCCACATGAGCGCGCTGATCCGAGTCCACAGCCTGGTCGTGGACCACCCGGTGCGCGCCGGATTCCTGCGCCGGCGTCGCCTGCGCGCGGTCGACGGGGTGGACCTGGAGCTGATGCGGGGCGAGATCCTGGGCCTGGTGGGCGAGAGCGGGTGCGGCAAGTCCACCCTCGCCCGCGCGATCGTCGGCCTGACCCCGCCGACGGCCGGCGGCGTGCTGCTGGACGGTGTACCCGTACCCGGGCGACGCCCGCCGGGCATGCGCCGCCGCATACAGATGATCTACCAGGATCCGGGCTCCTCGCTCGACCCGCGCCGCACGGTCGCGCAGACGCTCGCCGAACCGCTGCGCCGCACCCTGCCCGCCGGGAAGCCGGCGCGCCTGGCCGGCCCGAGCGCCCAGAAGATCGCGCACCGGACACGAGAGCTGCTGGAGATGGTCGGGCTGGGCGAGCGGCAGGCGCACGCGCTCCCGCGCGAGCTGTCCGGCGGTCAGCGCCAGCGCGTCGCGATCGCGCGTGCCCTGGCCGTCGAGCCGGAGGTGCTGGTCGCCGACGAGGCCGTGGCCGCGCTCGACGCCTCGGTGGCCGGCGCCGTGCTCAACCTGCTGAGCGACCTGCGCGAGCGGCTCGGCCTGTCCGTGCTGTTCATCTCGCACGACCTGGCGACCGTACGGGGGCTGTGCGATCGCGTCGCCGTCATGTACCTGGGATCGATCGTGGAGGAGGGGCCCGTGGCGCGGGTCTTCGCCCGGCCGGGGCATCCGTACACCCGCGTGCTGCTCGACGCGGTACCGTCCCGCGACCGGCGACGCTCCGGCGGCGCGGTTCCGGGGCTCGGCGGGCCCGGGGAACTCGGGAGGCCCGGAGAGCCCGGAGAGCCCGGAGAGCCCGGCGGGCTCGGGGGGCCCAGGGGGCTCGGGGGCGAGCCGCCGAGCCCGCTGCACGTCCCGCCCGGCTGCCGGTTCCACCCGCGTTGCCCGCGGGCGGCGGCGGTGTGCGGCACGTCGGAGCCGTCCGAGGAGCGGCGGGACGGGCAGCGGGTGTGGTGCCACTTCGCCTGGCGCTGAGCCGATCCCCGGACGCGGGAGCTCTGAGCGGATCGCCGACACCAGGACAGGCGCTCCAGCGGGAGTGACGCTACGCGCTCTGAGCGGATCGCCGGCCCCAGGACGGGCCGTAGTAGCGCTCCATGTTGTCCCGCATGAACCGGACCACTTCGGCCGGGGCCTTGTCCACCGAACCCGCGTCGTGCGGGGGCTGGGGGTCGTACTCGATCCCCAGCTGCACGGCCTGGGCGTAAGCCGGCCCCGCCAGCCGGTCGCAGAGCAGCAGCGCCATGTCGATGCCGGAGGACACGCCCGCGGCCGTCATGATCTTCCCGTCCTCCACGACGCGCCGCGACACCGGTTCGGCGCCGAAGCAGCGCAGGCTCTCCAGCTCGTACCAGTGGGAGGTGGCCTGACGTCCCTGGAGCAGACCCGCGGCCCCGAGCAGCAGCGAGCCGGTGCACACCGACGTCGTCCAGGTGCTCGTCTCGTACGCCCGGCGCAGCCAGGTCAGGACCATCTCGTCGGCCAGCAGCCCCTGCGTGGTGCTACCGCCGGCGACCACCACGACGTCCGGCCGCGCCATGCTCTCCAGCGGGTCGGCCACCAACCCGAAGCCCGGCTGATCGGCGGCGCACATGCCCGGCGTCCCCGACACGAAGCGCACCCGCGGATCGGGCAGACGCCGCAGGACCTCGAACGGCCCGGTGGCGTCGAGGGAGGTGAAACCTTCGTAGATGAGGATGGCGACGTCCACGTTCTTTTCCCTGCTCTCGGCTCAGTTCTCGGCACGTCCGGCACGATTGATTTTATCGACCGATCGATTAAACTCGTCCCATGCTAAGCGGTGGGAACGAGATAGACCAGCGCGTTCGCGCGGACATCGCCGTCCTCGGCGGCGGAACGGCCGGCGCGGTCGTCGCCGGGCGCCTGATCGAGAACACCTCCCTGTCCGTGGTGGTCGTGGAGGCCGGCCCCGACTACGGGCCGTACGACGCCGGACGGTGGCCTCACGAACTGCTCGACAGCCGCACGCTGCCGCAGACGCACGACTGGGGATACCGGGGCCCCGGCGCCGTCCCCGGACACGACCTGCCGCTCGACCGGGCCCGCGTCATCGGCGGTTGCTCCTCCCACAACGGCTGCTCCCAGACCGTCGGCCACGCCGCCGACTACCGGGCATGGGGACCGTCCTGGACCGACGCCTCGCTCACCGAGCTGATGCGCCAGGCGGCTGCCCGGCTGCGCGTCCGCCGGGACCGCGACGACGACCTCACCCCGTTCCAGGCGGCGGCGATGGAGGCCATGATCCTGTGTGGCGTACCGCGCACGGACGACCTGGACGACCTCTTCGGGGGCGCCGGCTGCGGACCCTCACCGGTCAACAACCCTGACGGCGTCCGCTGGAACAGCGCCTTCGCCTACCTGGACCCCGTACGCGACTCCCCGGAGCCGGGGCGGAGCGATCGGCGGCTGCGCATGGTGGACCACGCGCTGGTCGACCGCCTCGAACTCCACGGCTCGATGATCCGCCGCGCGCACGTACGGCGGGGCCAGGAGCGCCTCACCGTGGAGGCGGACCGTTTCGTCCTGTGCGGCGGCGCCTACGGCAGCCCCGAGGTACTGCTGCGCAGCGGCATCGGCCCGGCCGACGAGCTGGCGGCGCTCGGCGTGGCGCCCCGCCTCGACCTGCCCGGCGTCGGCCGCAACCTGCACGACCACCCCACCCTGGAGCTGCGGTTCGCCGCCGGCGAGGAACTGGTGCGCCGGCTCGCCGGCCATGAGCGCGGGCGGCCGGTCCCCGACGAGCAGGTCATCGGGAAGGCCCTGTCGGCCGGCGGGCACGCACCGTACGACCTGCATCTCCTCCCGTGGACCGGCAAGGAGGCCGGGGGCTGGACCTGCGTCCTGCCCGCCGCGTGTCTCACGCCGCGATCCCGGGGCACGCTACGGCTGACCTCACCCGACCCCGGAGCCAGACCCCTCATCGACCACGCGTACCTGACGGACCCCGGCGGGAGCGACCTTGAGGCGCTGCGGCACGGCATCGACCTGTGCCGGCGCATGGCCGCCTCACCGGCGCTGGCCCCGCTGCTGGGGCGGCCCCTGGACGAGTTCACCGCGGCCTGGCTGGAGGAGTTCACCGAGGATCCGCGCGACAGGCTCACCGCGGACCCGTCGTGCGACGAGCCCGCAGACCCGTCGCATGGCAAGCCCGCAGGTCCGTCCTCCGGCAAGCCCGCCGACCCGCCCCGTGGCAAGCCCGCGAGCCCGCGAGAGGCCGCGATGCGCGCCGCCGCCGCCCACTACTGGCACCCGGTGGGCACGTGCGCGATCGGCACGGACCCGGCCGCGGGAGCCGTCGTCGACGCCACCGGGCGGCTGTACGGCAGCGACAACCTCTGGGTCATCGACGCCTCGATCATCCCGGTGATCCCCCGGGCCACGACCAACCTCCCGGTCGTCGCCCTCGCCGAACACCTTGTCCGCGCACTGCTCTGAGACACCCCAGCGGCGCTCCCGGCCCCGATCCATCCACTCCAGCAGCCCGACCAGGAACCCGGTGGCGAACACCGGCGGCATCACACGCCCATCCGTGGACGGTATCGCGCCCGCGCCGATCAGTAGTCCCCTAAGGGCGGGAGCCGTGCCAGGAACTCCACAACGCCTCATAAACCCCACCGGCCGCGACCAGCTCATCATGCGCGCCGACCTCCACCACGCGCCCGCCCTCCATCACCACCACCCGATCCGCATCCCGCGCCGTATGCAGCCGGTGCGCGATCGCGATCACCGTACGTCCCTCCAGCACCGCCGCCAGCGACCGTTCGGCGCGCCGGGCCGTACGCGGGTCGAGCATGGCGGTGGCCTCGTCGAGGATGACCGTGTGCGGGTCGGCCAGGATGACCCGGGCCAGGGCGAGCTGCTGCACCCGGTCGGGACCGAGTTCGGCACCGACCGACTGCGAACCGAGCTCCTCGTCCAGCGAGACGACCCAGTCGGCGCCGACCGCCGCCAAGGCCTTCTCCAGCTGGTCGTCGTCGGCCGTGGGGTCGGCCAGGTGGAGGTTGTCGCGGACGGTGCCGAGGAACAGATGCTGCTCCTGGGTGACCAGCACGACATGCTCGCGCAGCTGGGCGGGGAGCAGATCGGCGACGGGGACCGAGCCGACGGCGACCACGCCGAGGCGGGGGCGGTCGATGCCGGCCAGCAGCTTGCCGAGCGTGGACTTCCCGGCTCCCGAAGGGCCGACGATGGCCAGGCGCTCGCCGGGCCGTACGGTCAGGTCCACTCCGGTGACGACGTCGTCGGTGGATTCGTAGGCGAAGTGCACGCCGGTTGCCACGATGCGGTCGTCCCTGGGCTCCGCAGCGGCCACAGCGCTCTGCGCCGCCGGGGCCTGGAGGCCTTCGATCCGGGCGAAGGAGGCGCCACTGCTTTGCAGCTGTTCCATCCAGATGAGGATGGTTTCGATGGGCTGCTGGAGCTGGCGAAGGTAGAGCACGCACGAGACCACGGCGCCCAGGGTGACCTGGCCGCCGTCCAGCAGTACCCCGCCGAGCAGCAGGACCAGGACCGGCGGGAGGAGCGCGGAGACCTCCACCGACGGCCAGAGCACACCGCGCAGGAAGAGGGTTCTGAGCTGGGCGACCCGGCCGCGCTCGATCACCCGCTCGGCGGCGCGGGTGCGCCGCTCCTGAAGGCCGAGGGCTTCGATGGTGCGGGCGCCGGCGGCATTGGCGGCCAGGTGTTCGGCCAGTTCCGAGCGGGCGGCGCCCTCCTCCAGGTAGGCGGCGCGGGCGCGGCGCAGGTACCAGCGGGAGGCGGCGGCGATGCCGGCGAGCGCGAGCAGACCGCAGGCGCCCAGCAGCGGGTCGACCAGGAAGACGGCCACGACGAGGAAGAGCGCCTGCAGCGCGGAGATCAGTACAGCTGGGGCGGCGTCACGCAGGGTACGCCCGACCACGCCAACATCTGTGGTGCCCCGGGCGGTCAGGTCTCCGGTACGGATGTGCTCGACCGTGGCGGCGGGCAGGGCGAGCACGCGATCGAGGAACTCCTGGCGGATGTGTTCCTGAGTGCGCTCGCTGAAGCGGGTGCCGATCTTCTCAGCGTACCGGGACAGGAGGAGCTGCAGCAGCGCCCCGCCCACGGCGATCGCGGCAAGGAGGTCGATCGCGCCGCCGGCGGAGATGGTGTCGATGATGCGGCCCAGCAGCCACGGACTGACCAGAGCGGCGGCCGCCGCCAGGCCGTTGAGGAGCAGGGTGACGGTGAAACCGCGGACGTCGCGGAGGATCAGGCGCAGGGCCGCCTGCCGTACGTGCTCGCGATCGGCGACGGGCAGGTCGCGGATCACGACACCACCATCCGGTACACGTCGCTGGATTCCAGCAGGTCGCGGTGGGTACCCGTCGCGGCCACCCGGCCGTCCTCGATCAGGACGACCTGGTCCGCCTGGGCGAGCAGCAGCGGCGACGTGGTGGCGACGACCGTCGTACGGCCGGCACGCACCGTACGAAGACGCCGCGCGAGCAGGGATTCGGTGTGCGCGTCCAGCGCCGAGGTGGGCTCCACCGCCAGCAGCACCTCGGGATCGGCCACCAGCGCCCTGGCCAGGCGTACCCGCTGGCGCTGGCCGCCCGACAGGTTGCGGCCACCAGGCTCGATCATGGACTCCAGCCCGTGGCGCAGCCCGGCGACCACGTCCTGGGCGGCGGCGGCGGAGACGGCGCGACGGATGGTCTCATCGTCGGCCGCGCCGCGGCCCTGCAGAACCTCGCGCAGCGAACCGGCGAACAGCGCGGCGTCGTGGTCGGCGATCAACGAGGTGCCGTCGAACCCGCCGAGGCTCTCCAGCAGCGCCACGCTCTCCTCGGGGCGCGCGCTGACCAGCCCCACAAGGCCTCCCGGCGTGACCTCCAGCCCAGGGGAGCAGGGCCGCTCGCCGGGCCGCAGCGCGAGGAAACGGACAACCTGCCGGGCGGAGACCAGGCCATGGCTGATCTGGAAACTGCCCTCGATGAAGAAGGACACCGGAACCACCAGCATGGCGATATATCCGTAGACGCCAACCAGCTCGCCCACCGTGATCGCGCCTTCCGCGGCCAGCCTGGCACCCAGCCAGGTCACCGCGGCCAGGAACAACGCCGGCAGCCCGGCGCCCAGCGCGCCGATCCAGCTCGTCAGCGACGCCACCCGGTAACCCTGCTCACGCAGGCGCGCCGAATCGGCGAGGTAACGCTCGGCGTAGGCGCCCTTGCCACCGAACGCGTTGAGCACCCGCAGCCCCTCGATCAAATCCACCAGCCGGGTGGTCAGCCTGCCCTGGCTCTCGCGGTAGCCGTTCTGCACCGTCATCAGCCGCCCGAGCAGCGGCCCGAGCACGATCGCCAGCACCGGCACCCCGAGCAGCACCACCACGGCCAGCACCACGGAGACCCGCAGCAGCAGCACCGCCACCACCCCGTAGCTGATCACCGCGCCCACCCCGGGACCTGTCACCGTCAGCGACGCGGCGACCGTGATGACGTCGCCGATGCCGATCGTCACGACCTCGCCTGCCGAGATGCGCTTGTTCAGGTCCGCGCCGAGAGTGTTGATCTGCTCCACCAGGGCGCGCACCGTACGGAAGTTGGCGTCCATCCGGATCTTGGTCATCGTGCGGTGCCGCATCATCGCCAGCCAGGCGTTGGCCAGGCCGGCGCCGAGCAGCGCCAGCACCCAGCCGGGCGCCAGATCGTCGTCGATCGCCCTGGACAGCAGGTACGGCGGGAGCGTGAGGCCCACCATCCACAGAGTGCCCAGCGCCGCGCCCAGCGTTACCCGGCCCTTCTGCGCCCAGGCCAGCCTGCACAGATACCGAGCCGCCGCCTTCATGGCGATCACGCTAGACCATGGCTTTACCTTTCCGCCGAAGGGGTTACTCGTAGCGGCCGACCAGGTGACCGACCCCGGCCCCACACGCTGACCTGGCGCTCCGCCCATGGCGACGTCGCCGCGGTGGACGAACAACGTGGTGGTGCCGAAGCGGGAGGTCACGTCCAGCCAGGCGGCGGGACGCGCAGCCGGTGTGGCCAGTGGCGCTAGCGCACCCAGCCGGTGTAGCGGCGGCCGCCCTTCGGCTCCTCACGCCATCCGGAACGGCGCGCTCCACTCTCGGGTTCGAGTGCGGCCGAGACCGCCCGGACGAGCCAGGCGTTGACGGAGAGCCCCTCACGACCGGCCGCCTCCTCGATGCGCGGCTTGAGCCGCTCGGGGACACGCAGCGAGATCCGCGACGTGCCGCCGTCCTCACCGTCCTGCGGCACCGCCACACCGGCATCCGAAGCCCCCCTGGCTCCTGGAGCGCCCGCTCCCCCTGGAGCTGCCGGGCCGCCCGAAGCCGTCCGCCGCCGGCCGCCCGCCACACCGGGCAACCCGTCAAAGCCGCCCTCACCCCCGTCCTCGAACGAGCGCTCCGTGGGCGGCGGCGTCACGACGAAGGAAGGGTCGCGCCCGCGCAGCCGTACATCGACCGAGCCCGGCGCGAGCTCCCGGGTGATCTCGTCGGCGGCGGCGGACAACGCCTCCAGCAGAACAAGCCGCGTCGCCGACTCCAGCGGCAAGGTGAGGCGCTCGGCGAGGGCGCGCGCGTCATCGCCACCCGCCTCGGCGGCGACCGCGAGTTCGCGGCGCAGATTGTCGACGTACGGCGCGAGATCCATGACATCACTATGACGCCATAAAGGCGCCATTGCAACCTTATCGCCCACCTGAAACGCTGTTCACCAGTGACGCCACCGCCCGTGAACGGCCGCCGATATCGCTCCAGCCGGATCGTGGCAGTACGAGACACGACCTCGCGACCGGCCGCGAATATAGTAGGACGGACGATCACGCGAGGAAGGCGGCACGACTGGTCGCTCGGACAGCGCGACGTGTCGCTCACGCCCCGGGCGTCGATCCCACCCGCGCGGCGATCATCCTGCCGTTATCCGGCGCCGGGATACCGTACCCAGATGGAAACCGTCACACTGGACCGCCTGGACCGCGCTCTGGCACACGCGCTCCAGATCGACGGCCGAGCGCCCTTCAGCAAGATCGGCGACGTGCTCGGCGTCTCCGAGAACACGGTCGCCCGCCGATACCGGCGACTGCGTTCGGCCGGGATACTCCGCGTCGTCGGCGTGGTCGACGGACTCCGGCTCGACCACGTCTCTTGGGCGATCCGGCTGCGCTGCACCCCCGACGCCGCGAGCGCGGTCGCCACCGCCCTGGCACGCCGCAACGACACCGCCTGGGTGAGCCTGCTCTCCGGCGGCACCGAGATCGCCTGCGGCACACTGGCCCGGACACCAGCCGAACGCGACGCGTTCCTGCTGGACAAACTTCCCCGCAGCCGGCAGGTGGTGGGCGTCACCGCGCACCGCATGCTGCACAGGTTCGCGGGCGGCCCGGCGGGCTGGGCGGGCCTGCGGGCACTGTCCACCGAGCAAGCAGCCGAACTCCTCGTCGATCCGGCCGTGCACAAGCAAACCTCCTCACCCAACGACGAAACCGTCCCGCTCGACGAAGCGGACCACGCGCTGCTGGAAACCCTCTCCAAAGACGGACGTACCACCCACACCGACCTGGCCGCGATCACCGGCTGGTCGGAGTCGACCGTACGGCGACGCATGGCACACCTACGGCAGACCGGAATCCTCTACTTCGACGTCGACATCCCGCCCGAACCGCTCGGCTTCCACGCCGAAGCCTGGCTGTGGATGTCGGTGAAGCCCGCCAAGCTCGCCGCCGTGGGCGAGGCCCTGGCCCAGCACCCGGAAGTCACGGTGGCCGCCGCCACCACGGGTCCGGCCAACCTCTTCGCGGGCGTCACCTGCCGCAACTCCCGCGACCTGTACCGGTACCTGACCGAGCGCATCGGATCATTGAAGGCCGTACGCCACGTGGAGACGGCCCCGCTGATCCGGACCGTCAAGCGAGCAGGCGCCATCCTGCCCGGCTTCCGCCAGGAGGGGCCCGGTCCCCGCCGGGAGAGGTCCGCCTTCCACCAGGAGGGATCCGACCTCCACTAAGAGGGGCCCGGCGCGATCTGACACCGCTCGCCGGATTCCGGCTGACTGCCCGCCCGCCATGCCGGAAACCACCACATCGCAGCACCTGGATCGCCTCCGCCCCGACCCGACGCCGACAGTTGCCGATGACCAGAAGGGAATCACCACCATGCATGTGATCGTCATCGGCGCCGGACTCGGCGGCCTTTGCCTGGCCCAACGGCTGCGCCGGCTCGGCATCAGCGTTTCCGTACACGAGCGCGACACGACACCGGTCTTCCGCCACCAGGGCTACCGCCTCCACATCAACGCCGACGGCCGGCGCGCCCTCGAACACGCCCTCCCACCACGGCTATGGCGACTCTTCCTGGCCACAACGGGGACACCCGGCCCCCGGTCGGTCTTCCTCGACGAACAACTCCAACCGCGATGGACGGCGGAGGCGGACTCCGGACCCGCGCCGCTGGCGGCCGACCGGCTGACCCTGCGTCAGATATTGCTGTCCGGGCTGGAAGACGTCGTCACCTTCGGCAAGACATGCACCGGCTTCGAAAACACCCCACCCGACGACACCACGACAAACCACACCGCCATCACCCCCAGCCACAGCACCACCGCCACGAACCACTCCGCCATCACGCCCAGCCACAGCACAGCAAACGGCCATGACACCGCCGCGCACGACCCCGTTGCCACCGCGAACAGCCGCATAACCGCCCACTTCGCCGACGGCAGCACCGTGACCGGCGACGTGCTGGTAGCCGCCGACGGCGTGAACTCCATCATCCGCCGTCAGCTCCTCCCCCACGCCCGCGTCATCGACACCGGCCTGCGCCAGCTCTACGGCAAGATCCCCCTGACCGCCCAGACCAGAACGCTGTTCAGCGACGACATGTTCAACGTCTTCACCGCGATCGTCGGCCCCGGCAGCGCCTTCGTCGGCGTGGCTCCAGTGGAGTTCCCGGAGCCGGTGGACCAGGCCGTCGCCCGGCACGCCCCCGACGTACGGCTCCGCGACGTACGGGACTACATGACCGTCAGCTTCGGAACCCGCCGCGAGCACCTCCCCCGCACCGACGACGAACTCCACCAGATGACCGGCGCCGAACTCCGCGCGATGGTGCTCACCCTGATCGACGGCTGGCATCCCCGCGTCCAGCGCATCGTGCGGGAGTGGGATCCAGCCAGCATCTTCCCCGCCGTCCTGCGTACCAGCGTCCCCACCGAGCCATGGCCCACCAGCGCCGTCACCCTGCTCGGTGACGCCATCCACGCGATGAGCCCGGCCGGCGGGGTGGGCGCCAACACCGCGCTGCGCGACGCGGTCACGCTGGCGGACGCACTGAACGAGGCATCACACGGACGCCCGCTGGTCGCGGCGCTGCGCGACTACGAAACCGCCATGACCGGCTACGGGTTCGCCGCAGTACGCGCCTCCGCCGACAACGGCCACCGCTTCCTCGGCCAAAACCCGCTCCCCACCGCGTAACCCCCCGGGCACCCGCCCCCGCGTGTCCAGTCGCTGCCCCATCGCCGACGGTCGTGCGCCGGATGCTAGTTTGACCGTTCGTGTCTGACTACCTACGTGATCTCTTCTCCCTGGCCGGCCGGCGAGCGCTGGTGACCGGCGGCAGTTCAGGGATCGGCTATGCCATGGCCGAGGCGATCGGCCGTGCCGGGGCCGAGGTGGTGATCGTGGCTCGCCGGGAGGCCGAGCTCGACAAGGCCGTGCACCAGTTGCGGCAGCACGGCGTGACGGCCTCGCGCATCAGTGCCGACCTCGGCGACCGCGCGGCCGTGGAGCGGGTCTGCGCCGGCGCCGGCCAGATCGACATCCTGGTGAACGACGCCGCCAACAACATCCGCAAGCCCATGGCCGAGCTCACCGACGACGACTATGAGCAGACCATCGCCGTCAACCTGACCGCGCCCTACCTGTTCGGCCAGCACTTCGGTCCGAGCATGGCCGAGCGGGGCTGGGGGCGGATCATCAACGTGGGCTCGCAGCAGACCGTCAGCGCGTTCGGCAACAGTGGTGTGTACGGTGCGGCCAAGGCCGGGATCGCCGGCCTCACCCGGTCGCAGGCCGAAGCCTGGTCAAGCCGGGGCGTATGCGTCAACACGATCATCCCCGGATTCGTGCTGACGCCGCTGACCGAGCCGGCCCAGGCCATCCCCGGCAGGGTCGAGGAGCTCGCCGCGCGCCACATGGTCGCCCGTAACGGGGTGCCTGACGATTTCGCCGGTGCCGCGGTGTTTCTGTCCGGTGACGCCTCCGCGTTTGTCACCGGACAGATGCTGTTTGTCGATGGTGGCTTTTTCGTACATTGAACCGGCCGAGCGCCTTTACTTTGTAGATCATTTGCGGCGGATGCGTCGTACCTCCGCGCCTTCGTGCCAGGTGTCGATGACCAGTTCGTCGCCTTCGACCCGGGTCCACACCACCTCGGACAGGTCGATCCTGAACAGGTGCGAGTCGGTGCTGGGCAGGCCCGCCTCGGCGAGCACCTTCGGATCGGTGACCTCCACCGCCCGGCCGGCCAGCTTCACGTCGCCGGCCCATGACGACGGATCCGCCTCATCAGGGTCGGGCGAGGTGGCGTGGATGGCCATGCGCGGATCTCGGCGCAGGTCGAGCGCTTTGACCGCGCCGGGCATGGACCCCATCCACAGTTCGCCGCCGTCCAGCCGCGACTCGGTGCCGCTCACCCGGGGAGAGCCGTCCTTGCGGAGCGTGGCCAGCACCTTGTGCTTGTGACGCTCCAGCACCCCTCGAGCGATCGCCGCCAGCTCGGGGGCCTGGATCTCGAACTCTTTCCACGACGTCATGCGAGCATCATGAACGACGGCACCGACAAAACCCGGCCGGGCGGTCAGCGGCCGTACGCCTCCAGCAGCCGCAGCCACACCTCGCTGACCGTGGGGAACGACGGCACCGCGTGCCACAGCCGCTCCAGCGGAACCTCGCCGACGACCGCGATCGTCGCGGCGTGCAGCAGTTCCGCGACGTCCGGACCCACGAGCGTGAAACCGACGACCACTTTCCGGTCCTCGTCGACGACCATGCGGGCCTGCCCCCGGTATCCGTCGGCGTGCAGGGCCCGTAACGCCGCCGCGCTGCGCAGCAACGCCTTGGTCGGCATGCAGGCCCAGTAGGAGCACTCCCCGCCGACGAGCTCGCGCTCGACGACGGCGGCGCTCAGCCCGCCCCGCACCACCCGGTCGGCGACGTTCTCCCCGACCGGCCCGGCCCCGATGACGACGACGTCGTACGTGTTGCCGTCCACGTCAGTTCCCCTTCGCGGCGCGGCCGAGGCGGAAGGCGGAGATGAGGAAGAAGATGCCGCCGGGGATGGCGTAGCCGGCCGCGTTGGCCAGCGTCGGGTCGGCCGCCGAGGCGCCGACGACGAACGACGCGCCGGCGAGTACGGAGATACCGCCGCTGATGATCATCGGCCACTGGCCGCCCATCGTGCGCCGGGTGACACCCACGATCAACTGGACCAGCCCGGCGACGACCGCCCAGGCGCCCCACACGCGCAGCACCGCCGGGATGCCGGACGCGCAGGCGACGGCCACCCCGATGGCGGTGATCAGGCTGACGGCGATGTTCACGTACAGCAGGGCAGGTGATCCGGTGGCGCGCGACGCGCGGGCGTCGATGACGGCGGCGGCCACGTCGAACAGCGGGTAGAGCACGAGCAGGGTGACCGCGAGCGGACCCAGGTTCGAGGCGGTCGTGAACATCGCGAGGGCCCAGACGATGGCGAAGGCGAACCGGGCGAAGTACAGCCGCCGCAGCGCGGACGCGGTCCCGGATATACCGGGCGACGCAGCGATAGTGCTCATGATGGTCCTTTCGGTGAATGAGTGGCGAGGGGATCGCTTCAGCGCTCCCCTCGGTGCGAGACCGAACGTTCTATCGCGGCACAGCATGGCAATCTCTGGCTCGGACGTCAAGACCGAACGTTCTATCCGCTAAGGTGGTGGCATGCCCACCCCATCCGGAGGCCGGCCGTCCGAAGCGCGGTCCCGGCTGCTCAGCACGGCCACCCGGCTCTTCTACGCGGAGGGCATCCACGCCGTCGGCATCGATCGCATCGTCGTGGAAGCGCAGGTGACGCGGGCCACCCTCTACCGGCACTTTCCCGGCAAGGAAGACCTTGTCCTCGCCTACCTGAACGAGGTCGACCGGGCCATGCGCGGCCAGGCGGACGAGGCCCTCACCGCCGGGCTACCGGCCGACGGCACCATCCGGGCCCTCAGCGAGTCCATCGCCCAAAGCATCCAGTCCCCCGGGTTCAGGGGATGCGCCTTCCTCAACGCCGCCGCCGAGTATCCCGACCCGGAGTCCCCGGTGCACAAGGCCGTGCTCGCCCACCGCCAATGGTTCCTGGAAACCGTCACGGAGCTGCTGGCCAAGATCCAGGAGATCGGTGCCGAGCCCGCCGCCCGCCACTTCGTGATGATGCGCGACGGCGCCATGGCCGCCGGCTGCCTGTTCGACCCGGCGCTGATCTGCGAGACGTTCCTGCGCGGAGTCGAGCGGCTCCTGAAGGTTTATGCCGCCACCGACTACAGCGAACCGGCGGGATCCTGAAACCGCGGGCCTCCGCTCAGGAATGAAGCGGCCGAGCCCCGCTCTCAGTCCCGGTCCGGCTCTTGGGACAGCTCGTGCGAGAGCTGCTCCAGCTCCGCTCCCCCCGCCATCAGCCCCGTCAGCTCCTCCCGGGTGATGTCCCCCTTGCCGTACTCCCCCAGGCTGGTCCCCCGGTTGAGCAGCAGGAACCGGTCCCCCACCGGATAGGCGTGGTGCGGGTTGTGCGTGATGAAGACCACGCCGAGGCCCCGGTCGCGGGCCCTGGCGATGTAGCGCAGGACGACGCCCGCCTGCTTGACGCCCAGCGCCGAGGTCGGCTCGTCGAGGATGAGCACCCGGGCGCCGAAGTGGACGGCCCTGGCGATCGCCACCGACTGCCGCTCGCCGCCGGACAGCGTGCCGACGGGCTGGTCGACGTCGCGGATGTCGATGCCCATGGCCCGCAGTTCCTCGCGGGCGACCCGCCGGGCCGTGGCGACGTCGAAGGCCAGGCCCTTGCGGGGTTCGGAGCCGAGGAAGAAGTTCCGCCAGACCGACATGAGGGGGATCATCGCCAGGTCCTGGTAGACGGTGGCGATGCCGCGGTCCAGCGCCTCGCGCGGGCTGCCGAAGCGCACCTCGGCGCCGTCGACGAGGAAGGAGCCGGTGTCGTGCTGGTGCACCCCGGCGAGGATCTTGATGAGCGTGGACTTGCCGGCGCCGTTGTCGCCCAGGACGCAGGTGACCTGGCCCGCCTCGACGCTCATCGACACCTCGCGCAGCGCCAGGACCGAGCCGAAGGTCTTGCCGATGTCGCGCGTCTGGATGATCAATGCTTCACCTCCTCGGCGTACCGCCGGACCAGGCGGTTGGCCAGCGTGGCCAGCAGGAGCATGGCGCCGAGGAAGAACTTGAACCAGTCGGCGTCCCAGCCCAGGAAGACGATGCCCTTGTCGGCCATGCCGAAGATGACCGCGCCGATGGCGGCGCCGATCGCCGAGCCGTACCCGCCCGTGAGCAGGCAGCCGCCGATCACGGCGGCGATGATGTAGATGAACTCCTGCCCGATGCCGATGTTGGCCTGCACGGAGGTGTAGCGCAGGGCCAGGATCGAGCCGACGAGCCAGGCGGCGACCGCGGTCGTCATGAACAGCGCGATCTTGGTGCGGGCGGCGGGCACGCCGACCGCGCGGGCGGCCTGCTCGTTGCCGCCGACCGCGAAGATCCAGTTACCCGCTCTGGAACGCATGAGCACCCAGGTCGCCGCGGCGGTGACCAGCACCCACCACAGGATCGCCACGCGAAAGGAGGTGCCGCCGATGTCGACGGTGCCCGCGAAGATCGTCCGGGCTGTCTCGTAGCCCGCCGCCCTGCGCAGGCCGCTGACCTGTACGGTGCCGGTCAGGGCCTTGGTGACGCCCAGGTTGATGCCCTGCAGCATGAGGAACGTGCCCAGCGTCACGATGAAGCTGGGCAGCCGCGTCCTGGTGACGACCAGCCCGTTGGCCAGTCCGATGAGCAGCGCGACGACCAGCCCGACGAGCATGGCCGTCCACACGTCGAAGCCGTAGCGGGTGGCGAGGGTGACCAGGATGAGCCCGGTCGTGCCGGTCAGCACGCCGGCCGACAGGTCGAACTCGCCGCCGATCATCAGCAGCGCGATCGCGACGGCCATGATGCCGAGCGTCGCGGCCGGGTCGAGCCAGTTCGCGATGCCCGCCGGCGAGCGGAACACCGGGGACTGGGCGGCGAAGAAGGCGAACACCGCGATCAGGCCGACGACCGCGCCCAGTTCCGGGCGGATCAGCAGCCGTCGGGCCAGGCCGACGCTGCCGATCCGTTCATCGGCGGGAACAGTGGTCACCGGGTGCCCGCTTCTGCCAGTTTCGCCACCTGCTCGGCGTTGTCCTTGGTCACGAAGCCGGGGCCGGTGTTGACGGGCAGGCCGCCGCCGACGGTGTTGAGGTTGTTCTTGTACAGGTAGAGGAAGACGATCGGCAGGTAGCCCTGCAGGTACTGCTGCTGGTCCACGGCGAACAGGATCTCCCCGTCCTTGATCGCGGCCACCACGTCGCCCGACAGGTCGAACGTGCCCAGCTTGGTCTGCGTCCCGGCGTCCTTGATGGCGTCGCGGGCGGCGACGGCGACCGCCGGGTTGAGCGTGAGCACGCCGTTGAGCTGCTTGTCGGACTGCAGCTTGGCGGTGACCTTGGAGGTCACGTCCGCCAGGTTGCTCACATCGACCTGCAGCCGCTCGACCGTGCCGCCAAGCGTGGCCTCGGCGCCCTTGCACCGCTGGTCGAGCCCGACATTGCCGGCCTCGTGGATGACGCACAGCAGCTTGGTGACGCCGGCCGCCTTGAGCTGCTCGCCCGCGCCGCGCCCGGCCACCTCCTCGGACTGCCCGACGTGGGTGATGGCGCCGAACGCCTTGGAGGAGTCGGCGCCGGAGTTGATCGTCACGACGGGGATCTTGGCGGCGACGGCCTTGCCGATGGCCTCCTTGAGGGCGTCGGGGTTGGCCATGGACACCACGACGCCGTCGACCTTCTCCGAAACCGCCTGGTCGATGAGCTGCGACTGCTTGGCCGGGTCGCCGTCGCCCTGGTAGGTGACCTTCACGGCGTACTGCTTGCCGGCGGCCACGGCGCCGTTCTTGACCACGTCCCAGAAGGAGTCTCCGGGTCCGGCGTGGGTGATGACGGCGAAGGTGCCGCCGCTCGCCGCGGCGGGCGCGGATCCTGCGGCGGGCGCGCTGCTCTGCGCGGCGGGTTGCGGCGCAGAGGAACAGCCGCTCAACGCCAGAGCGCCCAGCAACGCCACCACGATCGGGATTCGTCTCATCCGACACCTCCAAGACCAACGGGCTCGTCCCTGGTTCTACCCCAATGTCATCTGCTTGTATAGACATGCGGACCAATGGTGACAATCATGGTTTCGTCCTGATGTCAGGACATGATGGTCGCCACTCATCCCAGGGCGACGAGCCGGGGACGTCGAGCCGCGATCACCTTCGAGTCTACGCCGCCCACCTGGCCGAACCCTGGAGCGTAGAACGGAATCATTCGTTCCCGTATGCTGGGGGGATGACGACCTCAGCACCGATGAGCGGCCGGAAGGCGCAGGCCGCCCGCAACGACACGTTGATCCTCCAGGCGGCACGGGAGGTGTTCACCGCCGACCCGGGCGCTCCGATCGCGGCCGTGGCCGAGCGGGCGGGCGTCGGGATCAGCGCACTCTATCGCCGCTATCCCAGCAAGGAAGCCCTGTTGCAGAAGCTCTGCTTCGACGGGCTGATGCTGTACATCGCCGCCGCGGAGAAGGCGCTGGCCGACCAGGGCGACCCCTGGGACGCCTTCGCCACGTACATGCGGGAGATCGTCGAGGCCGACACCCATTCCCTGACGATCGCGCTGGCCGGGACGTTCCAGCCGACGGAGGAGCTGTACGAGGCCGCGGTGCGGGCCAGTGACCTGGCGACCCAGGTGCACGGCAAGGCGTCCACCGCCGGTGTGCTGCGGGAGGATGTCACGGTGTCGGACGTGGCGCTGCTGTTCGAGCAGCTGGCCTCGGTCAAGCTGGGCGAGCACGAGCGCACCGAGCAGCTGCGGCACCGCTACCTGGCGCTGCTGCTCGACTCGCTGCGGCGGCCACCGGCCCACCGGCCGCTGCCCGGCCCACCGCCGCGGGACGCCGAACTACGGGCCCGCTGGACGCCCGGCTCGGCCTGATCCCGCCTTCCAGCGGAAGCCTCAGTCCTCCCCCGCCTTCCAGTGGAACAGGTACGACATCACGAAGCCGAACAGCCCGGTGACCCCGGCCGCCACGGTCATCGCCATGCCGAGGTTCGACACGGCGCCGGAGACCAGCCCCGGGGTGCCGGCGACCAGGCCGACGGCCTGGATCAGCACCACCACGACGCCGAGGACGAGGAACGCGACGAGCCCGATCTTGAACAGCGCCATCGTCACGCGCTTGAGGGTGTCCATTGCGGATTCCTTTCTGGGAGATCAGGTCAGATCGGCAGCACGCCGGTCGCCACCAGCACGCCGAGGGCCAGGATCGGGATGACGAACCAGATGATGAGCCGGCCGAAGGTCCTGGCCGGGTCCACTCCGGCGATGCCGCTGGCGATGTAGATGGGGGCCGCGCCGGGCGGTGAGGCGCCCTCGGTGGAGGCGAAGATCATGATGGCGGTGGCCGCGGCCACGGGTGAGACTCCGGCCGCCGTCAGGGCGCTGAAGGCCACCCCGCCGACGGCGGCGATCGTCGCGCTCCCGGTCAGCGGCGCCGCGATGATCACGATCAGCAGCCCGACCAGCGTGGCGATGACGGCGACCGGCGCGTTCAGCCCCTTCATGATGGCGGTGAGCTGGTCGACCAGGCCGAGCTCGCCCAGGCTGGCCGCGGCCGCGAAGGCGAAGAACAGCGTCGCGCCGATCACGGCATAGCGCGGGGCCATGTCGCCCAGTAGCTCGTTCCAGGCCCGCCCGGTGCGTGGCAGCCGCTTCCAGGCCACGGCCAGCGTGGCCAGGATGGTCAGCACGGGGATCCAGACGACGATGCTGATGTCGTCCGCGGCCTCGCCGACGCGTGACTCCATCCACTTGATACCGAAATCGAGGGTCAGGACCACCGGTACGGCGATGCCCGCGTACACCAGCAGCGACGTCCACCCGGCGCGCAGGGCGGCCCGCAGCGGGATGAGGTCGGCGGCGTCGGTGGCCTCGATCCGGTGACGCCGTACCCAGACGAACACCACGACGAAGCGGTAGAGCACGGTCCACAGCCCGCCGACCAGCGCGGGCACGAACAGCTGGTCGGCCGTCAGCACGGGCGCCACGGCGGCCGAGCCGAGCAGCAGGAACATCGACGAGCTCGGCGGGATCGAGATGCCCAGCCCGGCGTTGCCCGCCACCAGCGCGGCGGCCAGGTCGGGCCGCCAGTTGGACCTGGTCATCCACGGGATCGTCACCGACCCCACCGAGGCGGCGATGCCGGACCCGGACCCGGCGGGGCCGCCGAGCAGCGCCGCGGCCGAGGTGGAGACGTACCCGGCGCCGCCGCGCAACCGCCCGAAGATCGAGTTGAGCACCGTCACCTGCTCCTGGATCAACCCCAGCTTGGTGAGCAGGTAGCCCATGAACACGAAGGCCAGGGCGGCGAAGACGACCTCCTCGGCCAGCGCGTCGGAGATGCCCGCCCAGGCCAGGCCGAGGAAGCCGGTACCGCCGAACAGGCACACCCCGAGGAAACCGATGAGCATGGCCTCACCGATGTTGCGTTTCAGGACGCCGTTCCAGACGACGATGATGGCGATATAGGCGACTAGCGCCCAGACGGCGATGCCCATGGCGAAATGGCCTCCGTTGGGGGTGGTGTCGAACAGTGAGCTGCGGCTTGTGGAGTCGGTGCTCGGGCATGGGAAAGCCGGCCGCGGCGAAAAGCGCGCGGGGACCCAGCCGCCGCGAAGTGGGAGGCCGGCCGCCGCGAAAGCGCGAGCCGGCCGCCGCGAGAGGTCAGTCCTCGGGCGCGAGCCGCTCGGCGAGGTCTAACGTACGGCGGGCCCTGGCGACGATCGGCGCGTCGACGAAGCGGCCGTCGGCCAGCGCGACGGCGCCCGTCCCGGTCCGCTCGGCCTGCTCGGCGGCCTGGACGATCTCGCCGGCCCGGTCCGTCTCCTCCCGCGTGGGAGTGAACGCCCGCCTGATCACCGGGATCTGGCGGGGATGGATCGCGGTCCTGCCGAACAGGCCCAGCGCGCGGCCCGCCCGGCAGGAGGCCGCCAGGCCGGCCTCGTTCTTGACGTCGGGGTAGACCGACATCGGCACGGGCGGCAGACCGGCGGCCGCGGCGGCGATGACCATCTGGAGCCGGAGGTGGTTCATGGCCGCCTCGTCGGTGATCGACAGCTCGGCCGCCAGGTCCTGCTCGCCGAGCGCGATGCCCACCACGCTCGGGTGGGCGGCGATGGCGTGGACGGCGACGATCCCGGCCGCGGACTCCAGCAGCGCGTACGCCCTGACGCCCAGCCCGTCCAGGACGCCGGCCGACTCGACCTTGGGCAGCCGGACCGCGCCGAGCCCCGGCAGGCCGGCCAGCGCGTCGAGGTCGTCCCGCCCGCGCCCGCCCGCCAGGTCGTTGACCCTGACGTGCACCTCGACGGACCCGGTACGAGCACGGCTCGCCAGGTAGGCCGCGGCGTTGGCCCTGGCCTCGTCCTTGCGGGCGGGCGCGACCGCGTCCTCCAGGTCGATGATCACCACGTCCGCCCCGGAGGCGACGGCCTTGTCGAACCGCTCGGGCCGGTCACCGGGGACGTACAGCCAGGTCACGGGGGTGCTCACGCGATCACCCCGTCCTCGCGCAGCCGGGCTATCTCCACGGGACCGTAGGCGAGCTCGCCGAGCACCTGGTCGGTGTCCTGGCCGAGGGGCCGCCCCGGCCAGGAGACCGCGCCGGGTGTGTCGGACAGGCGGAACAGCACGTTCTGCATGGTCACCGTGCCCAGCTCCTCGTCCGGCACCTCGATGAAGGTGTCGAGGGCGGCGTACTGCGGGTCCTTGGCGATGTCGGAGACGTCGTAGATGGGGGCGACCGCCGCCTGGGCCTCCTTGAAGCGGGCGATGACCTCGTCGGCGTCGCGTTCGGCGATCCAGGAGGCGACGGCCTCGTCGAGTTCGTCGACGTGCTGGACGCGTCCCTGGCCGCTGGCGAACCAGGGCTGCTCGACCAGGTCGGGCCGCCCGACCAGGGTGACGACGCGTTCGGCGATGGGCTGGGCGCTGGTGGAGATGGCCAGCCAGCGGCCGTCGCGGGTGCGGTAGGTGTTGCGCGGCGCGTTGCTGCTGGAGCGGTTGCCGGTGCGCTGAGGTACGACGCCGAGCGCCTTGTACGCGCTCATCTGCGGGCCGAGGATGCCCAGGATCGGCTCGATGATGGCCATGTCGACGACCTGGCCGCGCCCGGTCTGCTCGCGGGCGCGCAGCGCGACCATGATCGCGTACGACATGGCCAGCCCGGCGATGCCGTCGGCCAGGGCCAGGGGCGGCAGGGTGGGCGGGCCGTCCGGCTGGCCGGTCATGGCCGCGAACCCGCTCATCGCCTCGGCCAGCGTGCCGAAACCGGGCTGACCCGACATCGGGCCGAACTGCCCGAAGCCGGTCATCCGCGCCACGATCAGGCGGGGGTTGATGTCCATGAGGTCGGCGGGGGCCAGGCCCCAGCGCTCCAGGGTGCCAGGGCGGAAGTTCTCGACCAGCACATCGGAGCGTTCGACCAGGCGGCGCAGGATCTCCTGCCCCTCGGCGCGCGACAGGTCGACGGCGGCGGCGCGCTTGTTGCGCGACAGCGTCTTCCACCACAGGCCCACCCCGTCGACCGAGGCTCCGTGCCCGCGGGAGGGGTCGCCGCGGCGGGGGTGCTCGATCTTGATCACGTCGGCGCCGAAGTCGCCGAGCATCATCGCGGTGGATGGCCCGGCGAACAACGTCGCGGCGTCGATGACCCGCAGGTCGGCGAGGCTCGTCATAACGATGTAACTTATAAGAAATATGTCATAGGTCAATACGCTTCTCAGATTGCGGGACACTGATGGTCATGCCGACCAGCGAGCCGCGTCCTCCCATGAGCAAGGCCGAATACGTCTACAGCGTGCTGCTCGAGGAGATCCGTACGGCCAGGATCCCCGGTGGCACCGCCCTGCGCGCCGGGGCGGTGGCCCGCAGGCTCGGCGTCTCGGTCACGCCCGTCCGCGAGGCGCTGCGCAGGCTGGAGAAGGACCGGCTGATCAGCTACGAGGCCCACCACGGCGCGACCGTGGTCGACCTGGGCGACGACGCGCTGGAGGAGTACTACGGCCTGCGGGCGGTCGTCGAGGGCCTGGGCGCCCGGCTGGCCGCCACCCGGATCACCGCCGCCGACCTGGCCGGGCTGCGCGAGCTGCACGCCTCGATGATCCTTGACGCCGAGGAGGGCCGGCACGAGCGGCTGGGCGAGCAGAGCAGGCATTTCCACCTGCGCATCGCCGACATCGGCGGCCCGGCCTTCCTCGGTCAGCACGCCAGGGCGGTCCGCGACAGCTTCCCGGTGCCCGCCGGGGCGTCGCTGTGGCTCGACGACGAGCAGGTCAAGCTGCAACTCGACGCGCACGAGGGCATCCTGGCCGCGCTCGCCGCCGCCGACGGCGCCGCGGCCGAGCACATCATGATCGAGCACGTACGCCTGGCCGGCGACTACCGCAAGGGTCACTGACCGCCCTCGGCCGTTCAGCTGGCGCCAGGCCCCACGGTGAGGGTCCCGCGGACCTCGTCCAGCACGTCGGGGGTATGGTCCACGCGGAAGGCCGACAGCGACAATCGGGCGAACGCCCGCCGGTAGTCCTCCGCCTGCCGCCGGTCCTCGACCAGCACCGGCCCGTGCAGCAGGTGCAGCATGTCGGGCCTGTCACGCTCGGGGAAGCGCAGCAGGGTGAACGGCGCGCCGCGATAGAGGTAGCCGGTGTCGGCGCTGGGCCGGGCGATCTGCAGGGCGATGGTGGGCTGCTTGGGGTGCCGTTAACCGACGTGTCACCGGCCGCCAAACCTCGAAGCGGGAGCGGGAGGTCACCGACGCCCTGGTCGATCTGCTGATCGCCACGGTGCACCGGGTGGGCGCCCGCGCCGAGCGCAAGGTCACTGAGGAGCTCATCAACGCCTTCAAGCGGGTGTCGGGCAAGGAGAACCTCTTGTTCACCATTGCCGACGCCTCTCTGGCGGCGCCGGACGGCACGGTGCGCGAGGTGGTCTTCCCCGCGGTGCGGGGCGGTGAGCAGACGCTGCGCGAGCTGGTGCACGAGTTCAAGACCAAGGGTCCGGTCTACCGGCGCACCGTGCAGACCACATTGAAGGCCTCCTACACCAACCACTACCGGCGGGGTCTGATCCAGCTGCTGGAGGTGCTGGAGTTCCGGTCCAACAACACCGCTCACCAGACCGTGATCGACGCGCTCACGCTGGTCAAGCGCTACGCCAAGGCGGGCAACACCACCTACTACCCGCTCGGCGAGACAACGCCCGAGCACAAGGGCACCCTCAAGGACTGGGCCGACCTTGTCTATCGCACCGACACCCGCGGCCGACGCCGCGTGGCGCGCATGGTGTACGAGGTGGCCACCTTCCAAACCTTGCGTGAGCAGCTGCGCTGCAAGGAGATCTGGGTCGTCGGCGCCGACCGGTGGCGCAACCCGGACGAGGACCTGCCGACCGACTTCGAGTCCCGCCGTGTCGAGCACTACCGCGAGCTGCGCAAGCCCCTGGACCCGACCGAGTTCTGCGACAGCCTGCGCGAGGAGATGGAGATGACAGCCCTGTGTCTTAGGATCTTGCAGGCCTCGCTCGTCATGGTGAACGTCCTGATGCTTCAAGACGTTCTCGCCGAACCCGAGTGGGCCGCCCTGCTCACCCCGGTCCACGATCTACAAGTACGCCCTCGAGCCCGACGGTCCTGCGGCCATTGAGATCCCGCTCACACGGGCCGAGCTGGAAGCGCCTGGTGGGTGATGATTGAGCGGTCCCGCTCTGGCCGCCCGGCCATCAGCCGGGGATCTCGGTCGACTCGGCGTCGTTGGTCGACGCGTCCTCGTTGATGTCGTCGTTGGTCGCGGCCCAGCCGGCCAGCAGGTTCAGGGCGTCCTGCGAGGATGACGCGGGCTCGGCCGTGTAGGTGAGGAGGAACTGGCTGGGGTCGGCGCCCAGGGGGAAGGTCTCGAACGGCAGGTCGAGATCGCCGACGACCGGGTGGTGGAGGAGCTTCACGCCGGTGGTGTGGATCCGGACGTTGTGGGCCGCCCAGCGGCGACGGAAGTCCTCGCTGCGGGTGGACAGTTCCCCGATCAGGTCTGTCAGCCGCCGGTCGTAGAGATCGCGGCCGGCCTCGGCGCGCAGCATGGCGACCGTGTCGCCTGCGACCTTGTCCCAGTCGCGGAAGAACTCGGTCGCGCGCGGGTCGAGGAAGACGAACCTGGCGTTGTTGGGCGGCCGCACCGGGTCGGCGTAGACGGGGGAGAACAGGGCGCGCCCCAGGGGGTTGGCGGCCAGGATGTCCCCGCGTCCGTTGAGGACGAACGCGGGCGTGGTGCCGGTCATTGAGTCCAGGACGCGCTGCACCGCGGGCCGGACGCGCTGCTGGGCCGGTCGGCGGCGCGGCGGACGGGTCGTGCCGGCACCGCGCAGGAGGTCGAGCAGGTGGATTCGCTCGGCCTCGTCGAGTCGCAGCGCTTGCGCGATGCCCTCGATGACGCTCTCGGAGACGCCGGTGGCGTCGCCGCGCTCCATCCGGGTGTAGTACTCGCTGGAGATGCCCGCGAGCAGGGCCACCTCCTCGCGGCGCAGCCCGGTGACCCGCCGGCGCTCTCCGCCGTAGGCGGGCAGTCCGGCCTGTTCGGGGGTGACCTTGGCCCGTCGCGTGCCCAGGAATTCCCGGATCTCCGCACGCAAATCACCACGAATGTCGCGATTGGTGCCGTTAGGGGTGTTCCTGCCTGCCATGTGCTCCACTCTACGAGCGCTTCCCTCTGCCAGGGGGTCCCTCTCAGTGACCCCCTCATCAGGGACTCCCACACTCCCGTGACAACGGGTTTCGTTGATGGTGCACCGCTTTACGGCGATGTGAACGGGCTGGATACGGCGGGCGCTCGTGCTGCCGGTCACCAGCCCTTCCGCGGCGCCGTCGGCGCCGTGATCATGAAGTCAGAGGACATCCCCATGGCAACGAAACTGACTGGCACCATCGCTCTCGTCACTGGCGCGAGCAGCGGTATCGGCGAGGCCACCGCCCGCCAACTCGCCGAGCACGGTGCGGCCGTCGCCCTCGTGGCTCGCCGCAAGGACCGTCTGGACGGGCTCGCCGCCGAGATCGAGAAGGCCGGCGGCACCGCACTGGTGGTGGAGGCCGACATCACCGACCGCACCCAGGCCGAGGCGGCCGTCGAGCAGACCGTCGAGCGCTTCGGCCGGCTGGACACTCTGGTGAACAATGCCGGCCTGATGCTGCTGGGCCCCGTCGTCGGCGCGGACGCCGAGGAGTGGGAGCGCATGATCGCCGTCAATGTCCAGGGCCTGCTCTACACCACCCGCGCCGCCCTCCCGCACCTGCTCAAGGCCGCCGAGGACGGGCCGCGCCGGGTCGCCGACATCGTCAACATCAGCTCCGTCGCCGGCCGCGTCGCCTGGAACGACTACGGCGTCTACAACCTCACCAAATTCGGCGTGAACGGCTTCACCGAATCCCTGCGCCAGGAAGTCACCCAGCGGCACGTCCGCGTCGGCGTCCTCGAACCGGGTGGTGTGAACACCGAACTTGGCTCGCACGACAAGCCCGAGATCCAGGACGCGATCATCAATCCCTTCGTGGAGACGACCGAGATCCTCGCCCCCGAGGACATCGCTGACAGCGTCGCCTACATGGTCACGCGGCCCCGCCACGCCTCCATCGGCGAGCTGTGGATCATGCCCACCGAGCAAGCCTGACGCCGTCCGGCCCGCCCGATTCTCCCCCGTCCACCGCCCGGCCGGCCGCCGGAACGGACACCACACATCACCACCGCACACACCAGGTGCCGGATCACGGCACCTGAAAGACATTAGGAAAACCCATGAGCAAGGTCATTCTCGTCACCGGCGCCGGACGCGGTCTCGGCACGGACATCGCCCGCGAGGCCCTCGGCGCCGGCCACCAGGTCGTCGCCACCGGCCGCCGCCCCGAACAGGTCGAGAAGACCCTGGGAGGACCGCAGGACAACCTGCTGGCCGCCAAGCTCGACGTCGCCAGCCTGACGGACGCCCAGGCCGCCACACAGGCCGCCGTCGACCGCTTTGGCCGCATCGACGTCCTGATCAACAACGCTGGGAACCTCTTCACCGGCTACTTCGAGGAGATCTCTCCCGCGCAGATGCGCCAGCAGTTCGAGACCAACCTCTTCGGCCCGATGAACGTCACCCGCGCCGTCCTGCCCCTCATGCGCCGGCAGCGCGCCGGCCACGTCATCACCATCACCTCGACCGCCGGACTGGTCGGCATGGAATTCACCTCCGCCTACGCCGCCTCCAAGTTCGCAGAAGAGGGCTGGATGGAGTCCCTTCGCTACGACGTCGAGCCGTACAACATCCACACCACGGTCGTGGAACCCGGCTACTTCCGCACCGAACTCCTCACAGACGGCTCCACCACCTGGCCCGAGCTGTCCATCGACGACTACACGCCGCGCACCGCCCCGCGGATCGAGGGCATGAAGAGCATGAACGGCCGGCAGCCCGGCGATCCCGCCAAGCTCGCCCGCGCCCTGCTCACCATCGCCGGCCAGGACAAGCCCCTGCAGCGCTTCGTCGCCGGCGCGGACGCCATCGAGGCCGTCGAGGCGAAGGCCCGGGAACTCCTGGCCCAGGCCGGGGCCTCACGCGAGCTGGGCGGAAACCTGGCCTACGACGACACCCACGCCTGAGCAACACGCCCCACACGCCGGCCGAGGCGCAGGCCCCCGCCGGGTGTACCTACGGCAGGTGACCCGCTACCTGGACAACGACACCTGCGCCGGCAGCGCATGGACCACCGAAGCATGGTCCACCAGCTGGTGGCGCACCGCACTGCTCATGGCACTCACAGGCCATGATCACCGACTGGATCTGACGACCGCTACGACAAGGACTACCTGATGAAGCACGTATCACTGGGCGGGCTTGATGTCTCCCGCATCGGTCTGGGAGCCATGACCATGGCCGGCGTCTACACCACGGGCGGGGGGCTCGATGACGCCGAGTCGATCCGCACCATCCACCGGGCGCTGGACCTCGGGATCACCCACATCGACACCGCCGAGATCTACGGCCCCTTCCACAGCGAGGAAATCGTCGGCAAGGCCATCAAGGGCCGGCGCGACGACGTCGTCGTGGCGACGAAGTTCGGCCTGGTCTCCCACTCCGGCGGCGGCCCCGGCGTGATCGACAGCAGCGCCGACAACGTGAAGGCCGCGGTCGAAGGCTCGCTCAAGCGGCTCGGCATCGACCACATCGACCTCTACTACCAGCACCGCGTCGACCCGAACACGCCCATCGAGGAGACCGTCGGCGCGCTGGCCGAGCTGGTCGCCGAAGGCAAGGTGCGCCACATCGGACTGTCGGAGGCCGGCCCCGAGACGATCCGCCGGGCACACACCGTGCATCCGGTGGCCGCGCTCCAGACGGAATACTCTCTCTGGACGCGCGACGTCGAGGCCGAGATCCTCCCGTTGCTGCGCGAGCTCGGCATCGGGTTCGTGCCTTACTCCCCGCTCGGCCACGGCCTGCTGACCGGGCAGATCCGCACCGTCGAAGACTTCGCCGATGACGACTGGCGCAAGACCAACCCGCGGTTCACCGGCGAGAACTTCCAGCGCAACCTGCGCATCGTCGACGAAGTGCAGGCCATCGGCGCCGAGATCGGAGCCACCCCGGCACAGACCGCGCTGGCGTGGCTGCTGACCCGCGGCGACGACATCGCCCCGATCCCCGGAACCCGGCGGGTCTCGCGCGTCGAGGAGAACACCGCCGCCGATGGCATCGAACTCAGCGCCGCTCAGCTCGACCGTTTGAACAACCTCACGCCGGCCGCGGGCGAGCGCCATGACGAGGCGAACATGGCCAGCATCGACCGGTGACCGTCGGCGCCACTGCACTGTCTTGAAGGCTGAGGTCACAAACCCCAGCTGCGGTTGCAGGGCTACGCTCCCGCACACTTGAGGCTTCGATTGATCCACGGCCCACAGAACAGAAACCCCATCCATACCGACGCATGCATGGCGTGTACTCGTAAGGACTGCGCCGCCGCCTGGGCCACGCCTCCACCGAGACGACCCGGTTGTATGCGCTGCTGGACGGCAAGGTCGCCGACGTCGAGATCCCTGCGGCCCGACGCCGCCGCGACCGTGTGTTTTAGCTGATAAACCAGCTCAGAGGCCCTTTGGCGCCTGGTAGCACGTTCGTTAACGGCACCCCTGCTTGGCGGCCGAGACCAGCGCGTCCAGCTGCTCCAGCCGGTCACCGGACCGGGTCAGCGGCGGATCGGTGAGCGCCGCGCGGTCGAGCACCGCCCACAGGTGCGGGCCGCCGGACCTGTGGAGCAACTCCTGTCTGCGCCTGACGAGGTCGGCGCCGTCGTCGATCTGCTCGGGCGTGGCACCCGGGTGGTGGGCGGCGCGGACCGCGGCCTCGGCGTAGGCGCGGGTCTGCAGCAGCGCGGGGACGTACCTCAGATGCATACGTGGCGCCGTCCGCCCCTGCCCGGAGGGTTGCGCGTGACCGTCGGGTGATGCACGACAGCCACCCTAAGCGATCACCTTCTCTAAGCGATCACCTTCTCTAAGCGATCACCTTCTCTAAGCGATCACCTTCTCTAAGCGATCACCTTCTCTAAGCGATCACCTTCCTGAACGCACATCTACGAGCCCTCCCAGGGCGTCACCTCGGCGAGGGCGGAGCCGCGCAGGTCGAAGCCGCCCACGTGGGCCAGGTAGTCGCCTTCCTCCAGCGGGTCGCCGACGTAGACGCCCCCCGCCTGCCGTACCAGCAGGGCGCCCGCCGCCACGTCCCACGGGTGGGAGCGGGTGCCGTAGGCGACGTCGGCCCACCCGGCGGCGACGTGCGCGAGCTTGAGCGCGGCGCTGCCCGGCCGGCGCACAGCGGAGAAGGACTCCAGGAAGCGGCCGTAGCGGTGCAGCGCCCGCTCCCCGTCGAGCGCCAGGTCCATTGGCGTGGGGTAGCTGGACAGCAGCATCGCCTCCCTGTCCTGGGTCGCCCCCTTGCTGCGGATCGGGGTGCCGTTGCACCAGGCGCCCAGCGTGGAGGCGGTGAACTCGTCCTCACGCACCGGGTCGTACACGACGCCCGCCACCAGCTCACCCGCCACCGCGGCGGCGATGGAGACGCAGAAGAACGGCAGGCCGGCCGCGAAGTTGGCGGTGCCGTCGATCGGGTCGACGTACCAGCGCAGCTCGCCCGAGCCGGTGACGCCGCCTTCCTCCCCCACGATGGCGCTGCCGGGCCAGCGGGCGGTGATGACGGCGCGGATCGTCTCCTCCGCCGCCCGGTCATGCTCGGTGACCGGGTCGTGGAAGTCGCGCTTGGTGGCGACCGGCGGCCTCGACCTGAAGGCCTCGCGCAGCCTCGGCCCGACCGCCCTGGCCGCCTCCGAGGCGGTGTCGAGCAACTGTGTCGCGTCCATGTCTCCTCCAACGGCACTTCACGCTCATCAGCACGGTCATGCCCAATTCCGGGCGTTCGACGTACTTCGCCAATTATGTCAAGACAGCAGATTGTCATGACCTACTGCCTATCCGCGAGATTTGTCAGGACATTCTGACCTGGGTTAATCTGATCAGCATGACCGCGAACCTGGCGATCGACCTGGATCGCTCCAGCCCCGTGCCGCTCTACTTCCAGGTGGCCGAGCAGATCGCCGAGGCGATCCGGCGAGGCGATCTGGCGCCCGGCTCCCGGCTGGACAACGAGATCCTGCTCGCCGACAAGCTGGGCCTGTCGAGGCCCACGATCCGCCAGGCCATCCAGTATCTGGTGGACAAGGGCCTGCTGGTCCGCAAGCGCGGTGTCGGCACCCAGGTGGTGCACGGGCAGGTCAAGCGCTCGGTCGAGCTCACCAGCCTCTACGACGACCTGCGCCGCTCGGGGCAGGAACCGGCGACCCAGGTCCTGGCTCTGGAGCCCCGGCCGGTGAGCGAGGAGATCGCCGCCGTCCTCGGCGTCGAGCCCGGCGCCGACGTGCTCTACCTCGAACGGCTCCGCTTCGCCGCCGGCGAGCCGCTGGCCGTGCTGCACAACTGGCTGCCGCTGGGCCTGGCCCAGCTGACGGCGGGCGACCTGGAGGGCCGCGGCCTGTACGAGCTGCTGCGCGGCGCGGGCGTGCGGATGCGGGTGGCCAACCAGCGCATCGGCGCCCGCGCGGCGAACCAGGCCGAGGCCAAACTGCTGGACGAGCGGCGCGGCGCCCCGCTCCTGACCATGCTCCGCACCACCTACGACGACCAGGGCCGGGCCGTCGAGCACGGCTCACATGTCTACCGGGCCTCGCTCTACTCCCTCGAGGTCACCCTCATCGAGCGCTGAGGCCGCGCGCCGCTTGACGAACCAGGTGGTGGCGATGCCGCCCAGCACCGCCACCACGAGCCCCACCCACGAGAAGCCCTTCAGCCACTTCTCGGCGACCATGCCGAGATAGAAGATCACCGCGGTGGTGCCGCCCGCCCAGACGATCCCGCCGAGCACGTTGGCGACCAGGAACCTCCAGTACGGCATGCGCAACGCCCCCGCCAGCGGCCCGGCCAGGATGCGCAGCAGCGCGATGAAGCGCCCGACGAACACGGCCCACACCCCGAACCGGTCGAAGTAGTGCTCGGCCTTGCCGATGTGACGCGGCCCGAAGTGCTTGGGGAAGCGCCGTCCGAGCCGCTCGAACAGCGGCTTGCCGCCCTTGCGGCCGATGGCGTAGCCGATGGAGTCGCCGACGATCGCCCCCGCGCTCGCGCAGACGCCCACCCACACGGGGCTGACGACGCCCTTGGCGGACAGGAGCGCGGCGCTGACCAGCACGATCTCGCCGGGCAGCGGGATGCCGAGGCTCTCGACCCCGATCACCAGGCCGACCAGGGCACACAGCCACGCGGGCGGGATGGCCTGCAGCAGTTCGTCGATGTGCACGCAGCAACCCTAGCCCGGCGGGCCGCCATAGGCGGACGTCCATCTTCAGGCGGTGGCCTGGTCGAGGAGTTCGAGCAGGTGGTGGTACGGCTCGCCGGTGGCGCGGGTCAGGCCGAGCTCGCAGGTGCGGTTGACCGAGGCGTGCGCGGCGAAGTCGCCGACCCGTACGGCGGCGGCTTCGGCGTGGGTGGCCGAGGCGGTGAGCTCCGGGTGGAGCAGGCCGCGGTCGCCGGCGAAGGCACAGCACTGCCACCCCTCAGGGACGACCACCCGCTCGGCGACCGCTTCGGCGATGCGGGTGATGGCGGCGTCCAAGCCGAGCCGGGCGGAGGAGCAGGTGGGATGCAGGGCCAGGGAGGGGCGGCGGCGGTGCACGGTCAGGCGGGGCAGGAGGTGCTCGGCGGTGTAGGCGACCGCGTCGAGCACCTGGAGGGCCTGTTCCAGGGAGTCGGTCAGGCGGTGGAAGCCCTCGGTGCAGGAGGCGGCGTCGCTGACGACCGGGATCCCGCCTTCGCCGGTGGCGTCGAGGAGGGTGTCGCGGACGCGGCGGGCCATGACGTCGTGGCCGTCGGTGTAGCCCTTGGACGACCAGGGGGTGCCGCAGCACAGGCCGCCGATCCCCGCCGGGACGTGCAGCCGCACGCCCGCGCGCGCGGCCAGGCGGGTGAACGCGTCCATCACGCCGGGGCCGCCGTCGGCGGGGGCGAACAAGGTGTTCAGGCAGGACGGGATGTACACCGCGTCCGCGTTCTCCACGGGATCCGGCCGGCGGCGCTTTCCGCCCCTCGGCAGGTCGCGGGTCCAGCGCGGAACGGCCTCGGGGCCGGCGACGGCGCGGGCGGCGCGGCCGGCCGCCTCCGGCAGACGGGGCGGGACGGCCTTGGCCGTGTCCAGCGCCAGGTCGAGCGCGCCGGTCACCCCGCTCCAGTGCTTGGCGGCGGCCTTCCAGCCCTGCTGGGCCAGGCGGCCGTGACGCTCGCCGCGCAGGCGCTTGGTCAGGTCACCGGTGTTGATCAGGACCGGGCAGGCGGTGGCGCACATGCCGTCCACGGCGCAGGTGTCCACGGCGTCGTAGCCGTACTCCTCCTCCAGCCGGCGGGCGAGCTCGTGGTCGCCGGCGGCGTGGGCGGCGGCCAGCTCGCGGCGCAGCACGATGCGCTGGCGCGGGGTGGTCGTCAGGTCACGGCTGGGGCAGACCGGCTCGCAGTAGCCGCACTCCACGCACCGGTCCACCTCGGGCTCGACGGTGACGACGGCCTTGAGGTCACGCAGGTGCGCGTCGTCGCGGTCGGTCAGGACGACGCCGGGGTTGAGCGCGCCGGCCGGGTCGCACAGGCGCTTGACCTCGCGCATCACCTCATACAGCTCATCGCCGTACTGGCGGCGCACGAACGGCGCCATGACGCGGCCGGTGCCGTGCTCGGCCTTGAGCGTGCCGCCCCGGGCCAGGACGGCCCGCACCATGTCCTCGGTGAAGTCGGCGTAGCGCTCCAGGTCGGTGTCGAAGCGCTCGTTGAGCATGAAGTGCAGGTTGCCGTCCTTGGCGTGGCCGAAGATGACGCTGCGCTCGTAGCGGTGCTCGGAGAACAGGGCGATCAGCTCGTCGCACAGGTCGGCCAGGGCGGGCACCGGAACGGCGACGTCCTCCAGCAGGGCGGTGGTGCCGCTGGGGCGGGCGCCGGCGACGGAGGCGTACAGACCTTTGCGGATATGCCACAACGCGGCCCGGCCGCCCGCCTGCCTGCTCAGCCGGGCCGGGGCCGACAGCGCCAGCTGCGCGAACAGCTCCTCGGCCGTCCGTTCTCGTTCGGCCAGCAGATCCGGGCCCGATTCCTGCCATTCGATCAGCAGGGCGGCGTGCTCGGCGACGGCGAGCGCGCGCAGCACGTCGTCGGCCTTGGGGTCGGTCTGGGCGACGCGCAGGGATTCGGCGTCCAGCAGTTCGACGGCGGCGGGCGAGGCGGCGACCAGGCCGGGCATCGCGGCCATGGCCTGGCGCAGGGTGGGGAAGACGAGCAGGCCGGTGGCGGCCAGCCGGTGGGCGGGGACGGTGCGCAGCACCGCCTCGGCGACGAAGCCCAGGGTGCCTTCGCTGCCGATGACCAGGTGGGCCAGGATCTGCGCGGGCGATGAGTGGTCGAGGAAGCTGTTGAGGCCGTAGCCCATGGTGTTCTTCAGCGAGAACTGGGCGGTGATGCGGCGCACCGAGTCGGGGTCGGCGCGTACGCGATCGCGCAGCCGTTCCAGGCCCTCGGCGAGCGCGGGCTCCAGGGCGCGCAGCCGCTCGTCGGCGTCGGGGGCGCCGGTGTCGATGACGGTGCCGCTGGGCAGCACCAGCGTCATCGACTCCAGGGTCTGGTAGGCGTTGGCGTGCGTGCCGCAGGTCATGCCGCTGGAGTTGTTGGCCACGACGCCGCCGATCGTGCACGCCGACTCACTGGCCGGGTCCGGGCCGAGCTTGCGGCCGTACGGCGCGAGGCGGGCGTTGACCTGCCGCAGCACCGCGCCCGGCTGCACCCGCACCCGCGCCCCGCCGTCCAGCACCTCGATGCCGCGGAAATGCCGCCGGGTGTCCACCAGGAGGTGTTCACTGACCCCTTGCCCGCTCAGGCTGGTGCCGCCGGAACGGAAGGTGAGCGGCAGGCCCGTACGCAGCAGCGCCGCCACCTGCTCCGCGCTCTCGGGCACCAGCACCGCCTGCGGCGTGAGCAGGTAGTGCGAGGCGTCGTGCGCCATGCCGAGCCGGTCGCTGGCCCTGGTGCGGGCGATGCCGGGGACGGCTGCCTCCACCGCCGCCAGTACGGCGGGATCGGGGAGGGGCATTGTGCTGCTCACGCGTGCTTCTCTCACAGTCGCGGATCTCACAGTCGCGGATCGATGTGGATCTTCGGGCCGGGCCCGGCGTCGTCGGGTCGGTGCCCGGCCAGGACCTCGGCCGTCGCGGCCAGGCCCACCGTGGCGGCCACCAGCGGGCGGGCGTCCAGCGAACCGTCGGCATAGGCGGCGATGGCCCCCGCCAGCCCGGCCGAGCCGCCCAGGATGCCGACGGCGGTGACATCCCGGAGCACCAGGTCGCGGGTGTCGAGGGTACTCGGCGTCCCGGCCAGGCCGATGTAGACGACGCGCCCCGCGGGCTCGACGAGGTCGAGCGCCAGGGCGGGCAGCTCTGGGGCGTTGGAAGCGTCGACCACGGCATGCCACGGCAGCGCGGGCAGTGTCTGCCGGGTCCAGACGCCGGTGAGGCCGAGAGTCCGCGCGACATCCGGGGTGTGGAGGCCCATCAGGTGCGCCTCCACGCCTTCGGCGCGGGCGAACAACGCCACGAGCAGTCCGATCGCGCCCGTGCCCAGGACCAGCAGCCGCTCCCCCGCCCTCAGCCCGGCGGCGCGGAAGGCCCTGAGCGCGTTGGCGCCCGGCTCGACCAGCGCGCCGAGCGTGGCGTCCATCGTGCCGGGCAGCGCGTGCAGGGCCGTGGCCGGCACGGCGAGCTGCTCGGCCAGCGCTCCGGGACGGCCGCGGCTGATGCCGATCTCGGCCACGTCGGCGCAGACGTGGTGGCGGCCGGCCCGGCAGCGGCCGCAGCGGCCGCAGCCGAGCATGGTGTCGCCGGTGACCCGGCGGCCCAGCCAGCCGTCGTCCACGCCCTCGCCGACCGCGCTGACGACCCCGATCCACTCGTGGCCGGGGCGCAGCGGGTACCAGGACCGGCCGGTGCGCAGGTAGCTCATCTCGCCGGTGAACAGCTCCACGTCGGTGCCGCACACCCCGGCCCGCTCGACGTCCACGACCACCTCGCCGGGGGCGGCGAGCGGCGGGTCGACCTCCCGCACCTCGGCCTTGCCCGGGCCGGTCAGGACGAGGGCACGCACTAGCGGGGCCCTACGACCTGCTGGCGCTGGCTGCCGAGCCCGTCGATGCCGAGCTCCATCACATCGCCGGGCTGGAGCCAGATCTGCGGGTCGTGGCCCATGCCGACGCCGGGCGGGGTGCCGGTGTTGATCAGGTCGCCGGGCTCCAGCACCATGAACTGGCTCAGGTGGTGCACGATGACGTACGGATCGAAGATCATCGTCTTGGTGGTGCCCGTCTGGCGGCGCACGCCGTTGACGTCCAGCCGCATGCCGAGGTCGGTGACGTCGGCGATCTCGTCGGGGGTGACCAGCCAGGGGCCGGCCGGGTTGAACGTCTCGGCGGACTTGCCCTTGCTCCACTGCCCGCCGCGCTCCATCTGGAAGGCGCGCTCACTGACGTCGTTGACCACGCAGTAACCGGCGATGACGTCGCGGGCCTGCTCGACCGAGTCCAGGTAGGAGGTGCGGCGGCCGATGACGATGCCCAGCTCCACCTCCCAGTCGGTCTTCGTCGAGCCGCGCGGGATCCGCACCTCGTCGTACGGGCCGACCAGCGTGTTGGGCGACTTGGTGAACAGGATCGGCTCATCCGGGACGGCCTGGCCGGTCTCGGCGGCGTGGTCGCTGTAGTTGAGGCCGATGCACAGGATCTGGTGCGGCCGGGCGATCGGCGCCCCGACCCGCTCGCCGGCGAACTCCGCCACCTGACCGGCCGCGATACGTTCGGCGACCGGCCCGGCCAGCAGAGCCGTGCCGCCGGAGCCGAAGAAGCGCTCGTCGAAGTCGGGCGTCAGGTCAGAGACGTCGACGTAGTGGGTGTCGTCCACGCGGACAACGGGCTTTTCCGCTCCGGGGGCGCCGATGCGCATGAGGTACAAGATCAGTCTCCGTGAATCTTCAGTAGGGCGGTGGCGGGCCTCACGGGAGGTCCTTGCCGGAAACGATGGCGCGGATGGCGGGCAGGTCGGCGATGAGCTTGTCCAGCGGCGTACGGTAGGCCAGGCCGCTGACGCTGATCGCGCCGCTGGGCACGGCGGGTGAGTTCAGGTACGCCGGGACCGCCACGCAGTTGACGCCCGGCTCGTTCTCCTGGTCGTCGACGGCGTAGCCCTGCTCGCGTACGCGTACCAGCTCGGCGTGCAGCTCCTCGGCCGTGCCGACGGAGCGCTCGGTCGGCCGCTCCAGCGTCCGGCCGCCCACCCACGCGCGCACCGCGTCCTCGTCCGGCAGGGTGTAAGCGAGCAGCACCTTGCCGACACCGGTGCAGTGGGCCGGGTTGCGGCCGCCGACGACCGAGGTCAGCCGCACCGCACCGGCGGCCGGGTCCAGCTTGGAGCGGTAGACGACCGAGGGGCCGTCCAGCACCGCGTAGTGCACCGTCTCGCCGTAACGCTCGCACAGCGCCTTGAGGATCGGGGTGACCCGGACGTGATCGGGCCGGGCCTCGTGGTGAGCGAAGGCCATTCGCAGGAACTCATCCCCCAGCACGTACTGGCCGTGGCCGTTCTGGGCGGCGAACCCGGCGCGGCGCAGCGCGGCCAGGGCGCGATGCGCGGTCGGCTTGGGGCTGGCCACCGCGCGGGCCATCTCCTCCAGGCCGATCCCGTCGGGGTGGCGGGCCAGCTCGGCCAGCACCGCCAGCACCCGGTCGGACCCGACGAGCTTGGGTTCCTCCATAGGCTCGGACATGATTCCGAATGTTAGACCATCATTCCAAAAGCAGGAAGTTCTCCTCTCGACCGGCTTCAGCCGAGTGCTTGGGCGAGGGCCGCCACGACGGACTTGCCGCGATCCCAGTCGCCCATGCGGTTCGTCAGATAGGCGAACCCCATCCGTGCCTCAGGATCGGCGAACGCCACCTGTCCGCCCGCCCCGTCATGCCCGAAGGACGCCGGCGAGAGGTATCGCTGCCAGTCCGAGGGCACCATGACCCCGGCGCCCCAGGACTGATAGGGCGGCGGCCCCACGAAGAAGTACGGGGCGCCCTCGCTGCGCACCTCGCGAAGCGCGTGCACGGTGTCGTCGTTGATCAGGCGCACGCCGTTCGTCGGCGTGACGGTCGCCGACCACATCCGGGCCAGTCCGCTCGCCGTCGCCATGCCGGTCACGCCGGCCAGGCCGGCACGGCGGAAGCGCGGTTCGGCGAGGTGGTCGATCGTGAGACCACAACCCAGGTTGATCGCGCGTTCCAGCCAGAAGATCGCCTCGGGGTCGCCCGTCGGCGTTGCCTCCTCCAGCGCGTCCGTGACGACACGGGCCACGCGTGGCTCCTGCGAGTCCGGAAGCCCGATCCAGACGTCGGCTTTCAGCGGGCGAGCGACATGCTCCTCGAAGCAGCGCCCGATCACCTGGCCGGTGCCGAGCGTGACGAGCTTGGCGGTGATCGCCCCGTGCGTGACCGCGTGGTACTGGTGATGCTCGCCGGGCGCCCACAGCGGCTCCTGGGCGGCGAGGGCGTCCGCCGTCAGCAGGTTGTCCAGCACCTCCTCGAAGGTGAGGTCGCGGCGCGGAGCCGACAGACCGGTCCGGTGCGCCAGAGCGTCGCCGATGGTCACCCCGTCCTTTCCGTGTACGCCGAATTCGGGCCAGAGCTCGACGAGCGGGGTGTCCAGCGCGGGCAGCGCACCGCGTTCCATGAGCATCGCCACCAGGACCGACGCCATGCCCTTCGTGCATGAGTACGTCAGCACGAGGGTGTCGGACGTGAACGCGCGCCCCGTGCGCTCATCCGCGACGCCGGCCCGCAGGTCGACGACCGGCGTCCCGTCGATCCACACCGACAGCGCGGCGCCGGCGCGCCCGTCGCCGGCGACGGTGCGCGAGAAGGCGTCCGCCACCTTGTCGAAACCGGTCTCTACCAAGGTCATCAGGGTGTTTCCTCTCCGTTCGTGGAGCCGGTCAACGGACGACGACCCGCATGCGGCCCAGGTTCTGGATCTTCGTGAAGGGTGTGTTCGCGTCACCGTCGCGCTGGGCGATGGCGCGCAACGCCGGGAAGTAGGTCCCGGGCTTGGTGTAGGTGAACGTCATGCGCACCTCCGCGGAAGCGCGGGCAGGGCCGAAGGGTCGCGCGCTGAACGTTCCGTCGCCCTTGAAGTCCCACTCGGTTGACACGATCGTGCCTGTTCCCGCAGGTGTCTGGATCTCGGCCGTGAAGGTGACCGGCTTGCCCGCGGGAACCTCGATGGTGGTACGACCTCGCGCGGTCAGGTCGATGACGGGCTGCACGCCTCGGCGTGCCGCGGCCCTCGCCGGCACGGCGACCTGGCTGTCGGTCACGTTGTACCGAGTGGACTTCGGAGGTGTCACCCCGCGCTCGGCCCACGCGCTCACATCCCGCAGCGCTTGCTGCAGGATGCCGGTGCCGTCGATCAGGTAAGGGGTGTGGGGACCGATGTGGTCGGCGTTGTCGGTGAACCAGACACGGAAGTTCTCCTCCGATCCCACCTGCTTGCGGTACCAGTCGGCGTCCCAGGGGAAGGCATCGACGTCCAGCAGGTTGGCGACCATGATGACTTTTCCGGTGAACGTGCCGGTGTGCGTGCCGCCGCCGCTGACGCCGAGGGACACGCCCGGGCCCACCTCGACCGCGCGCTGCGGGTAGAGCGGCCGCCCGTTCGCGTCACGGAACTGGTCCCAGGCGTAGAAGCCGGGACGGGTGGGGACCTGGTGGCGGTGGTAGGAGGTGAGCGCGAGCGACCAGCGGTTGTCGACGCGCAGTTTGACGCCCGCCGCGAGCGCCTTCAGCACCTCGGGCGCGTTGCCGCCGCCGAGCGTGAACACCTTGCCGTTCAGCGAACCCGTGAGGGCGCCGATCTTCGTCGTGCCGTCGGCGGCGTAGAGCGTGAAGTCCAGGAAGGTCCTGCTCTCCGGTGGAGCGCTGTCCAGGGCCAGGCTCGTGGGATCGACGTGCGTGATGGTGGCCAGGTGGTCGACCTTCGCGGCGCGGAACAGCTCGCCGAGCGGCGACTGCTCGGTACCCAGGTAGCCGGGCTTGCTCCAGAAGTCGTCGGCGTAGGTGGGATCTGTGGCGCGAATCGTGCCCGCGTAGCCGAGCAGACCCTGGGGGTCGGTCAAGCCGAGCAGGTAGGAATGATCCTCCCAGCCCCGCAGCGGCACACCCATCCTGGTCACCTCACGCAGCACCGCGCGCTCCACCGAGGTGAGACCGGCGTAGGGGTCGCCCGAGCCCCCCGGGCTCACCGCGTCCGCGATCTGCCGCGCCTTGTCCCGCAGGACGACCCGGGCGAAGGCGCGGACGAAGAAGTTGTTCGGGATCGAGGTCGGCACCCCGGGGATGAACGGCACCGCGCCGTCCCACACGCCCGTCGTGTTCTCCATGGCACCGATGGTCTGGTACGAGCCGCCGCTGCCGCCCCAGATGTAGCCGTAGATCCTTCTCTGCTCGCCGTAGTAGTTCGCGGCGACTGTCCTGGCGAACTTGGCCGCCGCGGCATCGGCCCGGTAGCCGATGGTTGCCTTGATCTGGACGGTGTAGGCGCCGCTGTCCGCGCCGAAGCGGATGTTGTCGTCCGTGGCGTTCTCGTCCTGGAGGGGGTAGACGTACTGGAAGAAGCGGCCCTTCCACTGGCTCTTGGGTGGGAGGTAGACGGTGAACTTGACGGTGGTGCCCTCGAAGTGGCCCGAGACCTTGTGATGCGGCACGGGGCCGGCCGGATCCGTCTCACTGTCGATGACGGGGCGGTCGAACTGCGGGTCGACGCAGCCGGCGGTGACCCACACGGGCCCGCCGGGCGTGCGGGCCGCGCACTCGGCGGCCTGGGCCGCCCTCGCGCTCTGCGCCGGTAGCAGGCCGAGCAGGACTCCGACGGTGACCGCGCTGGTAAGCGGCAGCGTTGTTTTCATGGGATGCTCCGAGAGGTGTGTACGCGCGAGGTCGGGATGACTAGCCTTCGAACGCTTCCTGCATCTTCTGGAGCACCTCGTCGATGGTGTCCTTGCCGAGCAAGATCGCCTGCACGCCCTGCTGGGCCACGTCGTTGACCTTGGGGTTGGGCCAGTCGGCGATCTTGGCGGACTTCCCGGCGGCGATGGCCTCGTTCAGGGCCGCCAGGTTGGCGGGCGGCTTGAAGCCGGGGACGGGGATCAGCGGCACGCTCGCGTAGCCCTTGGCGTACACGCTGATGTTCTGCGGCTCGGCCAGCATGTTGAGGAACGCCTTGGCCGCGGCCGGGTTCTTGGCCTGGGCATTGGCCGAAACCGTGAAACCGGGCAGAGCCGGGAAGTAGGTGCCGGCGGGATCGTCGGTGGCCGGCATGGGCAGGATCGTGAGCTCGCTCTTCGGCGCCGCCTTCTCGATGGGCGCGATCGCGGCGCCCACGTCGACGATCCCGAGGGCCTTGCCGGCGGCCACCTCATCGGTACCCTGGGTCCGGGTGCGGCCCATCACGCCTTCGCCGAAGCAGCCGGCGTCGTTCATCTGCTTGTACTTGTCGAGGACCTGCCGCCACGGCGAGGCCGGCACCGTGGTCTTCTTCTCCTTGAGCTGGGTGGAGAAGTCCGGGGTAGGTCCGTACACCAGGTCCGCGGACAGGGCGAGGAACATCATCTGGGGGCCCGCGCTGTCATTGAGCCCCTGCGCGTAGGCGTAGAGGCCGTGGTCCTTGGCGCTCTTGCACAGGCCGAGCACCTCACTCCAGGTCTTGGGGGGCTTCAGCCCCAGTTCCTTGAGCTTGGTCATGTTGTAGATGGCGCCCAGCCCCTGGAGCGTTCCCGGGTAGGCGTACGTCTTGCCGTTGAACGCCATGTCGCTCTGCCACAGCCGCGGGATGCCGGCCACCCACGGCGAGTCCGACAGGTCGAGGAGCTTGCCCTGCGCCGCGAGGGTGTGAACGTTCATGACGCCGCCGGATCCCGGCAGCGTGACGAAGATGTCGGCGGCGGTGCCGGCCTGCAGCTGCGTTCCGATGAGGTTGCCGACGTCCCCGCTGACGTAGTTCACGTCGACCTTGGTGCCGGGGTATTTCTGTTCGAACGCCTTGACGACCGGCTCGAGGGCGGGCTGGAACATCTTGACGTAGAGGATGGTGAGCGTGCCGCTGATGGCTCCCGACGCGGTGGAAGTGGGGGCCGGGCCGCCGCTGTCGGCGGGCGCGGTCGAGCAGGCGGCCAGCGAGAGCCCGGCGAGCAGGGCGCAGCCCATCGCCTTGGTGGAAATCCGCATTGACTTTCTCCAGGGGGGTTGGGGCCGAAGGGTTAGCCCTTCAGCCCTCCGGCGAATCCGTGGATCACGTAGCGCTGGAAGACGAGGTAAAGGAGCAGGATCGGGGCCATCGAGATGAGGAGGCCGGAGAAGACCAGCGGCCATTCGACGGTGTACTGGCCGACGAACTGGAAGATGACCACCGGGGTCGTCTCCTGGTGGCTGCCGGCCAGGTAGAGCAGCGGCGTGAAGAAGTCGTTCCAGATGCCCACGGCGTTGAGGATGACCACGGTGCCGAGGACGGGCCGCAGGAGCGGCACGACGACGTGGATGAAGGCACGCACGTCGCCACAGCCGTCGATGCGCGCGGCGTGCTCGTACTCCAAGGGCACGCTGGTTCTGAGGAACGTGGTCACCAGGAAGATCGCGAACGGCATCTGCAGGCCCGCGTAGTAGATGATCAGCGACCATACCGACCCGAGCAGCCCCAGGTCCCGCATCGTCAGGTAGAGCGGCAGCAACGCCACCTGGAAGGGCAGCAGCAAGCCGACGAGGAACAGGTAGAAGGTGGCGTTGGACAGCTTGGCCGTCGATCTGGCCAGGGGGTAGGCCGCCATCGTGGCGAGCACGACGATGGCCAGGCAGGAGATCGTCGTCAGGACAGTGCTGTTGACCATGGCCGGGCCGAGGTTCGACTCCGTGAGTGCTCGGGTCAGATTGTCCGTCGTGGGCCGGGTGGTCGGCAGGAACGCGGGCGACAGGTCGTCGACGGGTCGAATGGCGAGGTTGATCAAGATGTAGAGGGGGACGACGAAGAGCAGGGCACTGCCGTACGCGAAGACATGGTTGAGCGCGCTGCCCAGCCGCTTGGCGTTCATGAGTTGCCCTTCTGCCGGCGCAGGACCGTGAACTGGATCAGGGACAGGACGGCGACGGCGACGGCCATCGCGACAGCGAGCGCCGCGGACGCGGCGTAGTCACCCACGATGTTGAACTGCTTGAAGATCAACGTGGAGATCGTCTCCGTCTGCCCGGCGGGGCCACCCTGTGTCGTCGCGTAGATCTGGTCGAAGATCTTCAGGCCACCGATGAGGCCGAGCATCAGATTGATCGTGATGGCCGGGGCCAGCATCGGCCGGACCACGTACCAGAACCTCCGCACCGCGCCGGCGCCGTCGATCGACGCCGCCTCGACGATCTCGACCGGCACGCCCTGGAGGCCGGCCAGGTAGATGACCATCGACATGCCGACGAACTGCCAGCAGACGACGACGATCACCGCCGTGAGCGCGGTGCCCGGCCGGCCGAGCCAGTCCTCCTGGAGGCTCCCCAGCCCGACCGCTTGGAGGATGTCGTTGACGGCTCCGATGCCCGGCGGAGCGAACAGGTACTTGAACAGGTAGCCGCAGACCAGCGGCGAGACGATGACGGGTGCGAAGATGACGGTCCGCAGCACGTTCCGTCCGAACACCCGCGCGTTCAGGACCAGCGCCAACAGCATGCCCAGCACGTTCTGGATGATCGTCGTCGCCACGGCGATGACCAGCGTGCGCACCAGAATGTCGGACGACGTGGCGTCGTTGAAGATTGTCCTGTAGTTGCGCAGCCCCACGAAGTCGCGGGACGGCGAATACACGCTCCAGTTGGTGAACGACATGTAGACGCCCTGCGCGGTGGGGATCACCACCACGTAGAGGTAGAGCACGAGGCCCGGTATGACGAACCACCACAGGCTCCGGCCGATGGTGCGGCGCCGGCCAGGTGGGCGGGCTCGGGGCGCGCGGCGCCGCACCTCGTGGCTGAGGACTGTCGCCATCGTTTCCTCCAGAAGGGAAAGGTCGGTCAGTAGGTGGCGCGGCCGCCGCTGATGTCGTAGACGGCTCCGGTGGAGAAGCTGACCTTGTCGGAGGTCAGCCAGGCGATGAGCTCGGCGACCTCCTCGGGGCGGCCGATCCGGCGCATGGGGATGAGGCTGGTGATGTGAGCCAGCGCCTCGGGGCCGGTGTCGGCGTTCATCGGGGTCTCGATGACGGCCGGGGCGATGACGTTGGTGAGCACGCCGCTGGTGGCGAGCTCCTTGCCGAGCGATTTGGTGAGCGCGATGACGGCGGCCTTGGTGGCGGAGTAGGGCGCCATGTTGGGGTTGCCGTCCTTGCCGGCCATGCTGGCGATGTTCACGATGCGGCCCCAGCCGCGCTCACGCATGCCGGGCACGAAGGTCCGGCAGGTGTGGAAGGTGCCGTGCACGTTGACCTCGAAGGTGCTTCGCCAGCCGTCGAGAGGGATCTCCCACAGCGGTGCGGTGGGTCCGACGACTCCGGCCGAGTTGACGAGGATGTCGATCGGGCCCACCTCTTCGGCGACGGCCTGCACGGCATCGGCGTGGGCAACGTTGCACACTATGTCGGCGTCGTCGGCGATGTCGAGAGTGATGACCTTGACGCCGTCGGCCGCCAGGCGGGCGGCGGCGGCCTTGCCCAGGCCGCCGGCGCCGCCGGTGATGAGCGCTGTGCGCATGCTGTCCTTTCAGTGAGATTCGCGCGGCACGTGATCGCCGCTGGAGCCGACGAGGAAGTCCAGGTCGGCACCGGTATTGGCCTGCTGGACCGTTTCGAGGTAAAGGCGCTGCCAGCCGCGGGATGGGCGGGCGAAGGCGTTCACGGCGGCCGGAGCGGGTTCGCGCGCGGCCAGTTTCTCGTCGGGGATGTCGATGTCGAGCCGCCGCCCCGGGACGTCGAGGATGATCATGTCGCCGGTGCGGACCTTGGCCAGGGGGCCGCCGGCGGCGGCCTCCGGAGCGACGTGCAGCACGACGGTGCCGTACGCGGTGCCGCTCATCCGGCCGTCGCAGATGCGGACCATGTCACGGACGCCCTGGGCGAGCAGCTTGGGAGGCAGGGGGAGGTTGGCGACCTCGGGCATGCCGGGGTAGCCCTTGGGGCCGCAGCCGCGCAGGATCAGCACCGAATCCGGGGTGACGTCCAGGTCGGGGTCGTCGAGGCGGGCGTGCAGGTCCTCGACGGAGTCGAAGACCAGGGCGGCCCCGCGGTGCTTGAGCAGGTGGGAGGAGGCGGCGGCCGGTTTGATGACGGCGCCGTCAGGGGCGAGGTTGCCGTACAGCACGGCGATGCCGGCGTCGTGCAGCACGGGCTGGTCGCGGGTACGGATGACGTCGCCGTCGTGGATGGTGGCCTCGTCGAGGTGATCGACGAGGGGGCGGCCGGTGACCGTGATCGCCTCGGGGTCGAGCAGGTCGCGGACCTGGTGCAGCACCGCGTGCAGGCCGCCGGCGCGGTACAGGTCGTCCATGAGGTGCCGGCCTGCGGGCTGCAGGTCGACCAGCAGCGGTACGCCCGAGCCGATGCGATCGAAGTCGTCGAGCGTCAGCTCGACGCCGAGTCGGCCGGCGATGGCCAGCAGGTGCACCACGGCGTTGGTGGAGCCGCCGATCGCGGCCAGAGCGACGATGGCGTTGGAGAACGATGCACGCGTGAGCACAACGCTGGGACGGCGGTCGGCGGCGACCATCTCCACGACGAGGCCGCCGCTTTCGTGGGCGCCCGCCAGCAGACGGCTGTCCGGGGCCGGGGTGCCGGCCAGGCCGGGCAGGGTCATGCCGAGCGCCTCGGCCAGCAGGCCCATGGTGGAAGCGGTGCCCATCGTGTTGCAGTGGCCCTTGCTGCGGATCATGGACGACTCCGAGCGCAGAAACTCGGCCTCGCTCAGCCTCCCGCCGCGCACCTCCTCGCTCAGCCTCCACACGTCAGTGCCGCAGCCGAGCGGCCGGCCACGGAAGTGACCGGTGAGCATCGGGCCGCCGGGGACGACGACCGCGGGCAGGTCCACCGAGGCGGCGGCCATGAGCAGGGCGGGGATGGTCTTGTCACAGCCGCCGAGCAGCACCACGCCGTCGATCGGGTTGGCCCGCAGCATCTCCTCCGTCGCCATCGCCGCCATGTTGCGCCACAACATGGCGGTCGGCCGTACTTGCGTCTCGCCGAGCGAGACCACCGGAAGATTCAGCGGGACACCGCCCGCTTCCCAGACGCCCCTTTTGACATGCTCGGCGACCTCATCCAGGTGCATGTTGCACGGGACGAGATCGGAGGCGGTGTTGGCGATCGCGATCTGCGGCCGGCCTTCGAAGGCGCGAGAAGGCAGCCCTCGCCGCATCCATGCCCGGTGAATGTAGGCGTTGCGGTCGGTGCCGACGTACCACCTAGAACTGCGGCCCATGGGCTCTCACATCCAGGAATTCCATTTATTGGAACTTAAATCGATTTTGTGGAACGTGCGGCGAGACTAGCTCAGACTTCACCGCTCAGGGAAGAGGCAGTTGAGGAAAAGTTTCGATTTCTGGAACATGGGTCTAACCTTCGGAAACCTGGGTTCGCCGCCCAGAACGGCCGCAGCCGCTACGTGCGGAGGGCGAGATCCGCGGACGGCCTTCGCCACCGCGAGGCGTGGCCCGGACACGCTGCGCGGCACCTCATGAATGGCCTTCCCCCTGGTAGCGGAAGTGCGCGAAGCGGACGACGCCTTCCTCGGCGAACATGCCGGCGACTCGGCCCGTGAACGGTGCCGCCGTCTCGGCTGCCCAGAAGCGGCCGTCGAGCTCGGCCAGGTGCGTCTCGGTGCCTGATTCGTCGGCAGGCATGCCCGCGCCGTGACCTGCGTCCCGGCTCCCGCCGGCGCCTTTTCGGCGATCAGGGCGATGGTGAAGTCGTCGTCGAAGCGCAGCCCGAGGCCGCCTTTGCCGTCAGAGGCGTCGATCCGGGTCTCGAAGACACTCCTGATATGGCGCTGGCGACGACCGATGAAGTCCGGCCGGAACGCGCCCAGGCCGCCGGAGACGGCACGGACGGTGAGCTGACCGGGCCGCTCACCGGCGGACGCGATCTCGGCGGGCGTTCGTCCCACGCCTCATCGAGTCAGTCCTCGATCGCCCGCAGGCGGATCGCGTGGTAGGGGCGGCCGGGCAGCGGCAGCGCGAATTCTCCTTCGTAACTGCCGGGTAGTTCGGTGATGGTCATGTTCCAGGTGTCCACGATGTCGGCCCGGTAGCGGGGCCCCGGGCGCAGTGAGAAGGTCCGCCGGCGGGGCTGCATGTGGCCGAGGTAGGCGAGGTAATAGCGGCCTTCGACACCACCGACCGGGACGTCGAAGTCGGCCGGCAAGGGATCGATGCCGGCGACGTCGGCCGGCAACTCGTCGAGGACGGCCCGCAGGAACCGGATGCGGGGCGTGCTCTCGCCCTTGAGAGCCCCGCCCTTGGCCCACCACAGAACGTCGTCGTCGGCCAGGAAGCACTCGCCGTGCGTGACGTAGCCGCCGCGCACCACGCCTTCCCAGCAACGGCGCACCATCTCCTGCGGCATGAGGTTGCCCCAGCCCCATTCGATGTCGCCCTCATAGCCGCACTCGTCGACCACCACGGGCTTGCGCCAGCGGGTGCGCCATTCGGCGGTGTCGTCCGGCGCCCGTTGAATGCTGGCGTGGGTGACCCAGGACGCGTTGTTGTCCCAGAGCTCGACCCAGTTGTGCACGCTGAGCAGATGGTCGTGCGGATCGTGCTCGCCGATCACGGCGGCGAAGCGGTGCCAGTCGGTGACGTCTTTGGCCCACATGAGGTCGTACTCGTTGGCCAGCGACCACCACACGTTCGGATAGGCCGCCAGGCGGGACACCACGTAGCGCAGATAGCGGTCGTCGGCCGCGGCGCCCATGTCGGAGAACCCCCAGCGGTCGTAGGGGTGGAAGAGGATGAGGTCTGCCTGGATGCCGAGCGCGCCGAGCTGCGCGATGCGCCGCTCGAGATGGCGGAAGTAGCCGGGATTCGGACGCTGGAAGTCCCAGCCGTCATCGAGCGAGCCCTCGAAGGGGTAACGCGGCGGCTCATTGGTGCTGTGGACGAACGACTTGGGGAAGACGCACATGCGGATCTTGTTGAACGGGCTGCTCATGAGGGTCTGGAGGGTCTGTTCCTCCAGTTCGTCGCCCTGATGGGTCCATGCGTAGGCGGTGGTGCCCACGGGGAGGTAGCGGGTGCCGTCGGCGTGGCGGAAGTGGTGGGTCCGGTGCGCGTGGACCGGACCGTGATCGCCGCTGTCAGCCGGCCCGCAGCGGAACTCCCCCGCGATCGCGTCCAGGGAACGGGCGTTGCTGAACGTCTGGAACCTCCAGCCGCCTTCCTCGTCGGGCAGGAACCGGATGCGGTAGACCCCGTCGCCGTCGTAGAAACCATGTGCCGCGAGGCTGCGCTCGCCGAGGCGGAATTCGGCCCGCAGGGTGACCTCGGTGAACGGGTTGCCGTGTGCCGGGCCGTGCAGTTCCAGCTCGAACGTCCGCCATTGGGTGGCGCCCTCCTGCCGCAGAAGCCGGGCGCTGCCGATGGGCACATCCGCGCACTCGTAATCCAAGGATGGAACGGCCGGCGCCTCGGCAGGGGGCGGCGGCTGGTGAGCCGTTTCCGCGACCGTGGCCAGTTCGGCGTAGAAGACCTCCTTGGCCGCGGGGTTGGTCCGTATCCCCGCCACGATGCCGGTGACCTGCTCCAGCGTGCCGTGCATGCACTGCACGCTCATATCGCGCTGGAGGCCGGGCAGGTGTTTGCGGACCACGTCCGCGGCCCGCTCGTCGCGTAGCACGTCGCCGAGGATGGATGAAGGACCGTAGGGCATTACCAACTCCTGTGAACAAGGGCGTGTGGGCGGGCCCGCTCTGTGGTCAGAGGGCCCGCGCGACATCGATGGGACGCATCGAATGAGCAGTGACCCCAGCTGATCGCCTCGATGCGGCGAAGATGACGCTCAAGCGGCCGTCGCGCTGCCTGCCGGGAGGTCCGCCGTTCAGCGTGTGCATCGATCGACACCGAGGCTAGGAACCTCGTGGAAACGAGTCAAGGGACCCCTGCGGACCAGTGGTCACAATTCAGCAACGCACTGAGTTAGCAGCAGGTTTCGCCACACCGTCCACCCACATAATGGGGAGGGCGACTCGTATCCGACCGGCGATTTGCCTTCCAGGTGGAAAGTTAGAGCCATGACCGAGAGCACGCCCACGATGAGCGCCCGCGCCTTGGCGACGCGAGCCGTCATCCTCCGCGCGGCCTTCGGCAGCTTCGCCGAACGCGGTTTCGCCGCCTCCTCCCTCCGGGAGATCGCCCAGCGGGCCGGGATCACCCACACCGGGTTGCGCCACTACTTCAAGGGCAAGGACGAGTTGCTGCGTGCCCTCATCGAGCAGCAGGACTCTGAGACAGAGCGACGAGGGTCGCCCGAACCCGATGACCGGACGAGTGGCCCCGACGCGCTCGTCGCACTCCTGCACAGGGCAGCCGACGAGTGGCGGCGTTCGCCCGAGTTCGCGCTACTCCGTACCGAATCAGCAGTGGCCGCTTCTCGGCCCGACCACCCTTCACACGACTACTTCAGCAACCGCTACCGGCGTGTCCGCGAGCGCCTGCGCAACGACTTCCTGGAGTGCGCGGAGGTGGGGACCCTCCGGGACGGGGTCGATCCGGAACGGGCAGCGGCCCTCTGGCTCGCGGTGCAGGACGGGCTGATGGTCCAATGGCTTCTGGACCCGGAGTTCGACATCAAGGGTCCGATCGAAGAGTTCGTCCGCGCGCTCTTCGCCGAGCCCGCTGCCACGCAGGCCCAGGATGGGCCGGCGTATTCGAGCAGGCAGGACCCGGTACACGACCGCGGCAGCCTCTCGCCGCACGACGTGGCGAGCGCCGCCGCGCCCTTGCCGAGCGCCGTCGGCGGTGAGTCCGCGGAGACCTCACGTAGCCAACGTCCCGAGTCGTGGGGACGCGGGCCCACCGACGACCAGGCCGTGCGCCGCGCGACGATTCAGGACGTCGCCCGCAAGGCGGGTGTGTCCCCCTCCGCGGTGAGCAAGGTGCTCCGCGACGCGTACGGCGTGAGCCCGCAGATGCGCGCCCGTGTGAGTTCCGCCATCGACGAGCTCGGCTATCGGCCGAACGCCGGAGCGCGTGGCATGCGCGGCAGGTCGTACACCGTCGGTGTCACGCTGACGGCGATCTCCTCGCCCTTCCAGCCCGAACTCGTCGAGGGGTTGACGGGCAAGCTTGGGACGACCCCCTTTCAGCCGATCATCGTCAACGCCGGCAGCGACCCCGGATTGCAGCGGCGAAGCATCGAGGCGCTGCTGGACCGCCAGGTCGATGGACTCGTCCTCATCTCACCGTTCATGGACCCCGAGTGGCTCGAGGACCTCGGAAAGAGGGTGCCGACGGTCGTCGTCGCCCGGCACGGCGGTTCGACGAGCTACGACACGGTCGTCGACGACGAGGACGAAGGCACTCGGCTCATGGTCGAGCACCTCGTCGGCCTCGGACACGAACGGATCGTGCACATCGGCCAGTCCTCATGGGGCCTGGAGCGACCGTTCGTGGTGTCCAACACGCTGCGCTCCGACGGGTACACGCAGGCGATGCGGCGGCTTGACCTGGAGCCCGACGTCATCGTCACCTCCCACACCGAGCAGGGCGGCTACGAAGCGGCAGTCGAGGCACTCGCTCGTCCCACTCCCCCCACCGCGATCTTCGCAGGTGCCGACATCGCCGCTCTCGGCGTCCTGCGGGCCGCAGAGGAGCGGGGGCTGCGCGTGCCGGAGGACCTCACGGTCGTCGGGTACGACAACATCTTCATGTCCACGATCGGGCGAATCTCCCTCACGACGATCGACCAGTCCGCGCAGAACACTGGCGCGGACAGCGCGCGGCTCCTCCTCGAACGGCTCACCGGCCGAGTCGAGCCGGTGCACCACGTGATCAGCCCGCGGCTCGTCGTCCGCGGCACGAGCGCCCCGCCGCCAGACCGGGACCGCACCTGACGGCACCGCGGGAACGCCGACCGGCGCGACCAGGCTCGGCTCTGCTCTGACCGCTCAATCACTGAGGAGCCCACATGCCGACAGCCACCCCCTGACGGCCGGGACTGGCTCCTCGTCGCTCGCTCCGAGGACGATCGGTCCTCGCACGAATGAGCGTGCAACGTTGCACGCCAGGCGATGACAATGAGGCTGCGGAGCAGGAAGCAGCTTCAGATGTCTCGGCCCGGCCGTTACGACCGGGGCGGCGGCGCGCTCGTGTGGCGGGCCATCAGGCGCGGCGCCACGACGTAGTTGACGGGTTGCGTGCGGCCGTCGAGTCGTTCCAGAAGAAGTCTCGCGCTGCTCGCGCCGGTGAGGTTGCCCGACTGATCGATGGTGGTGAGAGAGATCCGGCCGATCGTCGTGACGTAGATGTTGTCGTAGCCCGTCACCGTGAGGTCCTCCGGCACTCGGATACCGCGCTCTTCCGCCGCGCGTAGCACGCCGAGCGCGGCGATGTCCGCGCCGGCGAAGATGGCGGTCGGCGGAGTGGGGCCGGCGAGCGCTTCGGCGGCTGCCCGATAGCCGCCCTCTTCCGAGTATGTGCTCTCGATGACGTACGGTTCGAGCCCGTGCCGGCGCATGGCCTTGACGTAGCCCTGGCAGCGCGCCGTGTGGGAAAGGATGAAGGGTTCGGGCAGGTCCTGCGACGGTGCGCTGATGTGCGCGATGCTCCGGTGGCCGAGAGCCACGAGGTGATCGACCATGAGACGCGCGCCCGCATGGTCGTCGTCCACGACCGTGTCGTAGACGAAGGTGTGGCCGTGGCGCGCGATCACCACGGTGGGCAGTCTCGACGCGAGCTGCTCCAGCCAGGCCTGACTCGTCCACGGCTGGATCAGGATGAGCCCGTCGACCTGCCGATCGACGAGAGCCTCGATGCTGCGCTGATGGCGCTCGGGAGTGGTGCCGCCGGCGATGAGGATCTCCTGGAACGGGCTGGTCTCGAGCTCTCCGGTGATCCCTTGGACGATCTCCGGCTGGAACGGAGAGGTGAGCTCGGTGAGCATGACCCCGATCGTGTACGAGCGCCCCCGCATGCCCCGCGCGCCCGCGTGGGGTCGGTACCCCAGCTTCTCGATCGCCGCGGTGACCTTCTCCCGCATCTCGGGGCTGACGCCGTAGGCGTCGCGCACCACCTTCGAGACGGCCGACATCGAGACGTCCGCCTCACGTGCGACGTCATGAATCGTCACGCGATGCGGGTCGGAGGACGGCGGCGCGGAACTCCCTCGTGCCCGGCGCCGCGCCATCTGTCCGGCACCTGAACCAGGGCCCGGACCGGCCTTGTCGTTCCCCTGAGCAGTGTCGGCCGCGCCGTTGTCCACGCGGGCCAGAGTATCGGATCTGTGTAGACCATTGCCTAAACGACCCAGAACGTCCTTGACGTGGCTTAAATCGCCTCTATACGCTCCCGTGTCGAACGTTGCACACGATCCGGGTTCCCCTCCCGAGCGCCACGGCGTCGTGCCCATCCGCCCCGGCACCATCCGGTGAACCCTGAAGGCGCGCGTACCACGACATGATCCTCACTCATCGCACCAGGAAGTGACATGAGGCCCCCTGCGACAACCCTGCGTGTCGAGCACCTCGACGAGACGCTCGGCATCCGCGTCACCCAACCCCGGCTGTCGTGGCGGCCGCCCGCGGGCTCCGCCGAACAGAGCGCCTATCGGATCCGGACGAGCAACGGCTGGGACAGCGGCCGGATCTCCTCTGCCCAAAGCGTCCTGGTGCCCTATGCCGGACCGCCGTTGCGCTCGGCCGAACAGGTGGAATGGCAGGTCAAGGTGTGGACCGACACCGGCGAGAGTGAGTGGTCGGCGCCGGCCGCCTTTGAGATGGGACTGCTCGCCGCCGCCGACTGGCAGGCCGAATGGATCATCCCCGGGCCGTCACGAGAGCGCCGGTCCGGGCACCCACACCTTCATCGACTTCATTTTCATCGACTTCATCGACTGAGGAACCGACAGTGACGAACTATGGCGATACCAGCTTGCCGGCCGATGACCGAGCCGAGTTGTTGCTGAGGGAGATGACCCTGGGGGAGAAATGCGGCCAGCTCACCTCGGTCATGCCGTGGTCCCTGGTCCGCGCAGACGGCTCAGCTGCGGAGTGCGCCGAGGAACTGCTGGTGAATCCGCCGGGTCATGTCGCCCAGCTGATCGTCGACGACCCCGCTCAACTGGCACGCCTGGTAGGAACGATCCAGCATCGGTTCGTGACGGGGACCAGGCTCGGCATTCCGGCGCTGCTCCATGCCGAGGCGCTGAACGGGTTCCTCGCGGGCGGTCACATGGTCTTCCCGACCGCCATCGGGCTCGCCGCCACCTGGAGCCCTGAGCTGGTGGAGGAGATGACGGACCTCATCCGCCGCCAGATGCGCCGCACAGGGCTGCCGCATGCGCTGTCACCGGTGATGGACGTCGCGCTCGATCCCCGGTGGGGCCGGGTGCACGAGACCTACGGTGAGGATCCGTACCTGGCGGCCGCGTTCAGCGTCGCCTTCACCCGCGGTCTGCAGGGCGCCGACCTCGCCGAGGGCGTGCTCGCCACGGGCAAGCACTTCCTCGGCTATGCCGTCACGGCGGGCGGGCGCAACCAGTCGGCGTTCGAGGCGGGTTCCCGGCAGACCCGGGACCTGTTCGCCTACCCCTTCGAGGCGGCGATCCAGATCGCCGGCCTGAAGTCGGTGATGAACGGCTACGCCGACATCGACGGCATCCCGGCGGGCATCTCCCGGGAGATGCTCACCGGCCTGCTGCGCGAGACACTCGGCTTCGACGGTTTCGTGTCGGCCGACTACGCGACCCTCGAACAAGTGGTCACCCGGCAGCGGGCCGCGTCGACCCCCGGCGAGGCGGGCCGGCTGGCGATCACCGCCGGGCTGGACGTCGAGTTCCCGACACCGTTCGCCTACGGGTCCGCGCTCGTCGCGGAGGTGGAACAGGGGCGGCTCGACGTGCGCGACGTCGACGCCTGCGTACGGCGGGTGCTGCGGGCCAAGTTCGAACTCGGGCTGTTCGAGAACCCGTATCCGCAGGAGCACATCGACATCACCGCCGTGGCGCGCGAGGGCGAGACGCTGTCGCAGCAGCTCGCCCGCCGGTCGGTGGTGCTCGCCAAGAACGACGGCACCCTGCCCCTGCCTCAGGAAGGGCTGACCGTAGCGGTCATCGGCCCGCACGCCGACGCCGTGATCCGGCAGTTCGCCACCTACACCTATCCGGCGTGGCGGGAGGCGGTCAACGGCCTGGAGCTCGGCGAACACGGCACCATGGCGGGCGCCGAGGAGATCAAATCCTCATGGTTCGACAGGCTGTTCTCACCGGTGGACGTGGCGGCCCTGGCCCGCGACCGCTATGGAGCCCGTCCGCTCGCCGAGGAGATCGCCACATTCGCCGGCGACGTGCTGACCGAGCCGGGCTGCACGATGACCCGGCCACTGGGGCAGGAGGCGGTGGAGCGGGCCGTGGAAGCCGCCCGCGGAGCCGATGTCGTGGTGCTCGCCCTGGGCGGCGCGAGTCTGTGGTTCACCGGTGAACGCACCGAGGGAGAGGACAGCGACTCCGCCGACATCTCGCTGCCCGCCGCTCAGGCCCGGCTCGCCGAGGCGGTGGCCGCCACCGGCAAGCCACTCGTGGTGGTGCTCGTCCAGGGGCGGGCCTACGCGCTGCCCGAGGTGGTACGCGAGGCCGCCGCGATCGTGGTGAGCACCTTCGGCGGGCCGTACGGGGCCAAGGCGGTGGCCGAGGTGCTCTTCGGCGCCGTCAATCCCAGTGGCAAGCTGCCCTACAGCGTCCCCCGCCACAGCGGCCAGATCCCGGTCCATCACCACCAGAAGGCAGGCACCGGCTACCGCAGCCCGCTCCCGGCCCACATCCCCCGGCACTACCTGGACATGGAGGCCACGCCGCTGTACGCCTTCGGCCACGGTCTGAGCTACACCGACTTCACGCTCACTGACCTGGCATGCGATCCCGAGGTGGACACGACCGGCACGGCAGACATCAGCGCCACCGTCACCAACACCGGAGCGCTCGCCGGAGCCACGCTCGTCCAGCTCTACCTGCGGATCAACACCTCGGGCGTCACGCGCCCGGCGCAGCAGCTCGCCGGATTCCACCGCGTCGAACTCGCCCCCGGCCAGTCCTGCCGCGTCACCTTCCACGTCTCGGCCGCCCAGCTCGGCTGCACCAACCTGGCCCACGACTTCGCCGTCGAACCCGCCACCGTCGAGGTCTTCCTCGGCTTCGACTCCGACGACCGCGCGCTGAGCGGATCGTTCGAGCTGATCGGCAAGCCCCGCGTGCTCACCAGCAGTGAGCGCGCCTTCCTGTCCGAGACCACGACCGCGAAGGAATCCGCATGTCGCGAGTACTGTTCGGCGCCGCCTACTACCCCGAATACCACCCCGCCGAACTGCTGAAGACCGACCTTGACCTGATGGCCGAAGCGCGCTTCTCCGTCATCCGGGTCGGCGAATCCGTCTGGTCCACCTGGGAGCCGGACGACGGCCACTTCAACCTGGACTGGCTGCAACCGACGCTGGACGGCGCGCACGAGCGCGGCATCGGCGTCATCCTCGGCACGCCCACCTACGCCGCGCCGCCCTGGCTGGCCCGCCTCTACCCGGAGATCGCCGGTGAGGCGGCGACCGGGCAGCGTATGGGCTGGGGTGCGCGCCAGGAAATGGACTTCACCCACGCGGCGTTCCGCTTCCACGCCGAGCGCATCATCCGCAAGGTCGTCGAGCGCTACGCCGATCATCCCGCCGTCATCGGTTACCAGGTCGACAACGAGCCAGGCCTGCACCTCCTGCACAACCACGGCATCTTCCAGCGCTTCGTGAACCGGCTGCGCGAGCAGTACGGCGACGTGCAAACGCTGAACGAGGAGTGGGGGCTGGTCTACTGGTCGCACCGGCTGTCGGACTGGGCCGATCTGTGGAGGCCGGACGGCAACGTCCAACCGCAGTACGAGCAGGCCTGGCGGCGCTTCCAGGTCGACCAGGTCACCGAGTTCATCGCCTGGCAGGCTGACATCGTCCGCGAATACGCCCGCACCGATCAGTTCGTCACCACCTGCATCGCCTACGACCGGCCCGCCGTCGCCGACGACGACCTGACCCGGCGGCTCGACGTCGCCACCGGCAACCCGTACTACGGGATGCAGGACGCTCTCGCCCTGCCGGCACAGCGGGGCGGCGGCCAGAACTGGGCGAGCCAGGACACATGGGCGTTCTACCGGGTGGCTGACCGCATGTACTCCTCCCGCCAGGAGCCGTTTTTCGTCACCGAGACCAATGCCCAAGCCATCGGCCCGTCCTGGGTCAACCAGCCCGGATACGACGGGCAGTGGCGCCAGGCCGCCTGGGCGCTCGTCGCCCGTGGCGCGTCCATGGTCGAGTACTGGCATTGGCGGACGCTGGTGTTCGGCGGCGAAACCTACTGGGGCGGCGTGCTGCCCCACAGCGGGCGTCCCGGCCGCACCTATCGGGAGATCGCCCGCATCGGCGTCGAGCTGGAGCGGGCCGGCGACCTGGTCGCGAATCTGACGCCGGACGCGAACGCCGCGATGCTGTACTCCCACCCCAGCAAGTGGGCCATGATCGCCCAGCCGGCCCTGGCCGCATCCGACGGCGGCCCGGACGGGCGCTCGTACGAGGCCATCTTCGACGCCTTCTACCGGGGCGCGTTCGACGCCGGCCTTCAGACGCGAGTGCTGCATGCCGGGCAAGCCGTTGCCGAGGACCCGGCCGAAATGGCCAACAGGCACCCGGTGCTGGTGGCCGCCGGGCTGTACGTGGCCGACGACGCCACCTTGGACTGGCTGGCCGCCTACGCCGGTGCAGGCGGGCACCTGGTGCTGGGGCCGCGGTCCTGCTACGCCGACCACGAGGCCCGCGCCCGCCGCGACGTCCAGCCCGCCCGCCTCGCCCACGCCGCCGGAGCCTGGTACGACGAGTTCAGCAACCTCGACGCGGAGCTGCCGTTGCAGGCCCCTGACGGCTCGCCGCTGACCCTGCCCGAAGACGCGGCCGGCACCCGCTGGGCGGACGGGCTGCACACCGACGGCGCCGACGTTCTCGCCACCTATGACCACCCGCACTTCGGGCGGTTCGCCGCCGTCACCACCCACCGACATGGGCAGGGCCGGATCACCTACGTCGGCACCATCCCGAACCCCGCCCTGGGCGAGTCCCTGTTTCGCTGGCTGCTGCCGGACGCCGGACCCTGGGGGCTGCTGCCGACCGGCGTCACCTGCACCGGCGCCACCGCCACGGACGGCCGCCGGGTCCGTTTCCTGCACAACTGGACCTGGCAGGAGACGACGGTGACCATCCCGGTCGCAGTGCGCGATGTGCTCGACGACATCGGGCACGAGCCCGGCGCACAGGTACGGCTCGGCCCCTGGGACGTGCGCGTCCTGCTGGAAACATGATCGTGAGGGTACGCACCGCGTGAGGTCCTGGCGACGGGACGACCCCGCTGTCCGGGCTCCTCGACCGGGCGACGGGCGCACTCAGCGAACTGAACGGCGTCGGGTATCACCTGGAAACTCCGTCGCAAACCGATCGGTTGCGTTTCGCCGGAACCGCGTTATCCCCGCGGTTTGACCATCGAGGCGAAGCCGAGTTCCCGAGAGCGGCCGTTGGAGGCGGCGGGGGTGTCGAAGCGCTCCATGTATCAGCTTGTTCGAGAGCAAGGACGAACTGCCGACGGCGGGCTGGGAGGAGCGCTCGGCTGCCTTCGTGGCGGGCGGCATCGGGGCCGCCTGGCGAGCCCAATATCAGTACAGATCAGGCAAATCTGGTGGAATTTCCCCCAGGCCTACAGCAATCCCCAGAGGCGCCCGCCGGAGCAGTTAGTGAACTGTGGTCATCATTTCTGGCTCGTATCACAGCTCTTGACCCTCTGAGCTTCAAAGGACTTGTACACTTCGTTCTGGAAGCACACGGTTACACAAAGTGACAATCCACACATCTGGTGCAAATCGCATTTGCGATTCCTTGTGGCGTCCGGACCCCGCGCCACGTCAGGTGTCGAAGTTGGCGGCCGGGCATGTCCCCGGGCTCGTGAGGGGCCCGATGGGGAGAAGGCTCCACAGTCGGCAGATGTTCCAGTGTGGGAACACAACAGGGGAGCCGAGCCCATGGAGCCACTGCACCTGACGACAAGCCGTCAGGGGGCGAAAGTTATCGTGCACGTCTCCGGGGAGCTGGACATCGCCACCACCTCGGTGCTGCGTGACCACCTGCTCGACGTCCTGAGGGAGACCTTCAACGGACACCGGAAGATCGACGAGGTCGTCATGGAGCTGAGCGGGCTGTCGTTCATCGACGCGGCCGGCTTGGGCGCCCTGGTGAGCATTCACGATCACGCGCGGCGCAACGCCATACCGCTGCTGCTGTCCGGGATCCCCCCGCAGGTCGACCGGCTGCTCCTGATCACCGGGCTCAACCGTCACTTTCCCACACGCCTGCCACCGTACAAACCCCTATAGGACTCGGGGTCGGAGAGATCGGCTGGATCCAGCCGGGGAACGGCCTTTCCATCGCCGCCGCGCGGCGGGATGACGGCGGCACGGGGAAACGGACCGGTGGCAACACCGGCACCGCGCCCCGAGCCGCCCCGCGCACGTGCGCACCCGCGGTGCCGGCGGGCCCTGCTTACTTGATCGCGCCCGCGCCGATGCCCTTGACGATGTGACGCTGCGCCATCAGGTAGAAGATCACCACCGGCACGATCGAGATGGTCGTGGCGGCCAGGAGGATCTGCTGTTGCGGCGTCTCGGCGGAGGTGAAGGAGGTCAGACCGCGCTGGATGGGCATGAGGGAGTTGTCGTCGAACAGGACGAGCGCCATGAGGTACTCATTCCACGCCCCCAGCCCCTGGATGACCGCCACGGCAGCCATGCCGGGCCTGGCCAGCGGGAGGATCACGTGCCAGAAGATGCGCAGCGGACCGGCGCCGTCCAGCGCGGCCGCCTCCTCCAGAGCGCGGGGCTGGCTGACGAAGAAGCTGCGCATGATGAGCGTCGACATCGGGATGCCCGAGGTGATCAGGACTAGGACATAGCCCACGGGGTTGTTCGTCAGGCCGAGCGAGATGAGCAGTTTGTACTGGGCGAGGAACATGGCGGGCGCCGGGATGATCATCACGGCGAGGATGACGAAGGTGAACGCGCCCTTGCCGGCGAAGTCGAGCCGGGCGAGCGCGTACCCGGCGAGGCTGGAGACCAGCAGGATGCCGATGACGGCGGATCCGGTGTAGATCACGCTGTTGCGCAGGTAGACGCCGAGCTCGCCCTGGACCCACGCGGTCACGTAGTTGCCCCACTGCGGGTCGGCCGGCAGGAAGCGCTCGTTCGAGAGCAGTTCCGTGAGGCTCTGCAGGGATCCGGACAGCATCCACAGCAGCGGGAACAGCGCGATCAGTGCGGCCACGCCCAGCAGTCCGTACAGGCCGACCCTGTCGAGGCCTACCCCCCGACGGGGTGGGCGAGCCGGTGCTGAGGCGACGGGCATCTCCACGGCCCTTCCTGTCGTCCGGCTGCTCATACGCGGGACCTCCGCCTGGTGATCGCGAGTTGGAGGACGGACAGCAGCACGAGGGCGCCGCCGAAGATGACCGACATGGCCGCGGCGCTGCCGTAACGCCAGTTGACGAACGCCTCGTTGTAGATCGCGAGGGTCGGCACCATCGTGTGATTGCCTGGTCCGCCGTTGGTCAGCACCTGCACGGTTCCGAAGATCTGGAGCGCGGCGAGCAGGGTGAGCAGGCTGACGATCGACGTGACCGGGGCCAGTTGCGGCCAGGTGATGTACCGGAACTTCGACCAGCGGTTCGCGCCGTCGAGGTCGGCGGCCTCGTACAGCTCCTTCGGGACGTCCTGCAGCCCGGCGAGGAAGAGCAGGAAGCCGAACCCCCAGTGGAACCACACGAACACCGCCGCCACGACAGGCAGCGCGACGGCCGGGTCGCCGAGCCAGTTCTGCTGGAGCGTGCCCAGACCCACCAGGCCGAGCAGCCGGTTGAGGATGCCGGACCCAGGGGCCAGGATGAAGGAGAACAGCAGACCGACGACGACCACCGACAACACGCCCGGCAGGTAGAAGACGGTGCGGAAGAACGTCTTGCCGCGCGCGACGCTGTTGACGGCCAGCGCCATGACCAACGCGATGCCGTTGCCGAGGAAGAAACCGACGGCACCGAAGAAGACGACGTTGCGCATGGACGCCCAGAAGATCGGGTCGGAGGCGACGAAGTCGTAGTTGGCCAGCCCCACCCACGGGGTGTCGGGGCTGACGCCGTCCCAGGACTGGAAGCTCAACAGGATCGCCTGCGCGAACGGCGTGATCGTGAAGATCCCGATGAGCGCGATGGCCGGAGCCAGGAACAACCAGCCGATCAGGTTGCGCCGCAGGGCGCGCCTCCCGCGCGGCGGCCTTCGCCGCCGCACGGGAACCGCGAGTCGCCACGTCGTCATGACGTGCGATCCTGCGCCGCCTGGATGGTGTCGAGCACGTCGTCCACCGTCGCCTCGCCCAGCACCAGGCGCTGGGACTCCGCCTTGATCGCGGTGTTCACGTCAGGGGCGAAGGTCGTCGACATGACTTGCATGCCCTTCACGCCGGCGGCGAAGCCCGCGAGCTGGCCGGGGATGTCCGCGCTGGCGAGGAGTTCGGGGTTGCTGGGCAGGATGCGAGCGGTCTTGGCGAACACCGCCTGCTGCGCGGGCTCGCTCAGCCACTTCACGAACGCGAGCGCCTCCTTGGGATGGTCGCCCCTCGGGTTGATCACCGCGCCCTTCCCCGGGACACCCGGCGAGCGCGGCTCGTGGAGGCTTTCAGGAGCCGTGGGGAGTCCGGCGGAGAAGTAGTCGCCGAACTCCGGGTTCGTCCTCAGACCCACCGAGACCCCGGGAGAGGCGTCGAAGATCGCGCCCATCTTCTTGGTGAAGAAGGACGACTCCACATTCGGGTTGTCGTCCTGACCGCCGGGAAGAGCGTCGTTCGCGATGACGCCGGCCTTCTTCAGGTCGACCAGGAACTGGAAGGCGTTGCGCCAGCCGTCCTGTTTCCACTTGGCTTTCCCGTTGAAAGTGGCTTCGATTTCGGCGTCCGTCAGCCAGTTCGAGGCCAGGGCCTGGATGAAGAACGGTGTTTGCGAGGCCGCGATGGAGAATTTCGCTCCCTTCGCGGCGAGCGCGTCGGTGAACGCGGCCGTCGTCGCGGGCGGCTTGTCCGCCGACATTCCGGTCAGCGCCGGGTTGATCAGGAAGCCGTACGTCTGCGTCTCCCAGTGCACCGAGTAGATACCGGGCTTGACCCCGAGGTTGTTGCCTTCCTGGAAGGTCGACATCTTGAGCACGGCGGGGCTGAAGTTCTTGCTCCAACCGGCATTCAACTCGGCGGAAAGGTCCATCGCCCAGCCGGCCTTGTAGAACGGCGCCATCTCAGTCGCGGCGAATGACGAATAGATGTCGGGCATGGATCTGGACTGCGCCTTGGCCTGGAGCTTGGGCAGGTAGTCGGCCGGTCCGGGCGAGTCAATGGTGATCTTGATGCCGGTCTTCGTGGTGTACTGCTTCGCGAGCTGGGTGAGCGCGGCCTCTTGCCCGCGCGACTGGTTCATGAACGTCAGTCCGACGGCCCCGGTGGCGGCCTTTTCGGACGACGAACAGCCGGCCAGAGCAAGCGTCCCAGCAATCGCCCATGATCCGGCCGCGATGATGGTGCGACGACTGGCGATGCGTGCTGTGGAGTTCGTACCCATGGTCCTCGCCTCTCCTTCCGTGTGCGTGAAGAGCTACTCAGGGGTGGACATGGCGCTGGGGCGGGGAAGCGCGCCCAGTCCTTCTGAAGTGATCACCCAACCGTCGGGAAGCCCTGCCCCCTGGTTCACCGCCGTGGCGATGTGCGCCATCGCGGCCAGCAGCCCGCCGTTCGCCGGCAGATAAATGGTGAGAAATCCCGGCATTTGCGGATTGTGTCCGTTGGGCAGGAACACGTTCTTGGGCGACGGGAGCAGGAGGGCGTCGATCGCCCGGCCGGCGTCGCCGAGGCGGGCCGCGGTCATCGCCATGACGGGGTAGTCCCAGCCCCAGCTGGACTGCAGGTCCCAGTGCTCCCATACGGAGTCGAGCGTCGCGGACATCGTGGCCGCCTGCACGAGGCGCGTGTCCGGCAGCCACCCCAACGCCATGAGCATGGACGGGTGATCCTTGCGGATCAGCAGCGGGGGCGTGGCGATCGCGGCGTAGGTTCCGTCGGGCAGCAACGCGGGCCGGCGCATGTTCCGCGCCACCCGGTCCCACTCCCGGCTCGGTTCGAGACCGAGCTCGGTTCGCCACTCGTTCGCCACGCCGAGCGCCCACGACCAGTACGCCAGCTCGAACGTCGGATCGGCGGTCGTCGCCCGATCGACGAGGTAGCTCTCCTGCGCGGGAATGAGCGGAGGCGGCAGCACGTACGATCCGTCGCGTTCCTCGGCGAAGTCGGCCATGAAGTCGGCGGTCGCCTCGACGAGCGGGTAGTGACCACGCAGGAACGACTCCTCGCGCCCCTCACCACGCAGCAACTCCAGCAGGTAGATCACGTGCGGCTGCTGCCACAGGAGGAAGACGCCGATGTTGCTCGGCGACTCGCGCGCGGACGGATCGGTCTGTTTCGGCCAGCGGGCTCCGCGATAGCCCTGCCGGCGGGCGGTCGCCCTCGCCGCCTCCAGGGCGTCGTGATACCAGCCCAGGCTGCGCTCGAGCAGGTGCCCTCGGCCCCACATCGGGAAATGCGCCGCATGCCACCAGTGCATCTCGAGGTGGAACTTGCCCGACCAGGTGTTGTACGTCAGACCGGACTCCGCGGGAGGGATGACTCCGGCGCTGTTGACGGCCATGAGGTACTGCGAGAGCACGATGCGACGTTCCAGTTCTTCAGCGCGCGCGTCCGTGCTCCCGGCGAGGCTGACCGCGGCACCGGTGCTCCAGTGCTCCGCCCACCAGGTCCGCGCGGACGCGCTGACGGCTGAGAAGTCGTCCTTGTCCTGCTGCCGGCCTTGATCCGGCGTCAGCGTCACCACGACCTCGAGAACGGTGGCGTCTGTGTGCGCGACGACCGAGTCGGCTTCCTCGCGCAAGCCGCCGGTAGTGCGGACGCCCACGCCGTAGGTCAGCGCCTCCACTGTGCGCTGTGCGTTCCAGTGGCGCTCCGTCCGCTGGTCCCAGATCGTCTCCTGCGTGAGCGGGAGTTCGAAGGCGGCCAGGTCGTCCGGCTGTTCGTCGAACACCCAGGCGACGCCCCATCCGCGCGGCAGAAGCTCCGACTCGACCCGCACGGCGAAGCGGTGATCCCGTGGGTCGGCGACGGTGGTGACGCGGACGCGCTCGCCGTCGAGGACGTACGCGGCCTGGATCGTTCCCGTCCACAGGTCGAGCTCGGTACGGACATCGGTCAGCGCGGCCGGATCGTCGAGCCCCGTCCCGTCGGGGCGGACCAGGGCCAGGCGGCCGAGGTGGGCGCGGCGGGGATTGAAGTGGTACCACGCGCCCGCGACGAACTCCTCGGCGATCGGGTCGCCGGCCCGCTGGAGGCCCATGCGGTCGAGGTAGGGCACCGGGCCGCGGGATGTCTCGTACAGGGTGGTCGCGTCCTCGAGCCGGAGCTCCCGGCCGGCGCGCGTCTCGTACCAGCCCCAGGTCGACTGGGTACGCAGCGGGATCTGGAAGTCGTCGGCGTCGAAGACGCGCGGGGCCTGCTCCGGCAGGCCGGACAGTCCATCGCGAACGACGCGGTGCGGGTCGGGGACAAGCTCGTGGAAGGACGGGAACGTCTGCAGTCCGGAGATGTCGACCGTGAGCGCGATGTCCCCGTTGCCGACCGTGAGGACGTCAGCGGGGTGCGCGGACGTCAGCACGGGGTTGTGCCGTCGCACGAGTCGGCGCCGGTCGATTGCCTCGGGCATCGTCGCCTTACCTTTCTGGGAGCGTGTCGGCCTTGGCGACATCGCCCAGCCACGCGAGGCTCGGCTTGGGCCGGCGCTCGAACGTCTCCCGGTCAACGGCGACGAGGCCGAACGTCGGGTCCCAGTGGCCCCATTCGTAGTTGTCGAGCAGGCTCCAGTGGATGTAGCCCCGCACGTCCACACCCGCGCCCATCGCCTCGGACAGCGCGGCCAGCGCGGCGGTCGTGTAGGCGACGCGCCGGGAGTCGTCGCCGGTCGCGATGCCGTTCTCGGTGACGACGATCGGGACGTGGGGCAGCACGTCGGCGGTGTGCCGGACGGCGATGCCGAGGGCGTCGGGGCGGTACGCCGTACGCACGAGGGTGTTGTCCGGACGCACGGGGTGCGGTTCGATACCGTCCGGCCCCACCCACTGCGCCGAGTAGGCCTGCACCCCGATGAAGTCGTCGTCACGCGCCGCCTCGAGGTAGAGGTCCTCCCAGACGTACTCCAGTTTCCGGCGCACCTCCTCCGCCCCGGGGCGGGTCTCGAACGCGCGGCTCGCGACCGACCATCCCACCCGGGCGTCCGTGCGCTCCCGTAGCACCTCCCGGGCCGCGTGGTGCGCCTCGATGAGACGGCGGCCGATCTCCACCGGCGGAGCCGGCTTCACCGGCCGGGGCGTGTCCGCCTCCAGCGTGGGGCTCAGCCACTCCAGGCCCGAGCCGGGATCGAGCGTCGCCTCCGCCTCGCGCACCATGATCGCGAGCATGTTGGGCTCGTTGATCGTGCAGACCCACTCGACGCCGTCGAGGATCGAGGTGGCCGTCTCGACGTAGGCGCGGAAGCGGTCCACGGCCCGTTCGCCGCGCCAGCCGCCCTCCTCGGCGAACCACCTCGGCGAGGTGAAGTGGTGGATCGTCACGAACGGGGTGACGCCCGCGGCGAGGCATTCGTCGATCATGCGCCGGTAGTGGGCGAGCGCCGCGCGGGACACCCTCCCGGGGACCGGCTCGATGCGCGCCCACTCGATGCCGAAGCGGTAGGTGTTCAGGCCCGACTCCGCGACGAGCCGGATGTCCTCGGCGTAGCGGTGGTAGCTGTCGAGGGCATCGCCGCTGCGATCCGCCCCTGGCATGCGCTCCTCCTGCGCCCAGAAGTCGCTGTTGACGTTGTCGCCCTCGACCTGGTGCGGCGCGGTCGCCGCGCCCCAGAGGAAGCCGTCGGGGAAGGTGTGCATGCGTCTCTCGATCATGTGTCGGTGCGGCCGGGGCCATCAGGGTCGGCCCCGAATGCGAGTCAACGTAGCCGTAACGCCGAGAGAAGGTCAAGGGAAAAATGTGTATCGGTCTACGGAGTTGCTACCAGCCAGAACGGTTGCACTTTCGATCTTCCGCTATCTTGCATAGACCGGTCTACGCGATCTCGGCACCGTGGAACCGGACAGGACTCGGTTCGAGAAGGGACGCCCATGGTCGCGCCTGCGCGACGACGACGAGTGACCATCTCCGACGTGGCGAAACACGCCGGGGTGTCCAAGGCGGCGGTCTCCAAGGTGATCCGCAACGACTACGGCGTCAGCGACGCCATGCGCGAACGCGTCAAGCGGGCCATCGACGAGCTCGGCTACCGCCCCCAGGCCGCCGCGCGAGCGCTACGCGGGCGGGCGTTCACCATCGGCGTGCTCATGCGGCACATCGGGATCCCGTTCTACGCCGAGATCATGACCGGCCTGGTGGATCAGCTCACCGAGTCCGACTATCAGGCGATCATGATCCAGGGCGGCACGCGCGACCAGACCGAGAAACGTGCCCTGGACGCTCTGATAGACCGGCAGGTGGACGGCATCCTCATGATCGCTCCGCTGGTCGGCCGCACCCAGATCGAGCAGGTGGCGCGCGAGATTCCCACCGTGGTGCTCGGCAGGCACGACAGATCGCCGGCCTACGACTCGATCGTCGACGACGACCGGGTCGGCTCCGAGCTCGTCATGGACCACCTGATCGCGCTCGGTCACCGGCGCATCGGGCACATCACCTTCCAGCAGGAGCACGGACGGGCGGCCGACCAGATGCCGCGCATCAGAGCCGAGACCTACGAGCGCGTGATGCGTGATCACGGGCTGGCCGGCGAGATCGCCGTCGCCGCGACCTCCTACTCCGAGGAAGGCGGCTACGACGGTGCCCTCGAACTGCTGAGCCGCTCCCCTCGCCCCACCGCGATCTTCGCCGGTTCCGACCAGGCGGCTCTGGGCGTCCTGGCCGCCCTCCACGAGGCCGGCCTGTCCGTCCCGGGTGACGTCTCCGCGGCCGGCTACGACAACACCAGGGTGGCCGCCCATCCCAACATCGCGCTGACCACCGTCAACCAGGACGGAGTCGTCATGGGCAGCGCGGCCGGGCGGCTGCTGCTGGAGCGCATCGAAGGCCGCACGTCGGCGGTGCACTTCTCGGTCATCCCGAGCCTGGTCGTCCGGGGCTCCACCGCCTCTCCCCGCTCGTAATCCCCGCTGCCGCGCTTTAAGACGGTGCCTGCGGCACCGCATGAACATCCAGTGGAGACCAAGATGCGCCAACGCAGAGTGACGCCTCGGCGCCGTCCGTGTCCGGGCAGTGCACGGCCTGGCCGCCGCCGACGCAGTCGAGGCAGGGCCCCTGCGCGTACCGCAGCTGGGACAGCTCCAGTGACCGGGCCCGCTCGCTGGAGGCGGCCATCAGCCGCAGCTCCCCCCGCTGATCGGTCACCAGCAGCCCCGCGGCGTCCACATCCAGCAGCCGCACGCAGCGTTCGGTGAGCAGACCCATGAAATCGGCCGCGTCGGAACCGGTGACCAGCGTGTCGGCCAGAGCGACGAACGCCTCCGCGACCCCCCGCCCCGATACCGTCGGCGCCGCCGCCGCGGCGCGCGACTGAGCCGGCTCGGTGTCCACCGCCGTAGGAGACTCGGATCCCACAGCCGCAGGATACGCGAAGACCGGCCAAATCACCGGGAATCACCCACCTGACGGGTCAGGTCATGCAGTCCCGGATCGCAGCGTGGGCGGCCTCGCGCAGCCGGGCGTGCACCACGGCGTTCGCCTCCCGGTCCGTACGCACCTCCACCAGGCGCGGCCCCTCGCCGCGCAGCGCCTTGGGCAGGTCGGACAGGTCCTCAACCAGCTGGTACGGGGTGCCCGTCGAAGCGGCCACATAACCGAGATCGACGCCGTGCGGCGTGCCGAAGACCCGCTCGAACGGATCCCTGACCGCCGCCTGCGGCAGCAGGGAGAAGATGCCGCCGCCGTCGTTGTTCACCACCACGAGGCACAGGTCGGGCCGCGGCTCCCGGGGGCCCAGGATGAGGCCGTTCTGGTCGTGCAGGAACGACAGGTCGCCCATGAGCGCGTACGACGGCCCGTTGTGCGCCAGCGCCGCCCCCATGGCCGACGACACCAGCCCGTCGATGCCCGAGGCGCCCCGGTTGGCCAGCAGCCGGAGCCCCCGCCGGGGGCGCATCGCCTGGTCCAGGTCGCGGATCGGCATCGAGGAGCCGCAGAACAGCAGCGCCCCGTTGGGCATCGCGTCGACCAGGTCGCGGGCCAGCCGGGGCTCGCTGGTGCCCGAGGCGTCGAGCACCTCGTCGATGGCCGACCTGGCCGCCTGGTCGGCCTGCCGCCAGGCGTGCAGCCACGTGTCGTCACCCGAGGCGACCGGGATCTCCACCGCCTGCGCCACCTGCGTCGCCGACCGGGTCGGATCGGGCCAGCGGTCGAGGTCGGTGGCGACCACGATGTGCTCCCCGGCCCGCCGCAGCCACGACAGCAGTGGCCGCGACAGCCCGGGACGGCCGAGCGTGACCACCACGTCGGGCCGGTGGGCGTCGGCGAACTCGGGCGTGCCGAGCAGGTAGTGGTAGGTGGACACGGCGTGGTCGCCGTAGCGTCCGCCGCCGTTCGGCTCCGACACCACCGGCCAGCCCGCCATGCCGGCCGCGGCGACGTAGCGGCGGACGTTCGCGGCGCCGTCGCCGACCACCAGCACGCCGCGCCTGGTCGGCGGGATGTGCAGGGCGATGGGCGGCGGCGCGACGCGGGCGCGCACCCAGGGGCCGTTGGCGTCGCCGTCGAGCGACTCACACCACGAGGTGTCGCCGTCGGGGATCAGCGGCTCCCTGAAGGCCAGGTTCAGGTGCACCGGCCCCGGCGCGGCGGGCCCGGAGGCGCGCTGGTAGGCCCGGCAGGCCAGCGATCGCCAGTAGGCCACCTGCCCCGGCCGGTCCTCGGGCACGCCGACCTCGGCGAACCAGCGGACCGCCGAGCCGTACAGCTTGATCTGGTCGATCGTCTGGTTGGCGCCGGTGCCGCGCAGCTCGGGCGGGCGGTCGGCGGTGAGCACGAGCAGCGGGACGCCCGACTCGCTCGCCTCGACGACCGCCGGATGGAAGTTGGCGGCGGCCGTGCCGGACGAGCAGATCAGCGCGACCGGCCGCTCGGCGCGCCTGGCCAGGCCGAGCGCCAGGAAGGAGGCCGACCGCTCGTCGATGCGCACGTGCAGCCGCACCCGCGACTCGGCGTGCAGCGCCAGCGCCAGCGGGGCCGAGCGCGAACCGGGCGCGATCACGACATCGGTGAGGCCGCAGCGCACCAGCTCGTCGACCAGGACCGTGGCCAGTGCGGTAGCGGGGTTCACAGTGACGCCTCCTGCATCCGGCGAAGCCACGAGGGAGATTCAATCTCAAATGACGACAAAAGCTGAAAATTCACCGCAGGACGTCGTACCGCCAGCCGCCCGTCCACGGGCACCAGCGAATCGTCCACCACATCACCCATGAGCAGCGGCATCGTGCCCAGCCCGCACGCGTACGGCAGCTCCGGCAGCGCCGCGGCCAGCGCGAGCCCCGCCGCCAGCCCCACCGAGGTCTCCACCGCGCTCGACACCACCGCCGGCAGCCCGCACGCCTCCACCACCCGCAACGCGTCGCGCACCCCGCCGAGCGGCTGCGCCTTGACCACCGCGATGTCGGCCGCCTCCGCGGCCCTGACCCGCAGCGGGTCCTCGGCGCGCCGGATCGACTCATCCGCCGCGATCGGCACGTCGACCGCCCGCCGCACCGCCGCCAGCTCCTCCAGCGTGGCGCAGGGCTGCTCGGCGTATTCCAGGTCGAAGCGGTCGAGCTCCTTCAGATGGCGTACGGCCTCGCCGACCTCCCAGGCGCCGTTGGCGTCCACGCGCAGCCTGCCCGCCGGGCCGAGCGCGTCACGCACCGCCTCCACCCGGGCCAGGTCCTCGGCGAAGCTCTGGCCCCGCTCGGCCACCTTGACCTTCGCCGTGCCGCAGCCCGATCCGCGTACGAGCTCGAAGGCCTGCTCGGCGCCCACGGCCGGCACGGTCGCGTTGACCGGCACGCTGTCGCGCACCGGCTCCGGCCAGCCTTCGAAGGCGGCCTCGCGGGCGCACGCCAGCCAGCGGGCGCACTCGCGCGGACCGTACTCGGGAAACGGCGAGAACTCGCCCCAACCGGCCGGACCGTGCAGCAGAATCCCTTCCCTGACGGTCTGACCCCGGAAACGGGTGCGCATCGCGACCCGGAAGACGACGGGAGCCCGGAAATGCACGGGAGAACGCGTCACGACCCTCCCTGCACCGCTGACCGACTTGTCGCCATTAACCTTACGAGCATGTTGAGGAAGCCGTCGCATCCGGACCGGCCGTTGCACGCCGTGGTCGGACCCCCAGGACCCGAGCTCTTCGCGGCGATCCGTGACGCCCTGTCGGGCGACGGCCCGGCGATCCTCCCCCTGCCTGACGGAAGCGCCGCCGGCGCGCTGCGCCCGACGCACGTCAACGGCGCCCGCCAGGACGACGGCGAGGGCGTGCCCGACGACGTGGCCGTGGTCATCGCCACCAGCGGCAGCACGGGAGCGCCCAAGGGCGTGATGCTGTCGGCCACCGCGTTGCGCACCTCGGCGGCCTCCTCGCTGCGCCGCCTGGAGGCGGTCAAGGGCGAGCGCTGGCTGTGCTGCCTGCCGCCCTCCCACGTGTCGGGGCTGCAGGTGCTGGTCCGCGCCCTGCTCTGCGAGAGCGAGCCGATCATCCACCCGCGCTTCGACCCCCACGAGGTGCTCGCCTCGGGCGCCGACCACGTGTCGCTGGTGCCGACGCAGCTCCACCGGCTGGTCGAACTGAACGCCGATCTGTCGGTCTTCCGCTCCATCGTGCTCGGCGGCGCCGCCCCGCGGGCCGGCCTGGTCGCCGAGGCTCGGGCGCTCGGCGCGCGGGTGGTCACGACGTACGGGATGAGCGAGACGAGCGGCGGCTGCGTGTACGACGGCCAGCCCCTTTACAATGTAGATCTCAAAATCGGCGACGACGGGCGCATCCGCGTCGCCGGCCCGGTGCTCTTCTCCGGTTACCGCTTCGGCGAGCCCGCCCCCTTCGACGGCGACTGGTACGTCACCTCCGACCTGGGCGAGCTGACCGGCGGCCGGCTGCGCGTGCTGGGCAGGGCCGACGACGTGATCAACACCGGCGGCGAGAAGGTGGTGGCCGCCTCGGTGGCCGAGGTGCTCGGCGGCCACCCCGAGGTGGCCGAGGTGGCCGTGATCGGCCGGCCGGACCCCGAATGGGGCGAGATCGTGGTGGCCGTCGTGGTGCCCGCCGACCCCGCGGGCCCGCCCACGCTGGACCAGCTCCGCGCCTACTCCACCGACCGGCTTCCCGCCTACGCCGCGCCGCGCCAACTGCGGCTGATGTCCCGTTTGCCGCTGCTAGCGAATGGTAAAACGGATCTCGTTCGCCTTAGGACAGGAACCTGATGAGTTGCGGGTGCGTCTTATGGAGGAGAGCAAGGAGGGAGCCTTCATGAACCAGACCCGCAAGATGTGGGCATCCGCGGCGGTCGTCGGCGTGATCCTCGTCGGCGGAGCCTCAGTCGCGGCGGCCGCCTCGGCGGGCAGGCTCGAGAGGGTCGGTAAGGAGACCAGAGCAGTGGTGGAGAAGGAGCCGTCCGCCCAGCCGCCGTCCGTCCAGACCGATCAGCTCTCCAAGCTGACCGCCTCGCCCGCGCCGAGTGATGGCAACGTGGCGTCCAAGGAGCTCAACCCGGACCCGCAGAAGGTCATCGAGTATTGGACGGACGAGCGCATGCAGGACGCCCAGCCCATGCCCATGCCCGAGGTGAAGCCAGGCGAGTTCACCACCGGGGAGTGACGCCCCTCGCGTGTGGGGTGGGCCACCTTTAGGGCGGTCCGCCCCTTTTTTGTCCTTCCGGGAACAAATGGCGCTGGACGACGTTATTGATACTGGTGCGCCGAGCGGCCGCAGCCGCCCCACCACAATCTTGGTCTGATCGAATTCGACTCCGTATGGAGGAGGTGTCCTCATGCCCCGAACCGCCGTGGCGACCCCATCCACGACCCTCGACCAGCTGATTGACCGAGGGCGAGCGCAGGGTCACCTCTCCTTGGCGGAGCTGCGTGACGCGTTCGCCGAAGCCGGCCTCAGCCCCTCGGACGGCCGTTCGATCCTGCGCGAACTCACCGAGGCGGGTGTCAGCCTCGCCGCCGAGGACGAGCCGTCGCTCGGGAAGGCGGCCGCACGCAAGACCGCCCGTAAGACCACGACCAAGCGAGCGAAGTCTACCCGCTCGAAGGCCGCGGAGCCAAAGACGGATGCCGCGGCCGAGTCCGCCCGGTCCGCCGCGCAGGACGAGGACGCCCCCGACGAGCTCGCGCTGAGCCCCGAGGCCGCGGCCTCGGACGAAGCCGAGCTGGAGTCCGAGCCGCTCGACCTCGACGACAACCAGTCGGTCATGGGCGACTCGGTCCACACCTACCTCAAGTCGATCGGCCGCCGTACGCTGCTCACCGCCGCCCAGGAGGTCGAGCTGGCCAGGCGGATCGAGGCCGGCCTGTACGCCGAGTACAAGCTGGAGACCAACCCCGGCCTGTCCGCCGCCGCCCGCGACGACCTCGAACTGGTCATCGAGGACGGCAGGGCGGCCAAGGACCACATGCTGGAGGCCAACCTCCGGCTCGTCGTCTCGGTCGCCAAGAAGTACACCGACCGCGGCATGTCCCTGCTCGACGTGGTCCAGGAGGGCAACCTGGGCCTGATCAGGGCCGTGGAGAAGTTCGACTACACCAAGGGCTTCAAGTTCTCCACGTACGCCATGTGGTGGATCAGGCAGGCCATCCAGCGCGGCTTCGCCGACTCGGCCCGGACGATCCGCCTGCCCGTACACGTGCTGGAGATGCTCTCCAAGCTGTCGCGCATCGAGCGCGACATGCACCAGAGGCTGGGCCGCGAGCCCACGCCCGAGGAGCTGGGGATCGAGCTCGACAAGACCCCCGACCAGATCGAAGAGCTGCTGCGCACCAGCCGCCAGCCCATCTCGCTCAACGCGACGATCGGCGAGGACGGCGAGACCACGATCGGCGACCTCATCGAGGACGTCGACTCCCCCGAGGCGTCGGAGATCGTCGACCGCCAGCTGCTGGGCGACCAGCTGCGCGGCGTACTCGGCAACCTCACGCCGCGCGAGGCGAAGATCATGGCTCTGCGCTTCGGCCTGGTCGACGGCAAACCGCACACACTCGACGAGATCGGCAAGCACCTGGGCCTGACCCGGGAGCGCATCCGGCAACTCGAGAAGGAATCGCTTTCGAAGCTGCGCCACCCGAGCAATACCCGCCCCTTGCTCGACTGGGCCAGCTGATCCGCGACGAAGCCCCGGCACTCCTCGTGCCGGGGCTTCGTCATGTCTCTGGCGGACCGCCTTATTCCTCCTGAGCGACCCTAGCCACCACGGACCGTCTTTCCGCTCCCCGTTGGGCTAGCCCTTCCGAGGGATGAGGAACCCTAACCACGACGGGGGCATCCCCCCAAAGGACACCAGCCACCACAGACCGTCACAGAGGTCGAGACGGTCGCGTGACGAACCAGTCGAGGATGGGGCGGGAGGCTAGCGGACGGCGGGCACCGGGCGCGGCACGCGCGGGATGCCCCACAGCCGGTTGTCCTCGCGCAACGTACGCAGCCGATCGACCTCGGCGGTCCACGTGGCCCCCGTGGGCGTCGCCTTGGCCTTGCGGCGGGCGATGCGGTCGTCGTAGGCCTTGACCCCGAACGTGGCCCGCTGCCCGCTCTCGGCCGCCCGCAGCGCCTCGCTGAGCGCCTTGTCGAACGCCACTCCGGCGGCCAGCAACTCGAGCTCATCCGCGGCGGCGGCCCGCAGGTCGCGCAGCGTCCCCTCGGCCAGCCTGGCCTTGTCGAGCAACTCGGGGTAGCTCTTGGAGATCTCCACGTCCGCGTGGTAGCGGACCTCGGCCTCGCGGCTCACCCGCGGCCGGAAAAACGCCATCGACTCTGCCCCTCATCCCAATCGGCTCGTATCAGGCGACCAGCGTACGCCCGACCGCGACACGCTCCATAATCGGACCCACGCCGCGCCCTTTACATAGTAAGATGATCTCCATGCCCGCCAAGAGACCGCCGGTTCCGCTCTCCCGCGAGCGCATCATCGACGCCGCCCTCCACATCGCCGACTCCCAAGGGCTCAGGCGCCTGACGATGCGCAGACTCGGGGACGCCCTCCAGGTGGAGGCCATGGCCATCTACCATCATCTGCCCCGGGGCAAGGAGGCGCTGATGGACGCGCTGGCCGAGCACGTCACCGCCGTCCACGTGGAGCAGGGCCCCACCTGGCAGGACACGGCCAGGGCGTGGTGCCGGGCCGGTCGCGAGCTGCTGCGTGAGCACCCCGGCGTCCTGGCGCTCGCGCTGACCAAACCGCCCAAGGGCGGCACCGCGCTGGCCATCAGGGAGCAGACGGAGCAACTCGCCGACGCGGGCCTGAACGACGCGCCGGAGGCCGTACGAGCGCTGCGGGCCTTCGTGTTCGGCAGCGTCGCCGTCGAGGTCCAGCAGTCGGGCTGGGCCGACCCCGAGGTCGACGAGTGGACCAGGCGCGACGAGCGCGCCGACGTCGACTTCGAGCGTGGTCTCGACGCCTTGCTGAAGGGCTTGCAAAGCTAGTGGGCGTGTCGAGCTTGGACCGTTATCCTGTATAAGGCACGCTGTGTCGAAGGTCACACTTTCGCATCCTCCTGTAACAGTCCTAACGGACTATGTCCGAACGTGTGACATACGCCGCACACTTGAAAGAAAGACAACACCCAAGCTGTTCCCGCCCCTTTCCTACCTGCGGGAGCCATTCACGAGATATCGGAGGCACGCCGATGTGCCCGCACGACCCGGCCTGTCCGGCAGCCGAGGCGCCCGACCGCGAGGCCGCACGTACCCTCGCCTGCCACCCCGAGCAGGGGTGGAGCCTTCTCTGCAACGGCGTCGTCCTCTTCGAGGACACCGGGGAGCTCCTGCCTGGCGGCACCGCCATCGCTCCGCACCGCCCGGATCCGCTCGTCGGCGCCGCCTGAGCCGCTACCCGCTCACCGGCACCCCAGAGCCACGAACCGCTCACACGCAGCGCAGCCTCGGAGCCACGACCCGCTTACGCGTCTCCTGAACCGCGTCTTCTGAACCGCGTCTCCTGTGAACCGCGTCTCCTGTGAACCGCAGCCCTCGGGCCGCATCTCTTGGGCCGCGTCCTCTGAGCCGTGACCCCGTTCGCCGGCGCCCCTTGGGGACGCCGCTCACCCATAGCCGACGATCCACTCGGCGACCACCTCGCCCACCCGGGCGGGGTCCTTTTTCAGGTCGTGCCCCTCGCCCGGCAGCACAACCAGGCGTGCCGCGTCGGCCGCGTCGGGCACGCCGAACGGATCCCGGTCCCCATTGACCACCAGCACGTCCACGCCCGCCTCGCGCAGCTCGCCGGCCCTCGACTTCTCGGGCCTGCCCGGCGGGTGCAGCGGGAAGGCCAGCGCCACCACCGCGACCGCGCCGACCACCTCGGCCGTACGGCAGGCCACCCTGGCCCCGTTGCTCCGGCCGCCCTGCACCAGCGGCAGCCCCGGCCACCGCGCCCGCAGCTCACCCAACACGACCTCCCACGCCTCGTCCTGCCGGACGGCCGAGCCCGGCGCCCGCGCCCCCGCGAGCCGGAACGGCTGCGTCACCCTGGCCACCACGGCCCCCACCTTCAGCGCCGCGTCGCGCACCGCCAGCAGATCGGGCGCGTCCACTCCCCCGGCCGAGCCGTGCGTCAGCACCAGCAGCAGCCGGGGCCGCTCCACCTCGTCGAACTCGACCTGCGCCGGGCCGCGCGGGGTCATGATCCGCATGTCAGAACCGTACCTGGGGATGAGTTCACCATGGCCCTCAGGGCTGATGACGGCGTGCCGCGCAGCCGCGATGATGAACCTCATGCCAGACATGCGCCCCATCCGCGAGGATCTGCAGGCGACGCTCGACGCCCGCCGCGACCTCGGCCCCGAATACGAAGCCGCCCTGGTCGAGTCGTTCGTGGAGCGGCTCGACGCCACGATCGCCGCCCGGGTGCGCGCCGAGCTCCAGGCCCACGGCGCCGGTCCCGGCCCGGCCAGGTCCAAGAGCCCGGGGGCGGCCATGATCCCGATCGCGCTGGGGTCGATGGGCATCGGCATCCCGCTGACGGCGATCGCGGCGTCCCGCGGGGGTGGGTTCGGCTTAGCCATCGCCTGGTTCGCCATCGTCCTGATCAACGTCGCCGCAGCGGCCGCCATCATGCGCCGCGGCTGACCGTTCCTGAACAGTGAACGTGAGTCGCACTGCCATGCCCCGAAAGCAGTTGGGCGATCAGCGGCTGGCCGGCCGCTCACCAACAGGCGAGATGACCAGCCCGCTTCTCCTCACGCCATTCGAAAGCAGGCCCACGTAGGCGCTTGAAAACACCTTTCTGACCCCCTGCCCTCAGGGTGCGAGATGCTCACTCAGGCCCGGCGGCCATGCCTCGAGTTCCCGGTCCACCAGCAGCTAGGGGGCGCAGGTCTTTACGGCGCTGACCCTTCAGTTGCCGCGGTCCCACTGGGATCGCCTGATCAGCGGCGCCGGTCCGGTGCTCTGGGACGCCAAGCGTCAGGAGAAACCGGCTGAGTTGAGTCCGAAGGCGGCCGCGTACCACTGCGGGGAAAGTCCGTAGATGCTCTGCAGGAGGTATGTGGCGCCGGCACGGCACCGGAACCAAACGCTTCCACCACGCCGTCGTCGGAAAGCTCACCCTCGCCTTCGAGGGCTCGCAGATGATCGCCGACCCCGACCTCACCATCTACACCGCCGAACCCGGCTCACCCTCCGAAAAGGGCCTGCGCCTGCTCGCCTCGTGGGCGGCCACCCAGGAAGCCCGGCCCCACACGCAGCCGTTGGCGGCGGACTGACCGCTCGGTGGTGCGGTCGGCGAGGGAGACCTCACCGACCGCATAGTGCCGGCGGATGGAGCGGCAGGCGGGCGCGGGCGTCCTGGAGACGCTCACGGGGCGGGCGTCCTCGAGACGGGCGCGGGCGTCCTGGAGACGCTCACGGGGCGGGGAGGTCGGTCAGGTGTCGCGGTCGTAGCGCAGCCGCACCTCCGCGGCCAGCGTCTCGTCCTCGTGCTCCAGCCCGTACGTCCAGACGCGGCCCGCGTCGTCGACGCGGCCACGCAGCGGCAGGGTCCTGGCCAGCAGCTCGATGGCCAGGCCGCTCGTCGGCGCGTCACCGCCGTCCTCCACCGCCCCCGCGAACTCCGCGCACGCGAGCTCCAGGTGCGCGATGCCGAGCTGCACGCGCAGCCGGGCCACGTCGTCCTGGGAGGCCACCTCGAGCGCCTCCAGCAGCACCTCGGCCGCCTCCCCCGGCTCGCCTCGCTCCAGCAGCAGCTCGGCCAGCTGCTGCGCGGCGTGCGCACCGACGTCCGGCCCGGTGTCCGGCCCGGCGGCGGCCAGCGCGGCCCGCAGCTCGTCCTCCGCCTCGTCGTAGTCGCCCGCCAGTACGGCCAGCCGGGCCAGGGCGAGACGTGCCAGCGGAATGTAGGCGACCGTGCCGACGCCCAGGACCGCCTGCCACGCCCCCCTGGCCTGCTCGGTGCGGCCCTCGCGCTCGAAGCCCTGCGCGAGGTGGCAGGCCGCCTGAGCGGCGAACTCCGGATGCCCGGTGGCCAGCGCGACCCGGGCGGCCGCCCGGGCCCCCTCAGGGTCGCCCCGCTCGTCGAGCACCACGGCCAGGCCCACGGCGGCCTGCGCCCGGTCGGGCTCCTCGGGGTCGGCGGCCAGCTCGCTGAGTATGGCCGCCGCGCCGTCGAGGTCACCGTGCTCGGCCAGGCGGCGAGCGGTGTCGAGAGGCGGGACCTGCAGCTCTGAGAACGTCAAGAGAGCTCCTTAGGCGACGGTCGGACCGAGCCTAACGAGTTCCGGTGATCATGTCTTCTCCCTGGCCACGTTCAGCCTGGGTGGCGGGAAAAAATCCCGGAAAACGGGCGTAGCCCTCCCTACCGAACGGAGCGGCGGAGAGGGCCACGGTCACGTGAACGCGACGTGCGGGTCAGTCGCGGTCGCGACTGACCCGGGCGAGCCGCAGATGCGACGCCAGGTGGGTCGCAGACGTAACAACCGGATCAGTCGCGGACGCGACGCCAGATCGGTCGCAGACGTAACAACCGGATCAGTCACGGACGCGACAGACCGGTCAGTCCTCGTACGCCTCCAGCGGCGGGCACGAGCAGACCAGGTTGCGGTCGCCGTAAGCCTGGTCGATGCGCCGCACCGGCACCCAGTACTTGCCCTCCCGCAGCGAGGGCAGCGGGTAGGCCGCCTCGGTACGGCTGTAGGGGTGAGCCCACTCGTCGGCCGTGGCGGCCTCGGCGGTGTGGGGGGCGTTGCGCAGCGGGTTGTCGGCCCGGTCGTAGGCGCCCGAGGCGACCCGCGCGATCTCGCCCCTGATGGCCACCATCGCGTCGACGAACCGGTCGAGCTCGGCCAGGTCCTCGCTCTCGGTCGGCTCGATCATCAGCGTGCCGGCGACCGGGAAGGACATGGTCGGCGCGTGGAAGCCGTAGTCGATGAGCCGCTTGGCCACGTCGTCGACCGTCACGCCGGTCTCCTTGGTGATCTGCCGCAGGTCGACGATGCACTCGTGGGCCACCAGCCCGCCGCGCCCGGTGTAGAGCACCGGGTAGTGCGGGGCCAGCCGCCGGGCGAGGTAGTTGGCCGACAGGATCGCCTGCTCGGTGGCCGCGGCCAGGCCGTCGCCGCCCATCATCCTGACGTACGCCCAGGAGATCGGCAGGATGCCCGCCGAGCCGTACGGGGCCGCGGAGACCGCGCCGACCGGTGAGCCGGGGCGCAGCGGGTGGCCCGGCAGGTAGGCGGCCAGGTGGCCGCGGACCGCGACCGGGCCGACGCCGGGGCCGCCGCCGCCGTGCGGGATGCAGAACGTCTTGTGCAGGTTGAGATGGGAGACGTCGGCGCCGAACTCACCCGGCTTGGCCAGCCCGACCAGCGCGTTGAGGTTGGCCCCGTCGACGTAGACCTGGCCGCCCGCGTCGTGCACCTTGGCGCAGACCTCGGTGATCGTCTCCTCGAAGACGCCGTGCGTCGACGGGTAGGTGAGCATGATCGCGGCCAGCGCGTCACGATGCTTGTCGATCTTGGCGTCGAGGTCGGCCAGGTCCACGTTGCCCTCGGTGTCGCAGGCCACGACCACGACGCGCATGCCGGCCATGACGGCGCTGGCCGCGTTCGTGCCGTGCGCGGAGGACGGGATGAGGCAGATGTCGCGGTGCTCGTCGCCGTGGTCGCGGTGGTAGGCCCGGATCGCGAGCAGTCCGGCGAACTCTCCCTGGGATCCGGCGTTCGGCTGGATCGAGACCGCGTCGTAGCCGGTCACCTCGGCCAGCCACTCCTCCAGGGTCTCGATGAGGTGGCGGTAGCCCGCGGCCTGCCCGACGGGCGCGAAGGGGTGGATCCCGGCGAACTCCGGCCAGGTGATGGGCTCCATCTCGGTGGTGGCGTTGAGCTTCATCGTGCAGGAGCCGAGCGGGATCATGGACCGGTCGAGGGCGATGTCCTTGTCCTGGAGCCTGCGCAGGTAGCGCAGCATCGCGGTCTCGGAGTGGTGGCTGTGGAAGACCGGGTGGGTGAGGTAGCCGGACTCCCGCGTCAGGGCGGCGGGCAGCGTGTCCAGCCCCTCGTCGGTGAGGAGGCCGGCCGCCGGCCCGCTGACGCCGAAGGCGGCGGCGACCTGCTCGAGGTCGGCCGCGGTGCTCTTCTCGTCGCAGGCGATGGAGACGTGGTCGGCGTCGGCCTGCCACAGGTTGACGCCGCGTTCGGCGGCCTGCCGGACGACCTCGGCGGCCCGGCCGGGCACCCTGGCCAGCACGGTGTCGAAGAACTCCCGGTGGACGACCTCGACGCCGCCGCGGCGCAGGCACTCGGCCAGGGCGGCGGCGTGGCGGTGCACGCGGGCGGCGATGCGGCGCAGCCCGTCGGGGCCGTGGTAGACGGCGTACATGCCGGCGATGACGGCGAGCAGGACCTGCGCGGTGCAGATGTTGCTGGTGGCCTTCTCGCGCCTGATGTGCTGCTCGCGGGTCTGCAGGGCCAGCCGGTAGGCGGGCGCGCCGTCGGCGTCGACCGAGACGCCCACGAGGCGGCCGGGCATCTGCCGCTGCAGTCCTTCGCGTACGGACATGTAGGCGGCGTGCGGCCCGCCGAAGCCGAACGGCACGCCGAAGCGCTGCGAGGAGCCGATCGCGATGTCGGCGCCGAGCGGCTACACGCTCACCCAGGACCTG
>NZ_JBEZDM010000040.1:0-95258 GCF_040648335.1 Nonomuraea sp. NPDC049158
GGTTGTGCATCATGCACTGGCTTTTAACACACTGTTGAGTTCTCAAGAAACGGACGCGTACTCCCCAACCTGCGAGAGGCGTTCATTTCGTTTTCCGTTGTGTCTCTATTCTTTCACCAGTCCGTTTTTCTGTCAAATTGACCGGACTTGCTTAGAATTTCGACCGCCTCTTCAATTTACCATCCCGTAGACCGGGGAGCGAATCGAAGCGACTGCCACCGAGCACAGCACAACCCACGTCAAAGCCACCGAAGTGGAGGAGTTTGGTTGCGCCGCACCTGGCGACTTCTAAAGATTAGCAGCGCCCCCGAGCGCTCGAGACGCCTTCACTCCGATCGGAGGCCACAGAACGATCACGGCCCGGAACATAGACTCCCCACGTGAGTAGCAAAACACCGCCGCTGGCGAAGAAGTCACCGACTGAGCGCACCCATCACGGCGACACCGTGATCGACGAGTACGCCTGGCTCACCAATAAGGACGATCCCGACACGATCGCCTACCTGGAGGCGGAGAACGCGTTCCTCCAGCAGCAGACCGCTCACCTCGGCGATCTCCAGGAGCAGGTCTTCCAGGAGATCAAGGGCCGCACCCAGGAGACCGACCTGTCGGTGCCGAGCCGCAAGGGCGAGTGGTGGTACTTCAGCCGGACCGAGGAGGGCAAGCAGTACGCCGTCTCCTGCCGTGTGCCCGCGGACGGCGAGACCCCGCCCGCGGTCACCCCGGGCGAGCGCCTCGACCGGGAGCAGGTCATCCTCGACGGCAACGAGCTGGCGGGCGACAGCGCGTTCTTCTCCGTCGGCACCAGCGCCATCACGCCCGACGGGACGATGCTGGCCTACTCCACCGACTACAAGGGCGACGAGCGCTTCACTCTGAGGTTCAAGAGCCTGGAGACCGGCGAGCTGCTCGACGACGAGATCGAGAACGTCTTCTACGGTGGCGCCTGGTCGGCCGACGGGTCGACGTTCTTCTACACGCGCGTCGACGACGCCTGGCGGCCCTTCCAGGTCTACCGGCACACGCTCGGCTCGCCGGACGACGTGCTGGTCTATGAGGAGAGCGACGAGCGCTACTGGGTCGGGGTCGGGCTCACCCGCAGCGAGAAATACCTCGTGCTCGGCGCCGGGAGCAAGATCACCAGTGAGGTGCGCATCCTCGACGCCGCCGACCCGACGGGCGAGTTCCAGGTCATCCGTCCCAGGAAGTCCGGTGTCGAGTACGGCATCGAGCACGCCGGCGACTTCTTCTACGTGCTCCACAACGAGAACGCCGAGAACTTCGAGCTGGCCACCGCCCCGCTCGACGCCCCCAGCACCTGGACGCCGGTGATCGCCCACAGCGCGGACACCAGGCTCCTGGAGATCGACGCGTTCGCCGGCCACGCCGTCGTCCACTTCCGCCGCGACGGGCTGACCGGCATCCGCGTCCTCCCGTACGGGGGCGACGAGTACGAGATCGAGTTCCCCGAGCCGCTCTACGACGTCGGGCCCGCGGGCAACCCGGAGTTCAGCACCGGCAGGCTCCGGATCGCCTACACCAGCATGATCACCCCGGCCAGCGTCTACGACTACGACCTGGCCACCCATGAGCTCATCCTGCTCAAGCAGCGACCTGTCCTGGGTGGTTACAACCCGGCCGACTACGAGCAGTTCCGCGAGTGGGCCACCGCCGAGGACGGCACCCGGGTGCCGATCTCCCTGGTCAAGCGCAAGGACACCGCCAAGCCCGCCCCGACCGTCCTGTACGGCTACGGCAGCTACGAGACCTCCATCGACCCCGGCTTCTCGGTCCCCAGGCTGTCCCTGCTCGACCGCGGTTTCATCTTCGCCGTGGCGCACATCAGGGGCGGCGGCGAAATGGGCCGTCGCTGGTACGAGGAGGGCAAGCTCACCAAGAAGAAGAACACCTTCACCGACTTCGTCGCGGCGGCCAAGCACCTGAAGGCGTCGGGCTGGAGCGAGCGGATCGTCGCCAGGGGCGGCTCGGCCGGCGGCCTGCTGATGGGCGCGGTGACGAACCTGGCGCCGGAGGAGTTCGCGGGCGTGGTGGCCGAGGTGCCGTTCGTCGACGCGCTCAACACCATCCTCGACCCGTCGCTGCCGCTGACCGTGATCGAATGGGACGAGTGGGGCGACCCCCTGCACAACGCCGACGTCTACGCGTACATGAAGAGCTACACGCCGTACGAGAACGTGGACGATCGCCCGTACCCGCCGATTCTAGCGATCACCAGCCTGAACGACACCCGGGTGCTCTACCACGAGCCCGCGAAGTGGATCGCTAGGCTGCGGGCCACGGCCGGTGGCGGTCCGTTCCTGCTCAAGACGGAGATGGGCGCGGGTCACGGCGGCCGGAGCGGGCGCTATGACGTTTGGCGCGAAGAGGCCTTCGCGCTCTCCTGGATCATCGAGAGAGGCACCTCATGACCTACCAGCCGGACGACGACCGCTACGAGCGCCAGCCGTACAACCGCAGCGGGCGCAGCGGCCTGAAGCTGCCTGCCGTCTCGCTCGGTCTCTGGCACAACTTCGGCGACAACCGGCCGATCGACAACTCGCGGGCGATTCTGCGGCGGGCGTTCGACCTGGGCGTCACGCACTTCGACCTGGCCAACAACTACGGCGTGCCGTACGGCTCGGCGGAGCGCAACTTCGGCGGGATCTTCCGCGAGGACTTCACCCGCTACCGGGACGAGCTGGTCATCTCCACCAAGGCCGGGTATGACATGTGGCCGGGGCCGTACGGCGAGTGGGGTTCGCGCAAGTACGTGCTCGCCAGCCTCGACCAGTCGCTGGAGCGGATGGGGCTCGACTACGTCGACATCTTCTACAGCCACCGGCCCGATCCCGAGACGCCGCTGGAGGAGACGATGGGCGCGCTGGACCGGGCGGTGCGTTCGGGCAAGGCGCTGTACGCGGGGATCTCCAACTACTCCGCCGAGCAGACGGCTCAGGCCGCGCGGATCATGCGGGGGCTGGGCACGCCGCTGCTCATCCACCAGCCGTCCTACTCGATGATCAACCGCTGGATCGAGGACGGGCTGCTCGACGTGCTGGAGGAGGCGGGCATGGGGTGCATCGTCTACTCACCGCTCGCCCAGGGGCTGCTGACCGACCGCTATCTCGACGGCGTCCCCGACGACTCGCGGGCGGCGACCAGCCGGTTCCTGAGCGCCGACCGGATCGACCGCGACCTGGCGCGCGACCTCAACGAGATCGCCAAGACGCGCGGCCAGTCGCTGGCGCAGATGGCGCTGTCGTGGGCGATCAGGGATTCGCGGGTGACCAGCGTGCTGATCGGCGCGAGCAGTGTGAAGCAGCTGGAGGACAACGTGGCCTGCGTCGACGGCCCGGCGTTCACTCAGGACGAGCTCGACGCCATCGACAAGGTCATAGAGCTTCGTGCCGCTGGAGGTAGGTGAAGGCCGCCCAACCGGGCAGCACCGGCAGCCAGAACGTGAGCAGCCGGTGCAGCAGGACGGCCGACGTGGCCAGCTCGGCGGGCAGCCCGGCCACGGTCAGGCCCAGTGTGAGCGACGCCTCGACCGCGCCCAGGCCACCAGGTGTGGGCGCGGCCGAGCCGATCGCGTTGGCCGTGAGGTAGACGACGGCGACGGCGGTGAAGCTGAGCTCGCCGCCGAAGGCCTCGACGCAGGCGTCGAGGCAGACGACGAACGCGATCGTGATCATCAGGGTGCCGACGCAGGCCTCGATCATCTTGCGCGGTGACTGCAGCACATCGAGCAGTCTGGGCAGCACGTTGGCGAACAGCTTGTGCATCCGCCCGGTGATGAACCGGCGCAGCGGCGGCACCCCGAACAGCGCCACGACCAGCACCGCGACCGCCAGCATCACCACGACCAGCCCACGGGACGGGCTGAACGCGGTGGCGGTGTTGGACCCGGTGATGTAGGCGAACAGCAGCAGCAGCGCGATGTGGAAGACCATCATGCTGAGCTGCGAGGCGCCCACGCTGGCCACCGCGAGCGCGGGCGAGATGCCGCGCTTCTGCAGGTAACGCGTGTTGATCGCGACGCCGCCGACGGCGGCGGGCGTGACGAGCTTGACGAACGAGGCCGCGAACTGGACGAGGACCGTGCGCCAGAGCGGTAGATGCTCGGGTACGAAGCCCCTGAGCATCAGCGCGGCGGCCACGAAACTGACGAACGAGGCGGCCAGCGCCAGCACCGACCAGGCCCAGTTGGCGGTGGTCACCACGTGCACGACATTGACCTGGCTGAGCTGCGACAGCAGGAAGTAGGCGGCCAGGGTGCTGGCGATCATCGTGACCAGCGTGCGCGGCCGGAACCGCTCCAGCCGGATCTCCTCGACCTTGCCCTGTGGCTTGAGCGCCACGATGTGCTCGCGCAGCTCGCCGAGCACGCCCTTGTCCTTCGACAGCGCCGAGCGGGTCTCGCGGGTGAGGGCGATGCGCTGGAGCAGCGGCATCGCGGCGGCCAGCGCGTCGGACCCCATGACGGCGGCGGCGGCCCGTACGGAGCGCTCGGCGCCGACGCGCAGCGCCAGATAGGTGAGCAGCTGCGCGACGTCGAGCCGGAGCAGCAGGTCGCCGGCCGCGATCTCGCCGCTGCGGGCGTCGGTGAGCACGACCCGGCCGGCCCGGTCGAGGTGGATGCTGTCGCCGGTCAGCCGCCGGTGGGCGAGCCGCTGGATCTGCAGCAGCGCGACCTGCTCCCAGATCTGGGCCAGCAGGGCATCGTCGATGTCGGCGTCGAGCACGTCGTCGAGCGGGCGGGTTTCGAGGTGCTCGTAGGCGAGCAGCGCGGCCTCGGTGCCGATCTCGCTGGTGCCGAGCAGGCGCGGGGTGCTCGCGCCCGCCGCCTGCGCGGCGTAGGCCATGAGCGCCTCGCGCTCCAGCTCGGCGCGGAGCGACCTGATCGCCCGGCGCCTGGTCTCCGAGTTGAGCCGGATCCGGCGCCAGAGCCGGTACGGCAGGCCGGCGACCTGCCGGTCGCGGTCGAGCACGGTGACGTCGAGGCTGCTGCCGTCCTTGAGCCCGATGGCGTAGCGGCGGCTGCCCTGGTGGTCGTCCTCGATGCGGCGGGCCGATTGCGGGGAGAAGGAGAGCTTGCGGAGCGCGGCGACGACCGCGTTGCCGGGCGGGCGGGTGTTGGGGCTGCCCACGCCGTACAGGGTGCCGTAGCCCACGGCCATGCCGACCAGGACGGGCACGATCGCGCCCGGCAGCGTGATCTGCCTGCCGGAGAAGAGGGCGAAGATGTCGAGCGCGATCACCGTCCACATGAGCATGCGCCAGGTGGGGCGGCGCGAGATGCGCACGGCGGTGGCGTAGGCGACCACCGAGGTGAGCAGCGTGTTGAGCGGTTCGATGGAGCGCCCGCCGGTCAGCAGCATGCGCAGGTCCTCGACGCTGCCCCCGATCAGCCACTGGCCGAGCAGGAACGAGCCGACCATGCCGATGATCGCGGCGATCAGGCCCTCGGCCACGCGCAGGCCGTCGCGGTGGAAGACGCGCTCGACGGCGAAGGCCACCGGCACGATGAGCACGGCCGCGCCGCCGAGGAACGTCGCCACGCGGCTGAGCAGATCGGGGACGAGGGTGGTGCCTTCCTTGACGTCCGCCTCGAGGCCGTTGAGCGTCTGCTTGGCGACCAGGGCGATGAGGACGACCGCGGCGAGCACGAGCAGCGTGGTGAGGAAGCGCAGCAGGTCGGAGGGCCGGCGCAGCCGCTGGGGCAGCAGCGGCTCGACTACATAGACGTCCGTTTCAGCGCGCGCTTCAGCCACGGCTGGATCCCCCTCCACGAGGTCCTCCGCGTCATCACGTTCCCTGATTTCGGCCACCGACAGAGATTCTGCACCTTCCCGACCGACCGTACGATCTTTGGGCCCCTTCAATCCTTCACCCTTGATTTCTACCGCGCGTCGGGGCATGCCGTGGCTCCCCTAATGCCTGGCCGAGCGACACGTAAGCTGTGTCGCATGTCGGGTGAGTTGCGAGTTTTGGGGGCATGTCCATTGGACTGCCCTGATACCTGCTCTTGGATCGTCACGGTCGAAGACGGCAAGGCCGTGAAGATGCGCGGCAACCCGGAGCAGCCTTACACCCGGGGCGCGCTCTGCGTGAAGGTCAACCGATATCTGGAGCATACCGAGGCCGACGACCGCATCCTTTACCCGCTGCGCCGTACCGGGCCCAAGGGGTCGGGCGAGTTCGAGCGCATCACCTGGGAGGAGGCGTTCGACGAGATTACGTTCAGGCTGCGGAACATCATCGACGAGCACGGCGGCGAGGCCATCTGGCCGTACGTGGGGACGGGCTCGCTCGGCTACATCCAGGGCTGCGAGGGCGTGGCCGGGCGCCGGTTCTGGAACATGCTGGGCGCCTCCAAGCACTGGCTGAACATCTGCGCCACGGCCGGCGGCGCCGGGCTGAGCCTGACCAACGGCACACCCGCCGGCATGGACCCCGAGGACCTCGCGCTGTCCAGGCTGATCCTGCTGTGGGGCACGAACACACTGACCAGCGGGCACCACCTGTGGAAGTTCGTCCAGGACGCCCGCGCGGCCGGCGCGTACGTGGTGGCCATCGACCCGATCCGCACCAGGACCGCCGACCAGGCCGACCGGCACCTGGCGATCCGGCCGGGCACCGACGCGGTGCTCGCGCTGGCCCTGCTGAACGTGGTGCTCGCCGAGGGCGCCCAGGACGAGGAGTTCCTCGCCGAGCACACCCAGGGCTGGGAGACCTTCCGCGAGGAGATCCTGGCCTGTCCCGTCGAGCGGGCCGCCGAGATCACCGGCATCCCGGCCGCCGACATCCGCGAGCTGGGGACGCGGCTCGCGCACACCCGGCCGACCGCGATCCGGACCACGATGGGCATCCAGCGGCACGCCGGCGGCGGCACCACGCTGCGGACGATCGCCGCGATCCCCGGCGTGACCGGCGACTGGCGCCACCCGGGCGGCGGCGTGGCCTACTCCACCAGCGGCCACGTGCATCTCGACATCGACAGGCGCGACGACCTGCTGGCCAAGCCGGTCCGCACGCTGACCATGACCCGGCTGGCCTCCGAGCTGGACTCGGTGAAGTGCCTCTGGGTGTACGCCGCCAACCCGGTCGGCTCGACCCCCGACGCCAACCGGATCCGGCGGCAGCTGCTCCGCGAGGATCTGTTCACGGTGGTCATGGAGCAGTTCCCCACCGACACGGTCGACTACGCCGACATCGTGCTGCCCGCGACCATGCAGACCGAGCACATGGATCTGCACGCCGGGTACGGCCACCTCTACCTGCTCTGGAACGAGCCCGCCGTGACGCCGCCGGGCGAGTGCCTGTCCACCACCGAGACCTTCCGCCGCCTGGCCGCCCACATGGGCATGACGGAGCCGTCGCTGTACGACTCCGACCTGGAGCTGGCCGAGCAGCTGCTGAGCAGCGGCCATCCGTCGCTGGAGGGCGTCACGCTGGACCGGCTGCGCAAGGAGGGATGGGTGCGGATGAACTACCCCCAGCCGTTCACCCCCTTCGCCGACGGCTTCCCCACCACCTCGGGCCGGCTCCGCTTCCCGCCGCGCGGCAAGGCGTACGTCCCACCTCATTCCCTGCGTACGGCCGACGGCTCGCCGTACCCGCTGACCCTGGTGACGCCCGCGGCGCACACCTTCCTCAACACGATCTTCGGCAACAACCCCGAGCTCAGGCGCCGGGCCAAGGAGCCCGTGGTGCTGGTCAACCCGGCCGACGCCGAGGCGCGCGGGCTGGTGAGCGGCCAGCGGGTACGGGTGCACAACGCGAGCGGCGAGTTCCTGGCCGACGTCGAGGTGAGCGACCGGGTGGCGCGCGGCGTGGTGGCCTCGCCCAAGGGCCGCTGGCCCAAGCACAGCCCCGGCGGCGCGAACGCCAACGCGGTCGTGGCCGAACGCGACGCCGACATGGGCCGGGGTCCCGCCTACCATGACAACCTGGTCGAGGTCAGCCCCTGTGCCGGTTCATGAAGGCGATGATTTGATCCAGCACCTCGGGGCCGTGAGGGCTGCCGAACAGCGCTGAGGCGTGCAGGCTCTCGCCCTTGATGACGTGCAGCTCGTTGTCGGGGGCCTTGGTGGCGGCGTCGTGGGTGCGCTGGAGATCCTTGGCGCCGCCGTACGCGTCGTTCTCGCTGCCGATCTGGAGCAGCGGGACCGTCAGTCTGGCCGCCTCGTCCTCCGCGACCGCGCCGGACAGGGCGACCACCCCGGCCACCTTGGCGCCCAGCCGCTCCGCCGCCGGGACGGAGGCGGTCGCGCCTATGGAGCCGCCGACCAGGAACAGCCGCCGCACGCCCTTCTCCTTGGACAGCCGCTTGGCCATGGCGACCGTCACCTCGTCGGGGTATTCGGCGCTCTTCCTGGCGTACAGCAGGACGCGGTAACCGGCCGCGACCAGGCGGTCGGAGAGCGGGCGCCAGGTGCACACGTTGCCGTTGCGCTCGTATGTGATCACCACGCCGACCGCGCCCTTGCCGGTGATGACGCCGGGCAGGTCGTCGCCGTAGGTGAAGATCTTGCCGTCGGCGCTGGTGAAGCAGCCGGAGACGTTGGGGCCGGTGACTTTGGGCGCCGGAACAGGCGTGGTCCGAAGCGGGGTGGCGGGCGCGGTCGTGGTGCTGACCGCGCCTCCGCAGGCGGTCAGCACCAGAACAAGCCCGATCGAGCCGATGATCGCGCGCATCGCCGCCCTTTCACCACACTATGTCTGAAGTGACATAGTCGTTGGTGACAATACCCTTGGCGGCACCATGACCTCAACGCTGGGATTCGCGATCCTCGCCGTGCTGGCTCGCGGCGACCGCACCGGATACGACATCGCCGCGGGCATGCGGCGGCCCATCGGCTTCTTCTGGACCGCCGGGCACAGCCAGATCCACGCCGAGCTGCAGAAGCTGCTGGCCGCCGGCCTGGTCGGCTACGAGGCCGAACACGGGCCGGGTCCGCAGGACAAGAAGGTCTACCACCTGACGGACGAGGGCTCCGCGGAGCTGCGCGGGTGGGTGACCCGGCCGCCGAAGGAGCGGCCAGAGCGGGATGAGCTGGTGCTCAAGACGTACGCGGCGTGGCTGGCCGAGGCGGGGCTGGTCAGGCGGATGTTCGCCGACCAGCTGGCCGCGCACGAGGCGCGGCTGGCCGAGTACGAACGGGAGGAGGCGGCGTTCGGCGGCCCACCGCCGTTCGGCGATCCGCGCTTCGGCAACTACGCGACGCTGCGGTGCGGCCTGGGATATGAGCGGCACCGCGCCGAGTGGTGCAGATGGATGATCGATCAGCTGGGCGACAGCGAGAGCTTGTAGCCCTCGTGGGAGGCCTCGAAGCCGAGCGAGTCGTAGAACCGGTGCGCGTCGGTGCGCGACTTGTCCGAGGTGAGCTGGACGATCGCACAACCCCGAGCCCGCGCCCGGTCGATCGCCCAGCGCATCATCTCGCGGCCCAGACCCTGACCCCGGGTCGAGGCGTCGACCCTGACGGCCTCGACCTGACAGCGCTCGGCCCCGAGTCGCGAGAGCCCGGCCAGGTAGGTGAGCTGCATGGTCCCCAAGATCTTGCCGCCGTGCTCGGCGACGATCAGCTCGTCGTAGGGGTTGGTGTCGATCCGGGCGAAGGCCGCCAGATACCGCTCGTCGGCCGGATCTCCCTCGCGCTTGGCGCCGAGCGGGTCGTCGGCCAGCATCGCCACGACTGCGGGCACGTCGTCGGCACGGGCCAGGCGGAAAATCCAGGTTTCGTCCATGCCCGAATCATGCCCGACAAGTCAGGGAGGGCTCAGGGTAGGTCCCCGATGCGATAAAGGGGTGTCGAAAGGCACTCTGGGGACATGAACGAAATCAGTCGACGCGATGAGGTCTCGCTGTCCGGCGCCGCTCTGCGTGGCGCCCCTTGGAAGACCGCCGCCGTCAGCGGTGGCGCGACGGCCGCGGTCAGCTTCGGGCTGGGTGTGCTTACCGACACCGCCGGCCTGGTGTGGTCGCTCGGCCTGGGGATCAGCGTGTTCGCGCTGGTCGCCGCCATCGGCGCGGTGTCCAAGCCGAACGAGGGCGACCGGGTCACGCGCCAGGCGCGTCTGTGGGCGCTGAAGCACCCGTGGAGGTTCGCGCTGCTGCCGGCCGCCATCACGGCGGTCCTGGACTACCCGGTGCAGCTCGTACTCGACGGGGAGGGGGTGTTCGGCTCGGCGTTCCAGTCGATCTGGCATGGCGCCCTGGTCTATGTGATCGCCGGCGTCCTGACGCTCACGAGGCAGGGACGAGCACGATCTTCCCAGTGACCCGGCGGTTGATCAGGTCGTCCATGGCCCGCCCGGCCTCCTCCAGGGGCCTGGCCCGCGGTGGTGCCGGGTCGATCCCGGGCATCGTGAGCAGCTCCTGGAGCATCAGCCGGTTGGCGGCCGCGTGGCTCATCGACCACGCGCCCCAGTCCACCCCCACCACCGCCCGATTACGCAGCAGCACCTGGTTGGCGGGCAACCGCGGGATGCCGCCCCCGGCGAAGCCGACGACCAGGAGCCGCCCGCCCTCGCGCAGCGAGCGCAGCGCCTCCTCGGACAGTTCGCCCCCCACCGGGTCCACCACCACGTCCACGCCCCAGCGCCTGGCCGCGCCCTTCAGCCCGTCGACGTAGTTGACCCCGGCCGCCTCGACCTCGACCACCACCTGCCCGGGGCCCGCGACGGGATCGGGCCGCTCGACGAGCTCGACCGGCTTGCCGTACGCGGTGCAGACGACTGCCTTCATCCGGACAGCGTCCCCGATAGAACATCATTCTGACAAGCTGGTCAGTCCCACCAGATCGTGGTCCAGCGCTCCCGTGGGAGCGGCCACATGCCGAGCTCCAGAGCCGTCGCACCGACCTCCGCCGAGCGCGCGGGATCGAGGCAGGCGCGCTGGCAGACGCTGTCGGCCAGGTCCTCCAGGGAGTTGAAACGGTCCAGCGGCGCTTCGCGCTCCTCGACGCGTACGGGGTAGCCGAGCGCGGCCGCCAGTGCCACGCAGTCCTCGGCGACCGGCCGGACCGGGCGGTCCACGTTGTGGAAGTGCTGCCACAGGGGGGCCATCCAGCTCATGGGGTGGCGGTGCGGGAGTTCGATGACGACGCGGCGCCTGGCGTGGGCGTTCAGCGCGCGGAGGAAGTCGGCCAGGTCGGGCACGTTGTAGATGACGTGGGCGGAGACCACCACGTCGGCGACCGGCACCTGCTCCGTCACGTCGGGCCAGCGGCCTTCGATCGTGGTGAGCGGGACGCCGAGCTTGTCCGCCCTGAGGGTGAGCTCGTCGAGCATCGCGGCGGAGATGTCGACCGCGTACAGCATGGAGAGCCGGTCGTGCAGGGGCAGCGACGCGGCTCCGGTGCCCGCGCCGACGTCGAGCAGCGTGGCGCCCTCGTCCAGCGCCTCGCTGAGGTGCGTCGCGGTCGGCCCGTCGTCGGGCTCGGCGAGCGCCCTGTCGGTGCGCGTGGCGAAGCGCGCCGGGTGATGACCCCACGGATCGACCGGCGCCTTGGCCATGATCTCGGCGGGGATGGCCCAGGAGTCCAGTCGCTCTCGCCAGCGGGTGGCGAGTTCTTCGGCGTCCATGGAGATGAGCATGCCACGCATATTCACGGTTACTCGCGGGTAGCATTTCGAGTAAGGTTACTGGCCAGTACATAACGCCCCCGGTTCAAGGAGATCGACACTCATGGGCCACTACAAGAGCAACGTCCGTGACCTGGAGTTCAACCTCTTCGAGGTGTTCGGGCGACGCGAGATCCTCGGCACCGGGCCGTATGCCGACATCGACGAATCGGTCGCCCGCGGCATTCTGGAAGAGGTCAACAGACTGGCCACCGGCGTGCTCGCCGACTCGTTCGAGGAGGGTGACCGCCACCCGCCGGTCTTCGACGCCGCCACGAGCTCGGTCACCGTGCCGGAGGGTGTCAAGAAGTCCTACCGGGCGCTGGTCGACGGTGGCTGGGCGCATCTCGACCTGCCGCGCGAGCTGGGTGGCCCCGGCATCCCCCGGAGCCTGGCCTGGGCCACGGCCGAGATGGTCCTCGGCGCGAACCCGGCCCTCTACATGTACGCCGCCGGCCCCAACTTCGCCTACACGCTGTGGGAGGTCGGCACCGACGACCAGAAGCGCTTCGCCGAAATGGCCATCGAGCGCGACTGGGGCGCCACCATGGTGCTGACCGAGCCCGACGCGGGCTCCGACGTCGGCGCGGGCCGGGCCAAGGCGATCCGGCAGCCCGACGGGACCTGGCACATCGAGGGCGTCAAGCGCTTCATCACCAGCGCCGAGCACGACATGTCCGAGAACATCTTCCACCTGGTGCTGGCCCGCCCCGAGGGGCACGGACCCGGCACCAAGGGCCTGTCGATGTTCCTGGTGCCCAAGTTCCACGTGGACCTGGAGACGGGTGAGCTGGGCGAGCGCAACGGCGCCTACGTCACCAACGTGGAGAAGAAGATGGGCCTGAAGGTCTCCACGACCTGCGAGCTCACCTTCGGCGACAAGCACCCGGCCATCGGCTGGCTGGTCGGCGAGGTGCACGAGGGCATCAGGCAGATGTTCATGGTGATCGAGCACGCCCGCATGATGGTCGGCACCAAGGCCATCGCCACGCTCTCCACCGGCTACCTGAACGCCCTGGAGTACGCCAAGAGCCGCGCCCAGGGCGCCGATCTGACCAGGATGGCCGACAAGTCCGCGCCCCGGGTGCCGATCACGCACCACCCGGACGTACGCCGCGAGCTGATGCTGCAGAAGTCGTACGTCGAGGGCATGCGGGCGCTGGTGCTCTACACGGCCACCTTCCAGGACGCCATCCAGATGGACCCCGGAGACCGGCACGCGCGCGACATGAACGACCTGCTGCTGCCCCTGGTCAAGGGTGTCGGCTCCGAGCGGTCGTACGAGTTGCTCGCCCGGTCCCTGCAGACGCTCGGCGGCTCGGGCTACCTCCAGGACTACCCGATCGAGCAGTACATCCGCGACGCCAAGATCGACTCCCTGTACGAGGGCACCACCGCGATCCAGGGCCTGGACCTGTTCTTCCGCAAGATCCTGCGTAACCAGGGCGCCGCGATCGGCTCGCTGCTGGCCGAGATCAACGCCTTCGCCTCCTCCGACGCCGGCAACGGCCGCCTCAAGGAGGAGCGCAAGCTGCTCGCCGAGGCCGCCGCCGACATCAAGGCCATGGGCGACACGATGGCCGGCTGGGCGCTGGGCGCGCTGGAGACGCCGAGCGAGGTCTACAAGGTCGGGCTCAACACGACCAGGCTGCTGCTCGCCCTGGGCGACCTGGTGATCGGCTGGCTGCTGCTGCGCCAGGCCGAGATCGCGCTGGCCCGGCTCGCCGACGGCGAGGACGCCTTCTACCAGGGCAAGGTCGCCGCCGCCTCGTTCTTCGCGACGACCGTGCTGCCCCGCCTGGCCACCGAGCGCCGGGTGCTGACCGCCACCGGCCAGGACCTGATGGACCTGCCGGAGGACGCCTTCTAGATCCGAAGAGACCCGAAGAGACCAGCCGCCTCCCGCTGAACGCCCGCTTCGCTCTGGAGCGGGCGTTCTGCTGAGAAACACACAGTCCGTACGGTCCGCACGGGGTACGTTCGCGGCATGAGCGCGTCCACCCACGATCACCCGCTGCCCCCGCCTCGCGTCGAAGAGGTCTCGGCGGGCGTCTTCGCCTACATCCAGCCCGACGGCAGCTGGTGGATCAACAACACCGGCTTCCTGGCCGGGCGGCGCGGCGTGATCTCGATCGACGCCTGCTCGACCGAGCGCCGCACCCGGGCGTACCGGCAGGCCATCGCCGAGGTCACCGACCGGCCGATCACCACGCTGATCAACACCCACCACCACGGCGACCACACCTTCGGCAACTACCTCTTCCCCGAGGCCACCATCGTCGCCCACGAGCGGACCCGTGAGCTGATCCTGGCCGAGGGCATCCCCGACTACCGGACGTTCGCCTGGTCGCCCGACGTGGAGTGGGGCGATCTGGAGGCGGTGGCGCCGTTCCTCACCTACACCGACGGGGTCACGGTCTACTCCGACGACCTGCGCTGCGAGGTGCGGCACGTCGGCTTCGCCGCGCACACGACCAACGACTCCTATGTCTGGATCCCGGAGCGGCGGGTGCTGTTCGCGGGCGACCTGGCCTTCAACGGCGGCACGCCGTTCGTGCTGATGGGCTCGGTGACGGGCGCGATCGAGGCACTCGACCAGCTCAGGGAACTGGGCGCGGAGACGGTCGTGCCCGGCCACGGCGACGTGTGCGGGCCCGAGGTCTTCGACCCGGTGCGGGGCTACCTGGAGTTCGTGCTGGCCACCGCCGAACGCGGCCGGGCGGCGGGGCTGACTCCCCTGGAGGCGGCCCGCGAGACCGATCTGGGCGAGTGGGGCGAGCTCCTGGACGCCGAGCGCATCGTCGGCAACCTGCACCGCGCCTACGCCGAGCTGGACGGACTGCCCCGGGGCGGCACGATCGACCTCGTCGCCGCCGTCGTCGACATGATCACGTACAACGACGGAAAGCCACTGTCCTGTCTCGCCTGAGTGTGATCACCCATACCCGGGTATGACCGAGGGCGTACGCGTTCTTTGCCGTCCTGGAGGTCGTCATGGGTGTCGGGGTCAGCATCTTCTTCCTCACGCTCGGCGCCATCCTGCGATTCGCCATCGAACCGGACGTGTTCGGTCAGAGCGTGCACATGGACACGATCGGCGTCATCTTCATGATCGTCGGCGGGGTGGGCGTGGTCCTGAGCATCGTGCTGGCCCCTAGGCGGGGCCGCACCTCAGACAACCAGCTGATGCACCGCGAGAACAACCCGCCGGAAATCTAGTTCGACGCCGCGGCGATGGTGGCCTTGAGGGCGGCATCGAGCGGGGTGGCGGTCATGCCGAAGGTGTTCTCGAACGCCGAGGAGTCGACGACGAAGGGCCGGTCGAACTGGTAGCGCGTCTCCTTCAGCTCACGGATGACGGGGTTGATCAGCTCGAGCGCGAACAGGATCGGCGCCGGGGGGCGGTTGAGGCGCGGCGCGGGCGCTCCGGCGAGTTCGCACAGCCGCCCGGCCAGTGCGCGGGCCGAGAGCGCGGCGTTGTTGGGGGTGTGCCAGGCGCGACCCCAGGCGCGCTCGTCGGTTGCGGCGATGGCCATCGCGGCGGCCACGTCGGGCAGGTAGGTCCACGAGTGGGGCTGGTCGGGGTCGCCGAGGAAAGAGGTGCTCTTGCCGGCGAGCAGTGAAGGCACGAAGCGGGTGCCGACGGGGGTCTGGTCGCTGGCGCCCGGGCCGAAGTAGTCGGAACTGCGGATCTCGGTGACGCGGGCACGGCCGGCCTGGTGCGCGGCCAGCGCGTCGGTCCACATCTTGACGCGGACACGGCCCTTGACGCCGGGGGCGGCGAGGGGGAGACCCTCGACCATCGGCGTGGTCACGGGTCCGTAGGCGTAGAGGTTGCCGGCGGTGACGAGCACCGCGCCGGTGGCCTCGGCGGCGGCCAGCAACGAGGCGGCCAGCGGCGGCCAGTCCTGGGCCCAGCGGGGGTAGGCGGGACCCGCGCAGTTGTGGAGGGCGTCAGCGCCCTTGACGATCCGGGTGAGCCGGTCGCGGTCGGTGAGATCGGCCGCGACGGTCTCGACGCCGGCAGGGCCCTTGCCCGACCTGGTGATCACAACGACCTGGTGCCCCTGGGCGAGCAGGTGCCCGGCGAGGTGCTTGCCGACTTGTCCCGCTCCGGCGATGACGTGCTTGCCCATGATGTCCTCCGTTTGATGCGCCGCTCTCTTACGAGATCAATGCTCTCGCAAATGGGCGACTGAGTCAAGAGCAGTGCTCTCATTTCAGGACGCCGATCCAACGATTCTTGCGGAACAGCAGGTCGCGGGCTTGGGTACGGCCACGGTCAACCAGGCGTTTGGGTTCCTTGGCAATCTGATGGAAGGGTCTCCCGGGAGCGGGTAATCACAGGTGTCCCTGTTCCCCGGCAAGGGAGACCCTTGCATGATCGCATCTGTTGACGGAGCGGTCGCCGATCCCGAGCGGTTCGCGACGGTCTTCGACACGTACTACGAGGAGATCCGGCGTTACATCGGCCGCCGCCTCGACCTCGACATCGCCGAGGACCTCGCCGCCGAGACCTTCCTCATCGCCTTCCGGCGCCGCGACAGCTTCGACGCCGCCAAAGGCGGCATCAGATCCTGGCTGTACGGCATCGCCACCAATCTCGTCGGCAAGCACCGGCGGGCCGAGCTCCGGCGTTACCGGGCACTGGCCAGATCCGGCCCGCCTCCGGACGAGGGCGGCCATGACCAGCGGGTCGCCGATCGGGTCACCGCCGGAGTGACCGTACAGAAGCTCTCGGCCGCGCTGGCCGGGCTCTCGCGCGGTGAGCGCGATGTGCTGCTGCTCGTCACCTACGGCGAGCTGACCTACGACGACGTGGCCGCGGCGCTCGGCATCGCCAACGGCACCGTCGCCTCCCGGCTGAGCCGGGCCAGGACCAAGCTGCGTGACGCGCTGGGAGTTGAGGTGTCATGAAGGAGTTCCAGCTCATCGACGATGTGATGCCGGACGTGCCGCCCGCCGATCCGGCCAGGACGATGGGGATCCGGGCGCGGCTCATGGGCCGCCCCCCGCGCCGCCGGCTGCCCGGCTGGTCCCGGGTGACGCTCGCGGCGGCGGCCGTTTCCCTGGTGCTGGTCGGCGGGTTCGTGGTGGTGCCCAGACTGGGCGGGAGCGAGGTCGACACGGCCGCCACCTCGAACGTGCCCCCGGTGCTCGCGGCGGCGGCGGACCGGCTGGCCGCGCAGCCCCTGGGCACGGGCGCCTGGTGGCGGCGAGAGACGCTGCAGGTGGGGAGGATCAGGACCAAAGCCAACCCATCGTTCACCGTCGAGCAGCGCGTCACACAGGTGCTGTGGGTGAACCGGGAAGGAGAGGAGCAGCTGGAGCAGGGGGACGTCACGTCCGCGCTGCTCACTCCCGCCGACGAGCAGGCGTGGAAAGACGCCGGCTCTCCACCGCTCTGCGTCCCCAAGGGCAAGTGCGCGGTCGCCACGCTCTTTTGGCCCTCTGCGGACCCGGAATCGCTGAAGCCCGTGACGCGGTTGCCCACCGACGCGGAGGCGCTCAAGGCCGAGTTGCTGACGAGGCGTTCGGCCGGTGACGGACAGACGGAGGCCTGGTGGCTCTGGGCAACGGCCAAATGGCTGCTCTTCGAGACCCAGAGCACACCGGGCACGAGGGCGGCGCTCTATCGGATGCTCGCGGGACTGCCTGGCGTGCAGGTGACCGACAAGGTCTCGGACGTCGAAGGGCGAGCCGGAGTCGCGTTGCTGTTCGAGCACCCGGATGGGTATCAGCAGCAGATCATCATCGATCGGGAGAGCGGCGACCTGCTCGCCGCTCAGACCGTGCTGCTCCGGCCGAACGGCGAGTACGGGCGCCCTGACGGCCGGCCGCTCGAGTCGTGGGTGATCAAGAAGCTGGGGTGGACCGACGAGACGCCTAAAGGCTGAGCTGCACGGCCGCCCGGCTCGCGATGATGGGCTTGATGTGCTCCGCGATCACCTTCTGGTGTTGAGGGTGATCGCGGTACACCAGGTAGTCGTCGACGTTGTCGAAGTCGGCGACCACCCCGAACTCGTGGTTGCCCTGGTTGATGCCCGCGTCGGCGTCCGCCGTGTACGCGCGGATCTCCGGGATGATCCCCGGCAGTTTCCGCAACTCGGTGGCCACCGTGGCCTTCTGCTCCTCGGTGGCGTCCTCGGTCCAGGTGAACAGCACGACGTGGCGAATCATGAGGTCAGCCTATCGAGATCCGATCCGCGTTCGGGCCACCGTTGGCCGTCGTGGCGGTGGCTCTGATCTTGTTGACTCCTTGCGCGAGGGTGACGGTGAGGGTGGAGGTCTGCCAGGTGTCCCAGTTGCCGGTGGCGTTGAAGTCGCGGGTCACGGCGGCGCCACCGTTGACCGTGATGGACATCGGCCGGTTCACCGTCGTGCCGTTGGCGTAGCGCAGCTCCAGAGTGACCGGTCCCGCCACGGGGGCGTTGACCGTCCACTCCACGTAGCTGCCGGTCAGGTTGTCGTAGTTCACGAACCCGGTGCCCGTGTAGCCGTCATGGTTCGACTCCACCACGCCCTGCGAGATCGTCGCGTCCTCGGCCTGGTAGATGACCGGGCCGCTGCCGGTGGTCTCGGTGACCGCGTTCGAGGCGTCCGAGGTGTTGCCGGCCGCGTCGCGGGCCTTGACCGTGAACGTGTACGACGTGGCGGCCGTCAGTCCCGAGACCGTCGCCGTGGTGCCGGTGACCGTGGTGGCCGGGGTCGTGCCGTTGTAGACGTCGTAGCCGGTCACCCCGGTGTTGTCGGTGGAGGCGTCCCAGGCCAGCGAGACGCTGGTGGACGTCTTGCCGGTGGTGTGGAGGTTGCCCGGCACGCTGGGCTTCTCGGTGTCGGGCGGGCCGGACGGACCGGCCGGTACGGTGAGCGTCGCGGTGTTCCAGCCGGCGACCCTGACGCTCGCCGCTCCGCTCAGGTCCGAGGCCCGGAACGTGGCGGTCAGCGTCTTGGACTCGCCCGGCCAGAGGCTGATGGCGTTGTCCGACCACTGGATCGGCAGCACCGGCTTGCCGGTCGCGTCCACGACGTGCGCGTCGAGCATGAACGCAGGGATCGCGCCCGTGCCGGTGTTCCTGATCGTCACACTCACGTTCCCGGGGGACGGCGAGGTGGCGGTGGCGGTGATCGGGGCCTGGGCCAGGCCGTTGAGCCCGGTCAGGTTGGCGTAGCTGGTGGTCGGCACGTAGTACCAGTCGTTGTTGTCCCAGTCGATGACGTCGCTCGCGGTGGACAGGGCGTACACGTTGCGGTCGATCTCCTCGCCGCCCCGCAGCAGGCTCAGCCGTACGAGGTAGGTCGTGGACAGGCCGCTGATCGACGGGACGGTGACCGCGGTGGCCTTGCCGCCGTCGGCGGGGGCGGTGACGGTGGCCGTGTTGGTGTACTTCGAGGTGCCGTCCATGTTGAACACGTCGGTCTTGACCGTCAGGCCCGAGGCGGCCGAGGTGCCCGAGTTGACCACGACGACGGACTTGTTGTCGTAGGAGTACTGCACGTGCAGTGGCTTGTTCGCCTCACGCGCTCCCCAGTAGGAACCGCCCTGGTCGAGGTAGTAGTCGAACAACTGCCAGTGCAGCGACGACCAGCCGCTGTTGAGCATCCAGTAGATGACGCCGGTCGAGGGGTTGCTGGAGTCGGTGAAGTTGCGGCCGTAGGCCTCGAACTGCGCGCGGACCGCCTCGTACTGGGCGAGCTGCGCCTTCTTCACATAGTCATTCAGGCTGGACGGCACGCCGTACCTGCCCCTGAGGGCGTTGTGGTAGATCGTCAGGTTGTTGAACGTGCTCGACGGGGAGCGGTGATACTGCGTCGCGCTCGGGCTCTGCCACAGCGAGTTGATCTGCGCGGTGGTCATCATCCGCTTCAGCGAGTCGAGCGTCGGTACGTCCGGTCCCGCGCTGGTCTCGGAGTTGAAGCCGAACGCGCCGCCTTCGCGCTTGTTGTACCAGTAGTTCGGCGGCACCCATTCGTACGGGCCGGGCATCTTCAGGCCGGAGTTGCCCAGTTGCGGGCTGGACTTGTCCGAGGCCACGGAGACGATCGGCAGCGGCCATTCGGCGGCCGTCAGGGCGTCGAGGTAGTTGGTCTCCTTCTGGGCCGTCGGCGGGTTGTCGGAGCCGATCAGGAACGAGATCACGCTGGGGTGGTTGCGCAGCCGGGTGGCCTCCGCCTGCATCGACGCCTTGGCGATGGGGTAGTCGGCCGTGGCGAACGAGCCCTCCCACTTGTTGCAGCACTCCCAGCCGGGCATGGTCAGGATGCCGTACTTGTCGGCCAGGTCGTAGAGCTCGTCGGTGTCCAGGTGGCCTTCGACGCGGATCGTGTTCAGGCCGAGGTCCTTGACGTAGCGGATCTTGTCTTCGAGGTAGCGCAGGTCCTTGCGCAGGAAGATGTCCGGTGACCAGCCGCCGCCCCTGATCAGGATCGACCGGCCGTTGATCTTGTAGAAGCGGCGGCCGCTGGCGTTCTTGCCCGACTCCACCTTGCGGACGCCGAAGCGCTGGGTCAGCGAGTCGCTCACCGCGCCGCCGACGGTCGCCGTGAGGTTGAGGTCGTACAGGGGCTGGGCGCCCATCTGGTACGGCCACCAGACCTGAGGGTTGGTGAGGGTCTGGGAGAACGTGATGCGCTTGGTCTCGTTCGCCGCTAACGAGACGTTCTGGGAGAAGGTGAGCGAGCCGATCGTGCCGCTGACCGTGGTGGTCACCGCACTGCCCGTGCCGTTGCGTACATCGGCCTTGATCGTCAGGTCGGCGCGGTCGAGCGCCGGGACGGCCAGGTTGGTGATCACGTGCGCGTCACGCAGGGAGACGTCGGCGCTGCGCCTGATCAGCACGTCGCGGAAGATGCCCGTGTTGTCGTCGCGCGGGACCTGCACCCAGTCGATCCAGCCGATCGTCAGGTGGTTGTTGGGGTTGTTGGCGTTGACACGGAAGGCCACCGAGTTGGCGCCCGGGTGGACCAGCGCGGTGATGTCGCGCTCGTTGCGGGTGTAGGCGCCGGCGATCTGGGCGGCCGTGGCCACCTGACTGCCGTTGACCCACACGTCGGCGCTCGACATCACCCCGCTGATGTCGATGAACGTGCGTAACCCGGTCTCCGAGCCGAGCGTGAAGTCCGAGCGGTACCACCAGGGCACGTCGAAGTCGGCGGTCGGGATCGACTGCATGTTCGTGGAGAAGAACGGGTCGGAGTAGACGTTGTTCTCCAGCAGCCCGGCCAGGACGGTCGAGCGCGGGCCGACCGGATACCAGCCGGAGGCCGCGTAGCCGGGAGTGGAGATCGCGGCGCCGGAGTCCGACACCTTGGCGGATGACTGGATCTTGTAGCCGGAGAGAGCTGTCGAGGAGGCGGTCGCGGCCGGGGCGGCCAGGGCGACACCTCCAGCGCTGACCAGCAAAGTGCAGGTCCAGAGCAGGATGAGGATGAGCCGGGAGCGCGCCATGGGTCCTCGCAAGGCCGATGGAGTTTGTTAATAAACCTTCTTAACAACTAAACGCGATCTCGTAAATGCCCAAATTTCTGGACATCGGGGAGTCGGCTGGTTATTCTCAAGTCGAGATTGACTCAGATTGAGAAGGACTATCGATGGAAGAGTTCCTGGCCGGCTACGACCCGCGTCGCTACCCACCGGTCGCGGTGACGGTCGACGTGGTGGCGCTGACCATCCGCGATCGGCGGCTGCACGTGCTGATCGTGGAGCGTGGCGTCGAGCCGTACGAGGGCGCCTGGGCGCTGCCCGGCGGCTTCATCAGGCCCGACGAGGACCTGGCGGGGGCGGCGGTGCGCGAGCTGGCCGAGGAGACCGGGCTGGACACCGCGCCCGCGCACATCGAGCAGTTGGCCAGCTACGGCGGTCCCGGCCGGGACCCGCGGATGCGGGTGGTGTCGATCTCGTACCTGGCCTTCGCCCCCGACCTGCCCGATCCCCGGGCGGGCACCGACGCGGCGGCGGCCGTGTGGCATCCGGTCGACGACGTGCCGCGGCTGGCCTTCGACCATCAGCGCATCCTGGCCGACGGCGTGGAGCGGGCCCGGTCGAAGCTGGAGTACACCCCGCTGGCCACGGCGTTCGCGGGCGACACCTTCACGATCTCCGAGCTGCGGCTGATCTACGAGAGCGTCTGGGGCACGCCGCTGCACGCGGGCAACTTCCACCGGAAGGTGCTGTCGGTGCCCGGGTTCGTGGAGGGCACCGGCGAGAGCACGCAGACCGGCGGGCCCAGGGGCGGGCCGCGGGCCAAGCTGTACCGCGCGGGCGACGCCCGGCTGCTGCACCCCGCCCTGCTGCGGCCCTCGCGAGAGGAGGAGATCCGGTGAACGCCGAGCAGGCCGCGTCGATCGTCACAGGGGCGCGTTCGGCCGCCGACCTCTTCACAGGCGACTCCCCCGCGCGGGTCTACCGGCGCTATGCCCGGTTACTCCACCCAGACATGTCTCCGGGGACCGCTGAGGCGTTCGCCAGGCTGGCCGAGTTGTGGTCCGACTTCAACCGGGGTCAGCAGGTCGGGCCGTACCGGATCGGGCCGCCGCTGCATCGGGGCGGCACCGCCGTCCTGTATCCGGCGGACGGCGAGGTGCTGCTCAAGCTGCCGCGCGACCCGGCCGACAACCACCTGCTGGTACGGGAGGCCGCCACGCTCACCCGGATCGCCTCGGAAGCGGACCCGCGCTTCCTGCCCTACGTCCCCCGCCTTGTCTCGAAATTTCGGCATAAAGCCGGGCGGGCCGTCCGGCAGGCGAACGTCCTCAGCCAGGCACCCGGCGGCTTCGTCCCCCTGAACCGGATCGGCACCGGCCTCGACCCCCGGGACGTGGCCTGGATCTGGCGGCGGCTGCTGGTGGCCGCCGGCCTGGCGCACCGGGCCGGCGTCACGCACGGCGCCGTGCTCCCCCGCCACGTACTCGTCCATCCCCTCGACCACGGGCTCGTCCTCGTCGACTGGTGCCGGTCACAGCTCTCCGACCCGTCCGACGATGTGCTCGGCCTCACCCGATGCGTCGCCGGGCTGCTCGGCGGGCACCCCCGCACGATGCGCGCCTTCGTCCGGGGCTGCCTGCTGCGCCCGCCCTCCGACGCGTGGGCGCTGCTCGGCGAGCTCGACGAGCTCCTCGAAGACCTTTACGGACCGCGTACCTACCGGCCCCTTCACCTCTAGGGAGAACATCATGGGCAGCGGAATCTGGTCCACCGACGTCTACAGCTCGGCCGCCCGCTACCGGGCCGCCACCGGCGCCAGCGCCTTCGCCTACAGCGACGGCGGCGCCTCCACCACCCACCCCGACCTCGACCCGTTCGGCGTCACGCGGGAGAGCCGCGACTCCGACGAGCACCCGGACTCGCTGGCCGTCGCCGTGCTCTTCGACGTGACCGGCTCGATGGGCCACGTGCCGCGCACGCTGCAGGCCAAGCTGCCCGACCTGCTCGGACTGCTGCTGCGCAAGGGGTACGCCGCCGACCCGCAGATCATGTTCGGCGCCATCGGCGACGCGACCTGCGACCGGGCGCCGCTCCAGGTCGGGCAGTTCGAGTCCGACAACCGCATGGACGAGCAGCTCGGCCAGATCCTGCTGGAGGGCGGGGGCGGCGGGCAGATGTCGGAGTCGTACGAGCTGGCCATGTACTTCATGGCCAGGCACACCGCGATCGACTGCTACGACAAGCGCGGCAAGCGGGGCTACCTGTTCATCATCGGCGACGAGCTGCCCTACCCACGGGTCAGCGGGAAGGCCGTCGCCAAGCTGATCGGCGGTCCGCGCGAGCGCGACATCGACGTGGCCGCGATGGTCGCCGAGCTGACCGAGAAGTACGACGTCTACTACATCCTGCCCGCCGGCTCCAGCTACGCCGGCGACGCGCGGGTGCTGCGAACCTGGCGCGACCTGCTCGGCCAGAACGTGCTGGAGCTCGACGACCTCGACGCGGTCTGCGAGACGATCGCGCTGACGATCGGGCTCGGCGAGGACGCCATCGGTCTTGACGAGGGCCTCGACGACCTGGCCGGGCTCGGCTCGGCCGCGGGCGCCTCGGTGTCGAAGGCGCTGGCCAAGCTGGACCGAGGCTCGCTCGTGGTGTCGGAGCCGCTCGACGGGCTCGACTCGTGATCGAACGGCTCGGCGCGCTCGACGGGCTCGGCGCGCTCGATGGGCTCGGCGCGTGAGCGAACACGTCATCGTCGCCGACCTCGGGTACGGCGACGCGGGCAAGGGCACCGTCGTGGACTGGCTCTGCGCCACCCGGCCGGTCCACGCGGTGATCCGCTTCAACGGCGGCGCCCAGGCGGCGCACAACGTGGTGCTGCCGGACGGGCGGCACCACGCGTTCGCGCAGTTCGGCTCGGGGACGCTGCGGGGAGTGCCGACGCATCTGTCGAGGTTCGTGGTGGTCGATCCGCTGGCGCTCTCCGCCGAGGCCGCCCATCTGGAACGACTCGGCGTGCCGGATCCGTTCGGGCTGATCACGGTCCATCGGGACTGCCTGCTGGCCACGCCGTACCACGTCGAGGCGGGCCGGCGGCGCGAGCTGGCGCGCGGGGCGGAGCGGCACGGGTCGTGCGGGATGGGCGTCGGCGAGGCGATGGCGTACGCGCTGTCGCACGGCGCGCTCGCCCCGCGCGCGGGCGACTCCCCCGCGACGCTGACCCGCAAGCTCGGCCTGCTGCGGGAGGCGCTCGGGGTGGACGGGCCGCCGGTGGCGGACTGCGTGGCGGCCTACCGGGCGTTCGCGTCGCGGGTGCGGCTGGTGGACTCCACCGATGAGCTGCTCAGGCGGGGGCCGGTGGTGTTCGAGGGGGCTCAGGGGGTGCTGCTGGACGAGAACCACGGGTTCGACCCGTACACGACCTGGAGCACCACGACCTTCGCGAACGCGCTGGAACTGCTCGGCGGGGCCGGGGCGCTCCGGCTGGGCGTGCTGCGGACCTACACTCCCCGGCACGGGCCGGGGCCGCTGGTCACGGAGGACCCCACGCTGGAGCTGGCGGAGCCGCACAACGGCACCGGGCCGTGGCAGGGGCCGTTCAGGGTGGGGCACTTCGACGCCGTGGCGCATCGGTACGCGGTGGAGGTGGCGGGCGGGGTCGACGGGCTGGCGCTGACGCATCTGGACGCGCCGGTTTCGCGGCTGTGTCACGCGTACGAGGGGGCCGACTTCCGGCTCGGCGACCCCGCCACGCGCACCGCTCGCCTGCTGCGGGCCAAGCCGGTGTACGGCGACGCCGTCACCGACTGGCCCGCGGCCGTGGCGGACGCTCTGGGCGCACCCGTCTGGGTCGGGTCACACGGCCCGACCTCGGCCGACAAGCGCGTCCTCACGCCCGCCCTCGGTTAGCTCGGGCGGGTCCCCGCGCCCGCCCTCCTGCCAGACGAGCGCGTCCTCACATCAGCCCTTGATCAGCTCCAGGCGAGCATGCGGAGTGGGTCCTCCAGCATGGCGCCGACGTCGCGCAGGAACAGCGACCCCAGCTCACCGTCCACGATCCGGTGGTCGAAGGAGAGCGCCAGCGTCGTCACCTTGCGTACCGCGAGCTCGCCGTCCACCACCCACGGCATGTCCCGTATCTGACCGAAGGCGAGGATGGCGGCCTCGCCCGGGTTGAGGATCGGGGTGCCGGTGTCGACGCCGAACACGCCCACGTTCGTGATCGTGATCGTGCCGCCCGCCATCTCGGCCGGTTGGGTGCGGCCCGCCCTGGCGGTCTCCGTCAGCCGGCCCAGCTCGGCGGCCAGCTCGGGGAGGGACAGCCCGTGGGCGGACTTGATGTTGGGGACGACGAGGCCGCGCGGGGTGGCGGCGGCGATGCCCAGGTTGACGTAGTGCTTGACCACGATCTCCTGAGCGGCCTCGTCCCATGCGGAATTGATCATCGGATGGCGCCGGGCGGCCGTGAGCACGGCCTTGGCGACCAGGAGCAGCGGCGAGACCTTGACCTCGGCGAAGTCCGGGATCGTACGCAGGCGCCGAACGGCCTCCATGGTCTCGGTGACGTCGAGCTGGAGGAACTCGGTGACGTGCGGGGCGGTGAAGGCGCTGGTCACCATGGCTTGGGCGGTCATCTTGCGGACGCCCTTGACCGGGATGCGCTCCTCCTCGCCCTGCTGGGCGGTCGCCCGCGGGGCGGGCCGCTCCGCGGCGGCGTGGACGTCGTCCCTGGTGATCGAGCCGTTCGGGCCCGAGCCGGCCAGGGTGCTCAGGTCCACGCCCAGGTCCTTGGCCAGTTTGCGGACCGGTGGCTTGGCCAGGACCGCGACCCGTCGCGGGGTGTCGAGCGCCGCCGGACCTGATGGCGCGGTGACCTCGACGCGGGACGGGTTCGCGACCGGGGTGGCCGGGAACACGGGCGACTCGGGAGCGGCCGGGATCACGGGCGACTCGGCGGGCCCGTCAGGGCGGGATTTGCGGGGGCGGCGTTTTGTGGTGCCGGTCTTGACGCCGTAACCGACCAGGACCGCCTGGCGTTCCTCCTTGGGGGCGGGGCTGCCATGGGCGCCGGGTTCGACGGCTCCCTCCGCCGGGGGGCGCGGTACCAGGTCGTCCGCCAACGCCTCGATCCGGTCGGCGTCAGCCGTCTCGGTACGGCCGGCCCCGGAGGTGTCGTCCGGCTCGTCCGTGTCGACGGCGATGATGGGCCTGCCGACGTCGACCGTCTGGCCCTCGTCGGCCATCAGCCCGGAGACCACGCCGTCCCAGGGGATCGGTAGCTCGACGATGGACTTGGCCGTCTCGATCTCCACCACGATCTGGTTGACCTTGACCGTGTCACCGGGCTTGGCGTGCCAGCGCACGATCTCCGCCTCGGTCAGACCCTCGCCCACGTCGGGGAGCTTGAATTCACGTCGCATGAGTCCCCCTCCTCAGTAGCCGAAGGCGCGGTCGACGGCGTCGAGCACCCGGTCGAGGTCGGGCAGGTAGTGCTCCTCCAGCTTCGACGGCGGGTAGGGCGTGGAGAAGCCGCCGACGCGCAGCACCGGTGACTCCAGCTGGTAGAAGCACTGCTCGGTGATCCTGGCCGCCAGCTCGGCGCCGAAGCCGCTGTTGATCGGCGCCTCGTGCACCACCACGGCCCGGCCGGTACGGCGTACCGACTCCATCACCAGCGGCGCGTCGAGCGGGTTGAGCGAGCGCAGGTCGAGGACCTCGACCGAGCGCCCGTCGGCCTCGGCGGCCGTGGCGGCCTCCAGGCAGGTCTTCACCATCGGGCCGTAGGCGATCAGCGTGATGTCCGTGCCCTGGCGCACCGGCCGGCCGCGGTCGAGGGGCAGCCACCAGTCGGTGCTGAGGGTGTCGACCTCGGCCTTCTCCCAGTAGCGGCGCTTGGGCTCGAAGAAGATGACCGGGTCTTCGCAGCGGATGGCCTGCTGGATCATCGTGTACGCGTCGGCCGGGTTGGAGCAGGCGACCACGCGCAGCCCGGCGGTGTGCGTGAAGTAGGCCTCCGGCGACTCGCTGTGGTGCTCGACCGCGCCGATGCCGCCGCCGCAGGGGATGCGTACGACGACGGGCAGCTTGATCGCGCCGAGCGAACGCATCGGCATCTTGGCCAGCTGGGTGATGATCTGGTCGGCCGCGGGGAAGACGAACCCGTCGAACTGGATCTCGCACACCGGCCGGTAGCCGCGCAGCGCCAGGCCGATCGCGGTGCCGATGATGCCGGACTCGGCCAGCGGGGTGTCGATGACCCGGTCCTCGCCGAAGTCCTTCTGCAGACCGTCGGTGACCCGGAACACGCCGCCGAGCTTGCCGACGTCCTCGCCCATGATGAGGACCTTGGGGTCGTCCTCCATGGCCTTGCGCATGCCCTCGTTGAGCGCCTTGGACAGGCTGAGCACGGTCATGACGCCTCCTTCGGCGCGACGGTCATGCGGCGCTCAGGGGTTCGCTCACTCACTGAAGCCCTCCAGGTAAGCGGCGTATTGGGCGCGCTCCTCGTCGATCAGCGCGTGCGGCTCGGAGTAGACGTGCTCGAACATCGCGAGCGGCCCGGGGTCGGGCATCGCCAGGCAGCGCCTGCGCAGGTCGGCGCCGAGCTGGTCGGCCTCGCCCTCGACCGAGTCGAAGAACGCCTGGTCGGCGAACTCGTTCTTGAACAGGTACGCCTTGACGCGCTCGATCGGGTCCTTGAGCTTCCACGCCTCCAGCTCGCTGGCCACGCGGTAACGCGTCGGGTCGTCCGTGGTGGTGTGGGCGCCCATCCGGTACGTGAACGCCTCGATGAGCACCGGGCCCTGGCCTTCGCGGGCGTTCTTGAGCGCCTGCCTGGTCACGGCGAGGCAGGCGAACACGTCGTTGCCGTCGACCCTGATGCCGGGGAAGCCGAACCCGGAGGCCCTGCGGTAGAGGGGGATGCGGCTCTGCTTCTCCAGCGGCTCGGAGATGGCCCACTGGTTGTTCTGGCAGAAGAACACGATCGGCGCGTTGAACACGCTGGCCCAGACGAACGACTCGTTCACGTCGCCCTGGGAGCTGGCGCCGTCGCCGAAGTAGGCGATGACGGCCGCGTTCGCGTCGTCGCGCTGGACACCCATCGCGTAGCCGACGGCGTGCAGGGTCTGGCTGCCGATCACGATCGTGTAGAGGTGGAAGTTGTGCTCCTTGGGGTCCCATCCGCCGTGGTTCACCCCACGGAACAGGCCGAGCAGCTTCACCGGGTCGACGTCGCGGCACCAGGCCACGCCGTGCTCCCGGTAGGTGGGGAAGGCCATGTCCGCGTCGGTCAGCGCGCGGCCCGAGCCGATCTGCGCGGCCTCCTGGCCGAGCAGCGACGCCCAGATGCCGAGCTCGCCCTGCCGCTGCAGAGCGACCGCCTCCAGGTCGACGCGCCGGACGAGCACGAGGTCGCGGTAGAGGGACCGCACCTCTTCAGGTTTGAGGTCGATGTCGTAGTCGGGATGCTCGACCCGCTCACCCTCGGGGGTGAGGAGCTGGACGAGCTCCGGGGGTGCTTGTGCACCACGAGAGGCGTCGAGTGTCACGTGCCACTCCTGTGCGGTCAGGGCCGGAGTCGATGGGGTTGCCACCTTAGGCCAGCCTTTCGAGCGTCGGACCATGTGGTGGTGGTTCGTACGCGTTTGGGGACATGGTGGCAGACGTCACAGCCCTTCGCGCAAGCCCCATGCCCTCCCCGTTCCCGTTGTGTTGCCTGCCACACGCGCCGGTAGGCTGGCTTTCCCATCTCCCGCCGCATCCAGGAGGAACGCAGTGGCGCGCGTCATCGTAGACGTCATGCTGAAGCCCGAGATTCTCGACCCGCAGGGCCAGGCCATCGCCCGCGCGCTGCCCAGGCTGGGCTTCTCCGGCGTCGCGGCCGTCCGGCAGGGCAAGCGCTTCGAGGTCGAACTGGACGGTCCGGCCGACGAGGCGGCACTTGCGGACGTCCGAAAGATGGCCGAGACGCTGCTGGCCAACACCGTCATCGAGGACTACGTCGTACGCGTCGAAGAGTAGAACAGCACATTTGACGCATCGAAATACCCGCGAGCGGCTAAAGTCGGGTTCCGGCATGCCACAATGCCACGGGCTTGCCAACAGTAAATAACAACAACGTGATTTTGCGGTTAGCCCCGATTTCACGGGGAAACCTACTCCAGGTGACATTCCGGAGCCCGGAGGAGTCCGGTGGATATTGAGTTCTCGTTGGCGCTGCCTCGGGATGCGATCGGCATACCGATGGTCAGACGAGTGCTAGGGGATGCGATGCGTTCGCTCAACGTGAGCGAGGCGTGCATCTCCGACATGCTGCTCGCGGTCTCCGAGGCGTGCTCTAACGCGGTACGCCACGGCGGCCCGGCCAACCGCTATGAGGTCACGGCCTCGATCGGCTACGGCCGCTGCGACGTACGCGTCGTCGACAACGGGGTCGGCCTGCCCTCGATGCCCCTGCACTTTCCGCCCCCCGACACCGAGAACGGCCGTGGCCTGCTGATCATGCGCTCGGTCGTGGACGAGATCTCCTTCGGCATCACTCCTGGCCGCGGCACCACGGTCCACCTCCGCAAGACCCTCGCCTGGGAGGAAACGGCGAACCGCCGCTCCCGCGAGCTGGCCGCGGTCTAGCCGTCCGCTCCATCCGACCTCTTCGCGGGCTGTCATGGCGGCCCGCCCCCTGGCGTGCCGTACACGCCGTTGGGAGGCATCGGCGAGCACCAGATAGCCTTGGCGGTGCACACCACGAACGCTGGAGGAACGCAAGACATGAGCGCCCGCGTGGGGGTAGTCACCTTTCCAGGAACTCTCGACGATCAGGACGCCGCCAGAGCGATCAGACTGTCCGGCGCGGAAGCGGTTCCGCTGTGGCACGCCGACCATGACCTCAAGGGTGTGGACGCCGTCTTCCTGCCCGGCGGCTTCTCCTACGGCGACTACCTGCGGTGCGGCGCCATCTCGCGGTTCGCGCCGCTGATGCGGGAGCTCGTCCCGGCCGCCCGCGAGGGGCTGCCGGTGCTCGGCACCTGCAACGGGTTCCAGATCCTGTGCGAGGCGCACCTGCTGCCTGGCGCGCTGACGCGCAACGCCTCGCTGCACTACGTCTGCCGTGACCAGCGGCTCCGGGTCGAGGCGACCGGCACGCCCTGGACGAACTCGTTCGAGACCGGCCAGGAGGTCGTGCTGCCGATCAAGCACGGCGAGGGCCGCTACGTCGCCGACCCCGAGACGATCGCCGCGCTCGAGGCCGAGGGCCGCGTGGTCGTGCGCTACCTCGGCAACCCCAACGGCTCCGCCAACGACATCGCCGGCATCCGCAACGAGGCCGGCAACGTCGTCGGGCTCATGCCGCACCCCGAGCACGCCGTCGAGAACCTCGTCGGCGCGCCGAGCACGGACGGGCTCGGCTTCTTCACCTCCATCCTCAAGAAGCTGGTGAACGCGTGAGCACCGACAGCGTCAAGCGGGCCGCCGAGACGCCCGCCGAGCCGATGCCGTTCGCCGAGCTGGGGATGAAGCAGGAGGAGTACGACCGGGTCAAGGAGATCCTCGGCCGTCGTCCCACGGGCTCCGAGCTGGCCATCTACAGCGTCATGTGGTCCGAGCACTGCTCGTACAAGTCGTCCAAGGTGCACCTGCGGCAGTTCGCCACGAAGGCCCCCAAGTCCGACGCACTGCTCGTCGGCATGGGAGAGAACGCCGGCGTCGTCGACATCGGCGACGGCTGGGCCGCCACCTTCAAGATCGAGTCGCACAACCACCCGTCCTACGTGGAGCCGCACCAGGGCGCCGCCACCGGCGTGGGCGGGATCGTCCGCGACATCATGTCGATGGGCGCCCGCCCGATCGCGGTCATGGACGCGCTGCGCTTCGGCGGCGCCGACCAGAACGACACCCGGCGGGTGCTGCCCGGCGTGGTCGAGGGCATCAGCAGCTACGGCAACTGCCTGGGCCTGCCCAACATCGGCGGCGAGGTCGTCTTCGACCCCTGCTACATCGGCAACCCGCTGGTCAACGCGCTGTGCGTGGGCCTGCTGCGCAAGGACCAGATCAAGCTGGCCACCGCGCCCGGGCCGGGCAACAAGGTGGTGCTGTTCGGCGCCTCGACCGGGCCCGACGGCATCGGCGGCGCGTCGGTGCTCGCCTCGGCGACCTTCGAGGACGAGTCGCACGCCAAGCGGCCCGCCGTACAGGTCGGCGACCCGTTCATGGAGAAGCTGCTCATCGAGTGCTGCCTGGAGCTGTACGCGGCCGACGTGGTCGTGGGCATCCAGGACCTCGGCGCGGCCGGCGTCTCGTGCGCGACCACGGAGCTGGCCGCCAAGGGCACCGGCGGCATGCACGTCGACCTCAACCTGGTCCCGCTCCGCGATCCCTCGCTCAGGCCCGAGGAGATCCTGATGAGCGAGTCGCAGGAGCGGATGATGGCCGTGGTCCGGCCGTCGGACATCGCGGCGTTCATGGCGATCTGCGAGAAGTGGGATGTCCCGGCCACCGTGATCGGCGAGGTCACCGACACCGGCCGGCTGGTGATGACCTGGGACGGCGAGACGATCGTCGACATCCCGCCCGGCACCGCGGCCGACGACGGCCCGGTCTACGAGCGGCCCTTCCACGAGCCCGCCGGGCAGGTCGCGCTCAACGCCGACACCCCCGACCGCCTCGACCGGCCCGCCGACCTGCGCGTCACCCTGCTGGAGCTGCTCGGCTCGCCGAACCTGGCGTCGAAGGAGTGGGTGACCTCCCAGTACGACCGCTACGTCCGCTCCAACACCGTGCTCGCCCAGCCCGCCGACGCCGGGATGCTGCGCATCTCCGAGGTCATGGCCGGCGCCGAGCCGACGACCCGGGGCATCGCCCTGGCCACCGACGGCAACGGCCGCTACGCGCGGCTCGACCCCTACGCGGGCGCCCAGCTCGCGCTGGCCGAGGCCTACCGCAACGTCGCCGTCACCGGGGCCCGCCCGCTGGCCGTCACCAACTGCCTCAACTTCGGCTCTCCGGAGGACCCCGAGGTCATGTGGCAGTTCGCCGAGGCCGTACGCGGGCTCGCCGACGCCTGCCGGACCCTCGGTGTGCCGGTGACCGGCGGCAACGTCTCCTTCTACAACCAGACCGGCTCGACCCCGATCCACCCGACACCGGTCGTGGGCGTGCTCGGCGTGATCGACGACGTGGCCAAGCGGGTCGCCACCGGGTTCGTCGCCGAGGGCCTGCGCATCGCGCTGCTCGGTGAGACGAAGGAGGAGTTCGGCGGGTCGGAGTGGGCGCACGTCTCCCACGGCCACCTCGGCGGCCTGCCGCCGGCGGCCGACCTGGCGGCCGAGCAGGCCATGGCCACCGTGCTGGTGGAGGCCGCCGCCCAGGGGCTCCTTGAGGGCTCCCACGACCTGTCCGACGGCGGTCTGGGCATCGCGCTGGCCGAGTCCTGCCTGGCGCGGGGCATCGGGGCGACGGTGGCGCTGAGCGGCGAGGCGTTCACCGACCTGTTCAGCGAGTCGTCGGCCCGCGCGCTGGTGGTGGTCCGGCCGGAGGCCTTCGACCGGTTCGCCGCGCTCTGCGCCGACCACGAGGTGCCCTGCTACGGCCTCGGCACCACCGGCGGCACGTCGCTGGTGGTGGAGGGGGTGCTGGAGGTGCCGGTCGCGGAGCTGCGCGAGACGCACTCCGGCACGCTGCCCGCGCTGTTCGGCTGAGGTTTCAGTGAGGGGGCCGGTACGCACTTGCCGTACCGGCCCTCGTCATTGCCGTACCGGCCCTTGTCGCGTCTGTCATGCCTTCTCGAGGCAGACCACTTGACGTGCTCCTCGCCCTGCAGAGGCAAGGGTTCCCGTGCTGTCACCGCCCGCCCGGCGGCCTCGTCGTACCGATGAATCCAGGAAGTGACCTCACGGCCAGCTTGGCTATCGCTTGCCCGTTCGGCCACGGAAACATTACCGTTCGTGATTGAGACGTCTCAACCAGTTCCGATAACTGCAGCTCGCTCGCGCCCCAGAGAGCACTCACGCACGGGCCTACACCACCCGCCTGAAGAGGGGAGCGCTGGCCCGCATCCAGGTAGACGGTCGTTCTTGCCCTCAGCGCCGTCCTTGCCGTCAGCGCCGTGTCGGCTATGGGTAAAAGGACGCATCGGCATGCGCCGACTCCAGTGGATAATCGGGACCGTTCGGGGGCACACGCATTCCACGGAGGATGACCTTGTCGACCGCCAGTCCCTACCTCCCTCCTGCCACGCAGCCGGTGCGAGGGGTCGTCTGGGCCATCCACCTGGTCCTGCCGCTGCTCGGCCTGTGGCTGCTGCTGGCCCAGGGCCACCTCAACATCATGTGGGAGCACCACTCCAGCCACTTCTGGATGATCATCTCGGTGGCCGGCCTCAACGTGGCGCTCGGCGCGCTGATCAGCGAGGCGTCGCGGAAACGGCAGGACGCCCGGCTCTTCCTGGTCTCGATGGTGTTCCTGGCCAGCGCCGGCTTCTTCTTCCTGCACGGCCTGGCCACTCCGCAGATCATCCTGCCCACCGGATCGATGGGGTTCGACCTCGGGCAGCAGGTCGGGCTGACGATCGCCTCGGGGTTCGCCTTCGTCTCGGCCTTCCCGCTGGGCGAGCGGGCGGCGCGGACGGTCATGAGATCCCAGCACCTCATACGGGGCGTGCTCCTCGGATTCATGATCCTCTGGGGGCTCGCCTCGCTGATCCCCGGGCTGACGCCGCTCAGCGAGCCACCGCTCAAGGAGCCGGTCAACTGGCTCGTATGGCTGTCGCTACCGGGCCTGGGCCTGTACGGCGCGGCCAGTGTGATGATGTTCCAGCTGCACCGGCAGCGGCCCTCGGCCACGCTGGTCAGCCTGATCACCGCCTACGCGCTGCTCGCCGAGGCCATGATCGCCGGGATGTCGCAGCTCAACTGGCATCTGTCCTGGTGGGAGTGGCACATCCTGCTGACGCTGGCCTTCGTCTTCGTCGCCTACAGCGCCTACATACAGTTCAGGCGCGAGGGGTCGAGCGGCGGTCTGTTCGACTCGGTCGCGCTGTCGGCGACCGTGGCCCGCATCCAGCGGAACTACGACGAGGTCCTGGAAGAGCTGGTCGAGCACGTACGACGCGGCGAGCCGCTGGCGGCCACCCGGTTATCGGACAAGTTCCGGCTCAACGAGGGACAGGCCGCGGTCCTCGACCGGGCCGGCGAGGCACTGGCCCGTGAGCGTGAGCTCTCGGAGCGCCTGAGCGCCCTGGTGGCGGTGAGCGCCCAGACCCGCGTACGCCAGTCCGAGAGCGACCTCCTGGCCACCACGCTCGAACGCGTCCGTCAGGCGTACGGCGACGTGCGGATCGGCCTCGTCGCCGACGGCAAGACGCAGATCGGCTCCCGCGCGTACGAGTTCGCCGGAGACGCCCCCATCAGACGCGACAACCTGTTCGCCTTCCCGCTGACGGTCAAGGGCCACCTGGCGGGCGTGCTGGAGGTGCCGGTCGGCCGCACGGCGCAGGACGAGGCGCTGGCCGCCACCCTGGCCGGGCAGATCTCGATCTCGCTGGAGAACGCCCGCCTCTACCAGGAGCTCGACACCCTCTTCCGGCAGTACATGTCGCCCGACGTGGCCAACGCCCTGCTCGCCGACCCCGGCCAGGCGGCGCTCGGCGGCCAGATGAAGGAGCTGACCGCGCTCTTCGCCGACCTCAAGGGCTTCACCACGTTCTCGGAGCGGGTCACGCCCGGCGAGATCGTGGAGATGCTCAACCGCTATCACACGGCCGCGGTGCCCTGCATCCTGGCCAACGGCGGCACGATCGTGCAGTTCGTCGGCGACGCGTTGCTGGCTCTGTTCAACGCCCCGGCCACGCAGAACGGCCACGCCAGGGCCGCCTGCCGGGCCGCGCTGGCCATGCAGGAGGCCGCTTCCGAGGTGGCCGAGGAGATCGCCTGGAAGCGGGAGGACGCGGAGGCGTGGCCGACGTTCCGGGTCGGCGTCAACACCGGTCCCGCCCTGGTCGGCAACATCGGCAGCCCGGAGCTGCGCGGCTTCAACGCGATGGGCGACTGCGTGAACGTGGCCGCCAGGCTGCAGTCCCTCGCCGAGCCGGGCACAGTGGTGATCGGCGAGACGACGCGCAGGCAACTGGGAGCGGGCGTCACGGTGAACCCCCTCGGAAAGCTGAGCCTCAAGGGCAAGGAAGAACTCGTGGGTGCCTACGTTCTGACCGCGATGACCTAGAAGGGCGCTGACCGTACCGACATAATCGGCGCATGAACCCAGATCCCGGCGAGTTCCTCTCCATGCTCACAGCCGACGAGGTCGAGGAAATGCGCGCCGCGGGACGCCCGCGCAGGTGGGAACGCGGGACGACCGTGATGAGCGAGGGCGACACCTCCGACTGGGTGCTCGTCCTGACCGAGGGCCGGGTGAAGGTCTCGTCGCACACGAGCAGCGGCACCGAGGTGGTGCTGGCCGTACGCGGGCCGGGCGGACTGCTCGGGGAGATGTCGGCCATCGACGGCTCGCCGCGGTCGGCCACGGTCACCGCGCTGGAGCCGATCGCAGGCATCGTGATCCGCGATTTCCCCGCGTTCCTGCAAGCCCATGGGCGCATCGCCGTACTCCTCATGCAGCTGGTCACGGGCCGGCTGCGCGACGCCGACCGGAAGCGGATCGAGTACGGGGCGTTCGACACGACGGGCCGGGTGGCGACCCGGCTGATCGAGCTGGCCGAGCGCTACGGCGAGAAGACCAACAGCGGCGTACGCGTCGCTCTGCCGCTCTCCCAGGACGAGCTGGCCGGGTGGACCGGGGCCTCACGTGAGGCCGTCAGCAAGGCGCTGCGGCTGCTACGGGACCGCGGGCTGATCGAGACCGGGCGGCGGCGCGTGGTGATCCACGATCTTGACGGGTTGCGCAAGCGGGCCAGATAACCCCCCGACAAATCGGACGTACGTCGTACGTCATAGTGGACGGCATGCCCCTCGCCGCCCAAGACGACCGCCTCCGTTACGCCTGGCGCGTCTGCTCGGTCACCAGCCTCGGCCTCGTCCTCATCGGCATCGCGGGCAGCACCCTGAACGTCGCCCTGCCCACCGTGGTCCGGCACTTCCACGCGAGCCCTTTTGAGTCCGGCTGGATCCTGCTGGCGTTCCTGCTGGTCAACACCGCGAGCCTGGTGTTCTTCGGCCGGGTGGCGGACCTGCTGGGGCGGCGGGAGATCTATCTGGCCGGGTTCGCGCTGTTCACCGTCGCCTCGCTGCTGGCCGGGCTGTCGCCGGGCGTGTGGTTCCTGGTCGCGATGCGCGTGCTGCAGGCGGTCGGGGCGGCGATGATCCTGGCCAACGGCACGGTCATCATCACCGACGCCTTCCCGCCCGACCGGCTCAGCCAGGGCATGGGCGTCTACATCGGCACCCTCTCCGTGGCGCAGCTCGCCGGGCCGACGCTGGGCGGGCTCATCGCGGACACGGCCGGCTGGCAGTGGATCTTCTGGGTGAACGTACCGGCCGGCCTGATCGCCTTCGGCTGGGGCGCGGTGATCTTACGCAAGATGCCCCGGGGCCCGCGCGAACCGGTGGACGCGCTGGGCAACGCCCTGGTGTTCGCCGCGCTCTCGGCCATCCTCATCGCCCTGTCGGAGGCGGGCTCGGCCGGGCTGTCGAGCCCGGCCGTGCTGACGGGGGTGGCGGTGTTCGCGGTGCTGGTGCCGCTGATCGTGCTGGTGGAGCGGCGGGCCGCGCATCCGGTGCTCGACCTGCGGCTGTTCGGGGAGCGGCTGCTGGCCTTCGCCAACCTGGCCTCGTTCTGCAACGCGCTGGCCCGCTCGGCGCTGATCCTGGTCGTGGCGCTGTACTTCCAGGCGGCCAGGGGTGTGGACGCCTTCACGGCCGGGCTGAGCGTGCTGCCGGTGCCGGTCGGCATGGCGCTGGCCTCACCGCTGGCGGGCTCGCTGAAGATCTCCCCGTACGTCGTGTCGATCGGCGGCGCGCTGATGAGCGCCGTCGGACTCGGCACGCTGATGCTGACGGCGGACCCCGCCACGCCGTACTGGATCATCGGGGTCGGCCTCTTCGTGGCCGGGTGCGGGAGCGGCACGTTCCTGACCGGCAACACCACGCAGGTCATGCGGGCGCTGCCGAGCGGCAGCCTGGGGGTGGTCAACGGGTTCCGGGTGATGATCATGAACATGGGGATCGTGATCAGCGTGGGCGTGTCACTGAGCGTCCTGGCCGGCTCGGTGGGGCCGGCCGAACGGGCCCAGGTGTACGCGGGGACGCTGGCCAAGCTGTCGCCGGTGGCGGTGGGGCAGGTGATGCACGGGTTCGAGCGAACGTACGCGATGCTGTTCGCCGTCGCCCTGACGGGCGCCTTATTCGCCGCCCTGGCCCGACCGCGACCGTCGTGACGGTCACGGAATGTGTTACATCTGACACCATGCACAACATTCGCCCTGATGAAGCGAGGGAGAGCGCACACCGCGCACCGGCAGACGATTCGGAGGCGGCACGGTTCCGTCGGGAGATGCTGCTGGAGCAGGCCGCGGCCGACGCCGCCCGACTGCGGGACGATCCCGACGATCAAGCCGAGATGCTCGCGATCCAGCGCTTCATGGGTGTCACACCGGACGCGCACGAGGCTCCGAGGTGACCGCGAGCAGCGGCCTCAGCGGAAAGCCGTGGCCAGTCGAGACTCCACGTCGCGGTAGCGGCTGACCGGGATCAGGTGGACGCCGTCGAAGGCGCCCGAGTCGCGGATGGCCAGGACCTGCTCGCAGGCCGCGTCCACGCCCGCCATACGGTCGGCCGCCACCGCGTGGATCAGCTGGTCGGGGATGGCGATGTCGGGGATCGCCGCTGCCAGAGTGCGGGCGTGGCGCTCGCTGGCCAGCACCATCACTCCCGCGTAGACCGGCACATCGACCTGGTTGGCCTCGCGCCAGCGCAGCAGGGCCTCCAGAGAGAAGCCGACCTGGAGGAACAGGAAGTCGGCCGCGCGCTTCCAGGCGGGCAGGGGACGCAGCCCGGCCGCCGCGCCGACGCGGAACCCGCCGTCGAAGTTCCTGGCCTCCTCGATCATCGAGCGGACGGTCAGGTCGCTGGTCCGGTTGCCGCTCGCCGGCTTGTCACCGTAGACGAACAGGAACTCGTCGACCCCATAGGCCGCTGCCGTCAGCAGGTCGCGCTGGAAGCCGAGCAGATTGCGGTCGCGGGAGTTGAGGCAGGCGATGCTCCGCCCGCCCATCGCCTCGACCTCGTGCGCGACGGCCACGCTGGACACGGTCGCCCGGCCGATGTGGTTGTCCGGGATGAGGAACGAGTGGGCGATCTTGCTCATCGTGCCGATCTGGTGCCGTACGTGCTTCAGGTCAGGCGTCGTGGGCGGCTCGATCTCGCAGACCAGCTCGAAAGTCATGCCGAGCACCCTAACGTCTGGCCGCCAAGGCCTCCACGCCGCTGATGACCAGGTCCACGCCGAACGAGTCGTAGAAGCCGGCCGTCATCCCCTCGACCATCGGGCCCGCCATCTCCACCAGGTTCGGGTATTGGGCCGCCGGCAGTGACTCCAGGCCCAGGCGCTTCACCCGGACCATCTCGGCGATCTCCTCCGAGGTGTGGCGGGAGCGGAAGTGGACCGGGGCGTCGGCGATGGAGATGGCGCTCTGCAGCAGGTATTTGGAGATCAGGCAGCACTCCTCCACGGTGAACCCCGCCGCCCGCGCCAGCCCGAGCGCCAGGTCCCAGACCGCCAGGAAGCTGGGCACCGCGCCCTGGTCCACCTGCTCCAGCACGCTCTTCGCGCACGGGTGGGCGCGCAGGACCCTGATCAGGCCTTCGACCAGCTCCCGCAGCCGGTCGGGCCACGGGCGGTCGTCGTCATCGGTCTTGATCCCGAAGCCCAGGATCAGGTGGTCCGCCATGCCGATGAGCAGCTGGTCCTTGTTCTTGAAGTGCCAGTAGAGGGCCATCGGCGTCACCCCCAGGTCGGCCGCCAGTCGCCTGATCGTCACGGTGTCGAGCCCTTCGGCGTCACCGATCTCCAGGGCCCGCTCGACGATGGCCACCGCGGTCAGTTTTCCCATCACGGTTGACAACTATACGACGTACAAGTTCACTATACGACGTACAAGTACGGCGTATAGGGGACGCATATGGACCGGCGCTGGTGGGCGCTCACCGCGGTGACGCTCGGCACCTTCATGACCTATCTCGACAACAACCTGGCGAACGTCGCGCTGCCGACGATCCAGCGGGAGCTCGGGCTGACGATCTCCGGCCTGGAGTGGATCGTGAGCGGCTACATCCTGGTGTTCGCCGGGCTCATGCTGGTCGGCGGCCGGCTGGCCGACGTGTTCGGCGCCCGGCGGGTGTTCACGACCGGATTGGTGATCTTCACGCTGTCGTCCCTCGCCGCCGGGCTGGCCACCGACGGCACCATGCTGATCGCCGCCCGCGCCGTGCAGGGCTTCGGCGCGGCCATGCTCACGCCGACGGCGCTCTCACTGCTGACGCAGATCTTCCCCGACCCGGGCGAGCGCGGGCGGGCCGTGGGCATCTGGAGCGCCTCCGGCGCATTGTCGATGGCGCTCGGCCCGGCGGCCGGCGGCTTCATCAGCGAGCGGCTGCACTGGGGCTGGATCTACCTGATCAACGTGCCGATCGGGGCGGTCACGCTCGGTCTCGCGCTCTGGGCCGTCCGTCCCGCCTTCACCCGGGTACCGCGCGGCCTCGACCTGCCGGGCCTGGCCACCTCGGCGCTCGCGCTGTTCGCCCTCACCTACGGGTTGATCGAGGGCGACGGCGCCGGATGGACCTCGCCGGAGATCCTGACCGCCTTCGGTGTGGCGCTCGCGGCCGCGCTGGCGTTCCTGATCGTCGAGGCGCGGTCCGCCGAGCCGATGATCGACCTGTCACTGTTCAGGGCGAGGATGTTCAGCGGCGGCCTGATCACCATGGGCATCTGGTCGTTCGGCGTGTTCGGCATCTACTTCTTCAGCGCCCTCTGGCTGCAGAACGTGCTGGCCTTCTCCCCCACCGAGGCCGGCGCCGCGTTCGTGCCGATGGCCCTGGTCATGGCGGTCATGGCGATCCTGTCGCAGCGGGTCAGCGCGCGGCTGGGCATCGGCCCGACCGTCGCGCTCGGCATGGCGCTGATGGGCGGCGCCCTGTTCATGATCTCCGGGATCGGCGCCGACGGCGGCTACGGCGACGTGCTGCCCTGGTTCCTGGTGTACGGCCTGGGCGGCGGCCTGCTGGTGCCCCTGACCGCCGCGATCCTGTCCGGCATGCCCCAGGGCAGGTCGGGCATCGCCTCTGGGGTCCTGAACGTCTCGCGCGAGGTGTTCGGGCTGCTCGGCATCACCGTCCTGGGCGCGGTGCTCAGCTCCAGGCAGAGCGCCAGCGACCGGCCGCCGCTGGCCGCCTTCCTCGACGCCTACCAGTTCACGCTGGTGCTGGCGGCCGTGCTCGTGCTGACGGCGATCCCGGTCAGCCTGTACGCCCTGCGCGCCCGCCGTACGAGTGACAGCCAGGTGAACCAGCCGCGACCCGAGCGGCACGAGCAGACGACCGCCGCCTAAGCGACCGAGCCCCAGCCGCTCGCGCGGCCGAGCCGCACCCATTCACGCGGCCCCGACGGTGGCGGGCTCGTCGAACTGGGTCCGGTACAGCTCCTCATAGCGACCCCCGGCGGCGAGCAGCTCGGCGTGCGTACCCCGCTCCACCACCCGCCCGTCCTCGATCACCAGGATCACGTCGGCGGCGCGGATCGTGGACAGGCGGTGCGCGATCACCACGGCGGTCCTGCCCTGCAGAGCCTCACCCAGCGCCTCCTGCACGGCCGCCTCCGAGGTGGAGTCGAGCGCCGCGGTGGCCTCGTCCAGGATCACCACCCTGGGCCGGGCCAGCAGCAGCCGGGCGATCGTCAGCCGCTGGCGCTCGCCGCCCGACAGCCGGTAGCCACGCTCCCCGACCACGGTGTCGAGCCCGTCGGGCAGGGACTCGATGAGCGTGGCCAGCCTGGCCCGGCCGAGCACCTCCCAGAGCTCCGTCTCGTCGGCCTCGGGCCGGGCGAGCAGCAGGTTGGCCCTGATCGTCTCGTGGAACAGGTGCCCGTCCTGGGTCACCATGCCGAGGGTGTCGCGGATCGAGTCGGCGGTCAGGTCGCGGACGTCCACGCCGCCGATCTTCACAGACCCCGAGTCGGCGTCGTACAGCCTCGGCAGCAGCTGGGCGATCGTCGACTTGCCCGCGCCCGAGGAACCGACGAGGGCGACCATCTGGCCCGGCTCGGCCGTGAAGGAGACGCCGTGCAGCACCTCGACCCCGCCACGCGAGTCGAGGACGGCGACCTCCTCCAGCGAGGCGAGCGAGACCTTGTCGGCCGCGGGGTAGGCGAAATGCACGTCGTCGAACTCCACGGCGACCGGCCCGTCGGGGACCTGGACCGCGCCCGGCCGTTCCTTGATGAGCGGTTCGAGATCGAGCACCTCGAAGACCCGCTCGAAGCTGACCAGCGCGCTCATCACGTCCACCCGGGCGCTGGCCAGGGCGGTCAGCGGCGTATAGAGGCGGGTGAGCAGCAGGGCCAGAGCGACGACCGAGCCGGGTTCGAGCTGGTCGCGCAGGGCGTAGAAGCCGCCGAGGCCGTACACGAGGGCCAGGGCCAGCGCGGAGACCAGGGTGAGCGCGGTGACGAAGACCGACTGGGTCATGGCCGTGCGCACGCCGATGTCACGCACCCGCCTGGCCCGGGCGGCGAACTCCGCCGACTCGCGGGCGGGCCGGCCGAACAGCTTCACCAGCGTCGCGCCGGGCGCGGAGAAACGCTCGGTCATCTGCGTGCCCATGGCCGCGTTGTGGTCGGCCGCCTCACGCCGCAGCCGGGCGATCCTGGAGCCCATCCGGCGCGCGGGCAGGACGAACACCGGCAACAGCAACAGCGCGAGCAGCGTGATCTGCCAGGAGATCCCGATCATCACGATGAGGGTCAGCACCAGCGTCACGATGTTGCCCGCCACGCTGGACAGGGTGTCGGTGAAGGCGCGCTGCGCGCCGATCACGTCGTTGTTCAACCGGCTGACCAGGGCGCCCGTGCGGGTCCTGGTGAAGAAGGCGATCGGCATCCGCTGGACGTGGTCGAAGACCGCCGTACGCAGGTCGAGGATCAGTCCTTCGCCGAGCCCCGCCGACAGCCATCTGGTCACCAGGCCGAGCCCGGCCTCCGCCAGGGCGAGGATCGCGATCAACCCCGCCAGCCCGGCCACGATGCCGAACGCCTCACCCTTGACGATCGCGTCGACGACCCGGCCCGCGAGGACCGGCGCGACCACCGCCAAGGCCGCCATCACCACGCTTAACACCAGGAAGAGCGTCACCCTGCGCCGGTGCGGCCGGGCGAAGGCGCCGACGCGACGGAGCGTCGCCCGGGACAGGGGGCGACGCTCCGTCTGGTTGTTCATCGAATACAGCTGATGCCAGGCGGTCATTTCCATGCTCATGCATGGCAGCCTAGGACCTCAACTTAACTTCAGGTCAAGAACCGATCTTCTGGCCCTTCTCGTGCCAGACGACCGCGACCGACGGACGCGGCTGGTCACCGTCGGGCCAGTGGCTGGCCGGCTTGTCGGGGGTGGCGCCGTCCAGCTCGCCCGGATGCTGCACCGCGACGAACACGCTGCGCTGGTCCTCGGTGACCATCGGGCCACAGGTCTCCGCGCCGAGCGGGACCGTGAGGAACTGCCGCAGGTGCCCGCGCTCCTTGCCGCGCACGGGCATCACGAACATACCGTCGTTGCTGCCGAGCTGGTTGCCGTCGGTGGAGATCCAGAGGTTGCCGTCCCGGTCGAAGGCCACGTTGTCCGGGCAGGAGATCGGCGAGACCTTCGTCTTGTCGTAGCCGGCGAAGTAGGTCGCGGCGTCGTTCGGGTCGCCGCAGACCAGCGGGATCGACCAGGCGAACGTCTTCTCCCCCGCGTCGTCACGCCGCTCGACGATCTCCAGCACGTGGCCGTGCTTGTTGGACGGGCGCGGGTTGGCCTCGTCGACCTGCGCCGCGGTGCGGTTGGTGTTGTTGGTCAGCGCCACGTAGACGCCACCGGTGACGGGGTTGCGCTCCATGTCCTCGGGGCGGTCCATCTTGGTCGCCCCCACCTTGTCGGCGGCGACGCGGGTGTAGACCAGCACCTCGATGGCGGTCATGCCGTCCACGTACGACTTGTCGCCCGAGACCAGCGGGATCCACTGGCCGGAGCCGTCGAAGGCGCCGTCGGAGGGCAGCTTGCCCGACCCGTCGATCTCGGCGGCGGGGCTGTCGCCGGTGAACTTGGCGACGTAGAGCGTGCCCTCGTCGAGCAGGTTCCTGTTGTGCCGGTCGTTACCGGGGATGAAACGGTTCTTCGACACGAACTTGTAGATGTACTCGAAGCGGGAGTCGTCGCCCATGTACACGACCACGCGCCCGTCGCGGGCCAGCGTGGTGTTGGCGGCCTCGTGCTTCAGGCGGCCCAGCGCGGTTCGCTTGACGGGCGTCGAGTCGGGGTCGAACGGGTCGATCTCCACGACCCAGCCGAACCTGTTGGCCTCGTTCGGGTGCTTGGCCAGGTCGAAGCGCTCCTCGACGCGGTCGAAGCGGCGGCTGCTCGACGGGGTGCCGGTGGTGATCGTGTAGCGGGAGATGTACGGCAGCTGCGCCGCCGGGACCTTGTCGCCGTTGACGAAGTACTGGTCGATGTTCTCCTCGGCCGTCAGCACGGTGCCCCACGGCGTGGATCCGCCGGAGCAGTTGTTCAACATGCCGACGGGGGTGCGGCCCTTCGGGTCGGCGGCGGTCTTGAGCAGGTCGCCGCCCGCGGCCGGGCCGCTGAAGCGCATCGGCGTCTGGGCGGTGACGCGCCGGTTGTACCGCCGGCGGCCGGTGGTGACCAGCTTCCACTGGCCGGTGCCCCGGACGCGCTCGATCTCGACGACCGATCCGCCGTGGGCGGCCAGCGCGATCTTGATCTGGTCCTCGGTGGCGGCGGCCCCGGTGGTGTAGCCGCGGAACATCAGGTTCTCGTTGGTGTACTCGTGGTTCACCCAGAGCAGCCCGCGGTTGGCGCCCATCGGGAAGAGCGTGACGAAGTCGCAGTTGTACCCGAACTGCTTGGCCTGCGCCTCGGGGCTCTGCTTGTCGAAGTCGAACGCGGGCGCGTCCGCCGTCACGGGGTCGCCCCAGCGCGCGACGACGCTCGAGGTGTAGCCCTCGGCGACGGTCAGCGCGTCCTCCTTGTTCGGCGGCACGGGGGTGAACCGGATGCCGCCCGAGGAGCGGCCCATGAGCTCGGCCTCCGGCGGCTCGGTGGGGTCGGCCAGAGCCGGTACGGCCCCGGCGACACCGACCCCGGCGACCCCGGCGGCCAGGGCGCCCAGGGCGCCGGCGCGGAGCATGCCCCGGCGGGACATCGCCTCGGTGACCACGTCGCCGAAGTAGGTGTTGTCGCTGGTGTTGGCCACGTCGTGCGCACAAGCGTTGCCGCAGCGGAACCGGCAGGTCATCGCCGATCGTCCAGATGTATGCGCGGGAAGCAGCGGTAGCAACCGGTTCGCCACAGTTCCTCCAAAAATGAGCTGTCTTACGGCGGGGACGCTACGACCGCCATCGAAACCGCAGGTGAACGAGGACCTCCGACACGATGAACGCTTTCCACGACACAATGGTCAAGTGCCTTCGCGGAAATTGGACCCGGAAAAAATGCGGGCCGCACTGGACGCCCAGCTCGTGGCGTTGGACGAACCGCCCTTCGACGGACCGTCCTCGGCACTGGCCGACGCGCTGGTCTCCGCCGTGCTCGCCGCCTACGAACGGGATCTCCGGCCCGAGCGCGACGCCGCCCGGCAGGCCGTACGCCACCTGCTCGACCGGCTGGCGACCGCCGCGCCCGGCCGGACGGTGGAGGTGCGCGTGCCCCCGTACGCGGCCGTACAGGCCATCGCCGGGCCGCGGCACACGCGCGGTACTCCCCCGAACGTCGTGGAGACCGACGGCCGCACCTGGATCGAGCTCGCGCTGGGCCGCCTCACCTGGGCCGAGGCCATGGCGAAGGGCGCCGTCTCAGCGAGCGGCGCCCGTGCCGACCTGTCCGGCCATCTCCCGCTCTCCTAGCGGGACCAACTAGCGAGTACGCCTCATCCAGGGGAACTTGCTCTCGAAGCACTGGTCGGCGAGCTGGCCGGGAAGGTGGCCACACTCCTGGACCACGCTCCAGAACCAGATGGCCACGACGGTGAAGAGGATCAGGGCCAGGACACTGACCGCGATGCCCGCGATGGCGCGGCCCTTGCCCACGCCCTTGCTGAGCGCGACGCAGCCGAAGACGATCGACAGGATCGCGGTGAGCAGGCCGGTGAAGCAGACGAAGACGAGGAACGGGCTGGCGACGCCCAGCACCAGCGAGGCCGTGGCCAGGCCGCTGCCCGGCGGGGCGGGCGGGGCGGTCTGGTAGGGCTGGTACGGACCCCCTGGCGGGTAGGCGCCCCCTGGTGGCGGGCCGTAGCCAGGGCCTCCGCCACCGGGCGGGCCACCGTACGGGCTGGAGGGCGAGGTGCCGGGCACGGCCGGGATGGGCTCGGTTCGAGGGGGCGGCTCCGGCGGCCGGCCTTCCCCATAGGACGGGGTCTGCGGCCCGGTCTCCCCGTACGACGGAGTCTGCGGCACGAACGACGGCCGGTCCTCCGGCGGTGACGGCGGCGGCTCACCCTGCGGCGAGGTCGGAGGGGCGGACGGGGGCTCGTGGCGCGGCGGCACGCCCGGCGGCGACGGTGGCGGCTCGTGACGCGGCGACTCGCCCTCGGGCGAGGTCGGCGGTTCATAGCGCGACGGCGGCGTGGGTCCCGGCGCGCCGGGCTGCGGCTCCCCGCCTTCGTCGTCCCAGCCCGGGTAGGTCGGCCGCGCGCCCGGCGTCGGAAACACCTGGGTCTCCTCCGCGTCGCCACCTTCCTGACCCTCGGCCGGACCAGGGGTCTCGGGCGAGGTGGGCAGGTCGGGGTGGAACGGCTTGCCCGGCTCGCGGCGGGGCCGCGGCTGCTCCTCCGGAGGCTCCTCCTTCGAAGGGTCGCCGTCGTTCGGGCGAGGCTGGTTCGGATCCCCAGGTGTGGTCACGTCTGCGTCTCCCGACGGGTCTGTATGCCGGATACTTCACCTTTTCGCGGCTGACATCCCCGAAACCGCGCGACACGGTAAGAGCCCGCTCATCCTTGGGTCACCATGCGCCAAAATGGCAGGCGACGGGCAAGATGAGGACATGCTGGAAGAGACCCTGACCTACGCGTTGATCATGGTCATGAAGACGAAACGCAACCAGATGGCCGCCGCCCTGGTCCCGCTCGGCCTGCACAGCGGCCAGGAGCTGCTGCTCAACCAGCTGTGGCGGGAGGACGGCCTCACCCAGAGCGAGCTCATCCGGCGGCTGGGCGTCGAGCCGCCGACCGTCACCAAGACCGTCCAGCGCCTGGAGCGGGCCGGCTTCCTGCACCGCACGCCCGACCCCGACCGGCCGCGGGTGAGCCGGGTCTGGCTGACCGACGCGGGCAAGGCCGTCCGCGAGCCCGTGGAGCAGATCTGGGCCAGGATGGACGAGGAACTGCTGAGCGCGTTCGACCCGGATGAGCGGGACATGTTCGGCCGCCTGCTGCGTGCCATGCCCTAAAGACCCTTTCACTCCCAGCGAAACCGCCTTGCGGACAGGCGTCGCCATGGAGTTAGCTGGCTAATTAGTCGGCACCATCACCTACCACTCGGGCCAGGAACGGGCGGCCGAGGTGGTCAAGCGCGTGGAGCAGGCCGGTGGCGAGGCCACGGCCGTCCACCTCGATCTGGAGGACCACGCGAGCATCACCGCCGCCGTGTGGGAGGCGGGGCCCGTGGACGCGCTGGTCGCCAACGCCGTGCGCTGGGGCACGATCATGCCCAACAGCGTCCCCTTCGAGGACGTGCCCGCGGCGGAGTGGACGGCCGCCCTGCACGCCAACGTGGTCGGCAACGCGATCCTCGCGGGAGCCGTGCTGCCCGGCATGCGGCGCTGATCGTCTTCCTCGGCTCCGCGGCGAACCGCAACCTCACCGGCGAGATCATCCGCGACGGATCCAACGCCGGACGGTCGGCGCACGCCCTCTGATCTGGCCCCCGGGTGCGAGCAGGGGAGCGGCCGACCTAGACTGAAGCACGTGCTGAAAGGCGACGGCCGGCTCGGCCATGACCTGGACCCCCAAGACCATGCTCCTAAAGACGCCTGCGGCGTCTTCGGTGTCTGGGCGCCAGGCGAGGAAGTCTCCAAACTCACCTACTACGGACTGTACGCGTTGCAACACCGCGGACAGGAGTCCGCGGGCATCGCGGTCAGCGAGGGCAGCCGCATCCTCGTCTACAAGGACATGGGCCTGGTCTCCCAGGTCTTCGACGAGTCGGTGCTCGGCACCCTCAGGGGTCATCTGGCCATCGGCCACTGCCGCTACTCCACGACCGGCTCCAGTGTGTGGGAGAACGCCCAGCCCACGCTGAGCTCCACCGACGAGGGCGGTCTCGCGCTCGCCCACAACGGCAACCTGATCAACACCCCGGAGCTGGCCCAGCGGCTGGCCCCCGGGGCGACCAGGGCGACCACCGACACCGAGGTGCTCACCACGCTGCTCGCCCAGGACCGCGACCGGTCCATCGAGGACGCGGCGGCCGAGCTGCTGCCGCAGGTCAAGGGCGCCTACTCACTGGTGTTCATGGACGAGAAGACGCTCTACGCGGCCCGCGACCCGCAGGGCATCCGCCCGCTGGTCCTGGGCCGCCTGGAGCGGGGCTGGGTGGTGGCCTCCGAGACGGCCGCGCTCGACATCGTGGGCGCCACGTTCACCCGCGAGATCGAGCCGGGCGAGATGCTCACCATCGACGAGCGCGGCGTCAGGTCGCGCCGGTTCGCGCTGGCCGAGCCGAAGGGCTGCCTGTTCGAGTACGTCTATCTGGCCCGCCCCGACACCACCATCGCCGGGCGCGGCATCCAGGTCACCCGGGTCGAGGTCGGCCGCGCGCTGGCCCGCGAGCACCCTGTCGAGGCCGACCTGGTCATCCCCACGCCAGAGTCGGGCACGCCCGCCGCCGTCGGCTACGCGGAGCAGAGCGGCATCCCCTACGGCCAGGGCCTGGTGAAGAACTCCTACGTCGGCCGCACCTTCATCGAGCCCTCGCAGACCATCCGGCAGCTGGGCATCAGGCTCAAGCTCAACCCGCTGCGCGAGGTCGTCGAGGGCAAGCGTCTGGTCGTCGTCGACGACTCGATCGTGCGCGGCAACACCCAGCGCGCGATCGTCAGGATGCTGCGCGAGGCCGGCGCCAAAGAGGTGCACGTACGCATCTCCTCGCCGCCCGTGGCCTGGCCGTGCTTCTACGGCATCGACTTCGCCACCAGGGCCGAGCTCATCGCCGGCTCGCTCAGCGTCGAGGAGATCCGGGCCTCGCTCGGCGCCGACTCGCTGGGCTACATCTCGCTGGAGGGCCTGACCAAGGCCACCACGATCCCCGCCGAGCGGCTGTGCCGGGCCTGCTTCGACGGCTCCTATCCCATCCCCATCGACCAGGACAACGTGGGCAAGTTCGTGTTGGAGAGCAAGGCGTGACGACGTACGAGGCCGCCGGGGTCGACATCGAGGCGGGCGAGCGCGCCGTCTCCCTGATGAAGGCCAAGGTGGCCCGCTCACGCAGACCCGAGGTGGTCGACGACGCCAGCGGGTTCGCCGGCCTGTTCGACGCCTCGGCCCTGCTGCGCTACCAGCGTCCGCTGCTGGCCACCTCGACCGACGGCGTGGGCACCAAGGTCATGCTCGCCCAGCAGTACGGCAAGCACGACACGATCGGCGTCGACCTCGTCGCCATGGTCCTCGACGACCTGGTGGTGTGCGGCGCGGAGCCGCTGTTCATGACCGACTACATCGCCTGCGGCAAGGTGGTGCCCGAGCGCATCGCCGAGATCGTGGGCGGGGTCGCCGAGGGCTGCCGGCTGGCCGGGGCGGCCCTGCTCGGCGGCGAGACCGCCGAGCACCCGGGCGCCATGGGCCCCGACGAATACGACCTGGCGGGCGCGGGCACCGGCGTCGTGGAGGCGTCGGCGATGCTCGGCGCCGACCGCGTACGGGCCGGCGACGTGGTCCTCGGCCTGGCGTCGTCGGGAGTGCACTCCAACGGCTATTCGCTGGTACGCCACGTGCTGCGCGAGGCGTCGCTGTCGCTCGACGCCGACCTGCCCGAGCTGGCCAGGCCGCTGGGCGCCGAGCTGCTGGAACCCACCAGGATCTACTCGCTCGACTGCCTGGAACTGGCCCGGAGGGTTGACGTCCACGCCTACGCCCACATCACCGGCGGCGGCATCGAGAGCAACCTGTCCCGCTCACTCCCCGACCACCTCGACGCCGTCCTCGACCGCTCCTCGTGGACCCCGCCCCCGATCTTCTCGGTCCTGGCGGGCTACGGCGGCATCGAACAGAAGGACATGGACAAGACCTTCAACCTGGGCGTCGGCATGGCCGCCATCGTCTCCCAGGAGGCAGCGGACGAGTCGATGCGCCTACTGGCCGAACGCGACCAACCCGCCTGGATCATGGGCGAAATCACAGAAGGCACCGGCCAAGCCACCTACCGCTGACACGGGACAACACCCAAAACGTGGACACGCGGGGAAGCGGGATCGCCGCAGACGCACCGGGTGGAAGGTCGCGTAGCGGCACGGTGTGGCAGAGGTCACGTAGACGCACCGGGGCAGGGGTTGGCGACGACACCTGCCACCCGTTGGCACCCAGACGGTTACACCGTCTTGTAACGGCGCCCGGCCCTGTGCGGGATCAGCGGCCGTATTCCTGGAGGCCCTCAGCCCTGTACGGCGGGTGGGGCCGGCCGGGCTTGCCGTAACCCCAAAGGATCGAAAGGGGTGGCGGCCAGCCGTCTGAGAGGTGAAAAAGCCCCACGGGTGGGTGCCGTGGGGCGACGTACTCAACCGGAACAACAGTTACCGGTCGTCGTCCTTGTTGCCGTAGTCGTCGGCGTAATCTGCATAGCGATCCGCCAGCTCATCGCTGAGGTCGTCGGCGGCGTCGTCATTGTCGCTGGAGTCTCCGACCCCGAGTTCATCGCGAAGACGATCAAGATCCGTGCCACCGCTGTTGTACTTCAGCTGGCGAGCAACCTTGACCTGCTTGGCCTTTGCTCGGCCGCGCCCCATTGGCTCGACCCCCTCGTGTGGGGTCGTCCCCGACCCCTCGTCGCTAACGCACCACACACTGACGCCGCCTGACTTTGGGCGTCAGCCTATCGTTCGCCTATTACCGTACCTGTTTTGTGCCCAGCTCGGTACGTCGTATGGGCGCGGGGCGTCAGTGGCCCAGCCAAATGCCCCTAATACGCCCGACTTCCGACATTCTGCGCTCGGCCAGCCTATCTGCTGCGACCGCCGGAGGGACGCCCTCGTCGGCCGCGATGCCGAAGATCTTCAGAGTCGTGTCGTAGATCTGGGTCGCCTTGGCTCTGGCACGCTCCATGTTGAAGCCCTCGAGCTCGTCGGCGACCTGGATCACGCCGCCCGAGTTGACCACGTAGTCGGGCGCGTAGAGGATGCCGCGCTCGGCGAGCTGCTTCTCCACGCCCGGGTGGGCGAGCTGGTTGTTGGCCGCGCCACAGACGATCTTGGCGCGGAGCCTGGCCGCCGAGTGGTCGTCGAGCGCCCCGCCCAGCGCGCAGGGCGCGAACACGTCGATGTCCGCCCCGGTGAGCGCCACCGCGTCGCCGACGACGTCGACCTCGGGGTGACGCTGTCGTACGCGCTCGACCGCCTTGGGATCGACGTCACACAGGACCACGTCGGCCCCGTCCTCGCGCAGCAGGTCGACCAGCCGGTGGCCGACCTTGCCGACGCCCTCGACGCCGACCCGCCTGCCGCGCAGGGACGGCGAGCCGTAGACGCGCTCGGCCGAGGCGCGCATGCCCTGGTAGACGCCGAAGGCGGTGAGGATCGAGGAGTCGCCCGCGCCGCCGTGCGCCGGCGTGCGGCCGATCACGGAGCGTGACTCCCGGGCGATGACGTCCATGTCCTCGCTGTAGGTGCCCACGTCACAGGCGGTGATGTAGCGCCCGCCGAGTGACTCGACGAAGCGGCCGTAGGCGCGCAGCAGCGCCTCGCTCTTGTCCCGGCGCGGGTCGCCGATGATGACGGCCTTGCCGCCGCCATGGTCGAGACCGGCCAGCGCGTTCTTGTAGGCCATGCCCTTGGCCAGGTTGAGCACGTCGGCCAGCGCCGCCTGCTCGCCCGCGTACGGATAGAACCTGGTGCCTCCCAGGGCCGGCCCGAGCGCGGTGTTGTGGATGGCGATGATGGCCCGCAGGCCGCTCTGCTCGTCTGCGCAGAACACGACCTGCTCATGGACGTCCTTGTGGGACGAGCCGAAGACATCGGTCACGGTAGTGACTCCCTGTCCCGTGTCCGCCGCCCCGTTGCGACGGATCTCGTCTATCAGCGTAGTAGCGCGACGATGCGAGCAGGTTGTCTTCATGACACGATGCCTCCGTGCTGCCCTATGCCGCTTACCTCCGGGTCTACGAGCCGCTGACCGCGTTCGCCGAGTCCGAGCGCAAGGTCTGGGCCGAGTACGCCGAATCGCGTGATCGTCCCCGCCGGGCCACCGCGCTCAACGCCGAGCACGCCGAGGCCGTCAGGCGCCTGCTCGGCATGCCGCCCCACCCGGCACCCGCGCAGGAGAGCCCCAACGCGTATCTGCGGCGCGTTGAGGACCGTCTCTATGTGTGTCCGTGGCAGACCCGGTTGCGCTCGTGGCTGGCCTTCTCAAGGCTGCGCGGCAGTACTCCCGCGAAGCTCATGGACCGCTTCGTGCCCAAGGCGATCGCCGAGCAGACCGCCGACGACTTCGACCGCTACAAGCGCGCGGGCGACTCCGCCGCGCTGCGCACCCACATCCGCACGACGGCGTGGCACGTGCCACCCGCGTGGTTCGTGCCCTTCGACGGCAACGAGCGCTGGCTGGTGCTCGGCTCCTCGACGCCGGGACAGGACGTGACCACCACTACGGGACGCAACCTCATCTACGTCACCTCCATGGCCCAGGCCAGGAGGCGCTCCGCGCGGGCGCTGCAGGTGCTGCGCAGGCACCTGGGCGACGTGGCGGCCAACCTGGACGTGGAGGACGTGGCCAGGTGGCTGGAGGAGTTCCATCCGCACTCGCTGGTCGAGCTCGACTACGGCGGTCTCGTACGCCTCATGAACGATGACGCTCTGCAAGCGGATCAGTCCGTCGCGGAGCTCTCAGCGGCCCTCACGGGCCTGGACACGGGTCAAGAAGAGCTTGCCTACGCCATGTATCAGAGGGTGATCCTGCGCTGGAAGTCAATGCAACTTCTGGAATCTGCCAACTGAACCCCAATACAACCGTCTGACCTGCATAAGTAGGTCATGACTCGCGGCTGCTCTCTTCTGCGAACTGAGTAGTTTGCCGTTTTCACTGCGATACCACGAAACGTGTCGCTAGAATCACCGAGCGTGACATCGCCATGTGAGCGGGCAGTTGGGTCAAAGAAGGGCTCGCAAATCGCTCTGCGTGGCGGTATGGTCACTTCGGGTGATGCCGCATATGGCTCAGAAAAGCCGCACGCTCTGGGCTATAGGGGGACATCCGTGACACGCGCAAAGGGAGTCACAGGATCGCTGAGCCGGTCCACACGGAGGAGAGGCCGCACAAATGTCAGCTCGTACACCCGAGGCCGAGCCGCTGCTCACGCCCGCTGAGGTCGCGACCATGTTCAGGGTCGACCCCAAGACCGTTACCCGGTGGGCGAAGGCAGGCAAGTTGACGTCGATTCGTACCCTCGGCGGTCACCGGCGTTACCGGGAGACCGAGGTCCGCGCACTGCTGGCGGGGATTCCGCAGCAGCGCTCGGAGTAGTGCCGGGGTCGTCACGAACCTCAGGGGGGTTGAATGGTGGGCCGTGCTGGACAGCCCGGTCCACCCAGGTGACGACGTCATGTCGTAATGGGGAGCTGGCGCCGCCCGCCCGGCGCCATCCTTCCCGAAGGGGACCTAAGCCACTTGTTCCTTGGTCAGCAGATCCAGCAGCCGGCTGACCTCCGGGTCATAGCCGGCGGCTACTCCGAGTAGTGCGACCATGTGGTCCACGAGCATCTTCTCCAGCGTCGGGCGCTCGATGTCGCGGTGTTCCAGCCAGTCGAGGCCGGCGGTCTCCACTGACGCGATCCACGATCTCAGCGTCGTACGCAGCACCGGGCTCGGCTGCTCCACCCGCATCTGCCGCTGGATGAGCCGGAAGAGCCGTTGCCGCACACCGTCGACGATCTCCCCGATCTCCCCCGCCCGGTTGGCGGGGCCGCCGCGCAGCAGCGCCGCGAAGCCGGCCGCGTGCTCCTCGACGAAGTCGAAGTAGCGCCCGAGCCCCGAGGCCAGCTCGTCGAGGGGTCTGCCGCCGCCCTGCGGGCGCAGCCGCGACTCCAGCTGGTCGGCCGCGCTCTTCAGCGCCGCGACGTACAGCTCCTGCTTGCCGCCGAAGTAGTGGTAGACCAGTGCCCGCGAAGCGCCGGCGGCCGAGGCCACGTCGTCGATCGAGACGTCTTCCGCGTCGCGTGTGCTGAAGAGTTCGAGGGCCGCGGTCATGAGCTCCTCGCGACGGCGATCCACGCTGAGCCTGCGCCGAGCCGGTCGGGCCGCTTCGGCTGACTTCCCGGGTGTCACAACAGCACAGTATCCGACGCCGTGCCTAATAGCGGACATGTAGCCAAGGGGTCAATATCAGCCTTCCCTAACATGAGGCCGTACCCTGCGGCGAACTCGATCGTTTGGTCAGACAGGTGCCCAACTTCGCATCGCGGGGGAGACACATGTCAGGACCACCCGTCAACACTTCAACTATTACCGAGCTCCGGGAGGTAGACGCGGTACCTCGGCCACGACCGACCATCCGCAACGTCGCCGAGCGAGCCGGCGTCTCGAAATCGCTGGTCTCACTCGTACTACGCGGATCCCCGCACGTGAGCGAGCACCGGCGGCAAGCCGTGCTGCAGGCGGCGCGCGAGCTCGGCTACCGGCCCAACGCGGTCGCGCGGAGCCTCGTGGAAGGCCGTACTCACCTCGTCGGCGCGCTCGTCGCCGACCTGCACAACCCGTTCTACGCCGAGTTCCTCGACGGACTGCAGGAGAGCCTGCACGGCGACGGACTGCGCATGCTGATCGGCAACAGCCAATGGGACCCCGCCTTCGAGGACGAGGCCGTGGAGGCCTTCCTGGAGCTCAGGGTCGACGGGCTGGTGTTACTCGGCATCGCGCCGACCAGCGAGACGCTGATCGAGGCGACCTCCTACACGCCGACGGTCGTCGTAGGGGAACGTGACATCGAGCTCGAGGGCGTCGACATCGTGGTCGACGACGACCAGCTCGGCGCCCGTCTGGCCATCGACCACCTGGTCGATCACGGCCACAAACGGATCGCGCACATCGAGGGTCCGCGCTCCTCACGCTGCGAGGGCTATCTCGTGGCGATGCGCAGGCACTCGCTGGCGCCGTACATCATGGTCGAGGCCGCGGAGTCGACCGAGGAGGACGGCCGGCAGGCCGCCCTCGCCCTGCTCAGCCGCGAACCCAGGCCCACGGCGATCTTCGCCGCCAATGACGTGGTCGCGCTCGGCGTCCTCTCGGCCGCGGCGGAACTGGGCCTGAAGGTGCCGGACGACCTGTCGGTGGTCGGTTACGACAACACCCACCTGGCCGCCTCGCACCACATCTCCCTCACCTCCGTCGACCAGCCGCGCCGTACCATGGGCCGGTCCGCGGCGGCACTGCTCAGCGACCGGATCGGAGACCCCGCGAAAGTAGCCCGCCTGCGTCAGGTGACCCCCGAACTCATCGTCCGGCGGAGCACGGGTCCCGTTTAGAGAGAACCAAAGCTGGGTCAACCCGTGCGGTGGCGGCGCCGCACGGCGGTTTACTCATCAGGGTCATGCGACACGATCTGATCCGGGGGGACAGCCATGCGTGATCCGGAACTGGTGTCCTGCGCCCAGCGCGCGGCGACCGAGCTCGAACGTGCCTGGGCGCAGTGGCGCGCGGGGCGGGACAGGGACAGGGGTACCGACGTCGGCGCGGAGTCCGTGGCCAGCTACGTCGCCCACTCCCTCGACCACCCGTGGGGCCGTCCCCGCGTCGTCCTCGGCCTCGACGCCGAGGACGCCCGGGAGCTCGCCGCGCTGCTGGAGCGGCAGGAGGTGGGCGAACACGTCTGGTGACGAGCCGCGCTGCACACATGAGCCGCTCTTGACATAAGCGTCAGGTGAGGACGCCGCTTGACGTAAGTTGGAGCGTATGCGTGCTCTTCCAGCGTCACTCCTCGCCGCCTGCGGCCTGATCGCCACCGCGTGCGGCGGCACCGGCAGCGGTGGCGCCGCGGCAGGTCAGGCCGCCCGAGCAGCGGCGACGACCCCAGCCTCGGCCCCGGCGTCGGCGCCGAGTCAGGCGCCGGCTCAGGCGAAGTCTCAGGCCCATGCCAAGCCCCAGGCGGTGGCCGGCCCGCTGGAGGGCAAGACCATCGTCATCGACCCTGGGCACAACGGCGGCAACTACCGTAATCCCACGGCCATCAACCGCAAGGTCAACGTGCTGACCAAGTGGAAGCCATGCGACACGACGGGCACCGAGACGGCGAGCCACTACACCGAGGCCGCCTTCAGCTGGGACGTCTCCAACCGTATGGTCAAGATCTTGACGGCCCGCGGCGCCAAGGTGAAGCTGACCAGGGCCGACAACAACAGCGTCGGGCCGTGCATCACCCAGCGGGCCGCCATCGGCAACAAGGCCAAGGCGGACGCCGCGATCTCCGTGCACGGCGACGGCGCCCCGGCCACCGACCACGGCTTCCACATCATCATGCCGAAGAAGATCAACGGCCCGGTCGACCCCGTCGTGGCGGCTTCGAGCAGGCTGGGCATCGCCGTGCGCGACGCGTACACGAAGGGCACCGGCCTGCCCTACTCCAACTACATCGGCAGCAAGGCCCTCGACTACCGCAACGACCTCGGCGGCCTCAACCTGTCGACCGTGCCGAAGATCTTCATCGAGTGCGGCAACATGCGCAACGCGGGTGACGCGGCCAAGTTCAAGGATCCCGCGTTCAGGCAGCGGATCGCGGTGGCGCTCGCCGACGGATTGCAGCACTATCTCAAAGCATGATTCCTCGCCCCAATCTGCTGAGTGATCTCTCCGCCTCCTACGAGCTGACCTCGGGCGCGGCCGTCTCGGGGCCCGCTGACCTGGTCGACGCCGTACGGCTGGCGCTCCCGGTGCTCGACCTGCGGCCGGGCGACGCGGGCGCCGTCGACCTGCGGCACGACCCCGCGCTCGGGCCGGAGGCGTACCGGCTGGTCGTGGGGTCGCGTGGGGTGGAGATCACGGCGGGTGACCGGGCGGGCGCCTTCTACGCGGGACAGTCGCTGCACCAGTTGCTGCCGCACGCGTCCTACCGTTCGGCGTCGGCGGCCGAGGCGGCGTGGATCGTTCCCGGGGTACGGATCGAGGACGCGCCCCGCTTCTCGTGGCGTGGGCTGCACCTCGACGTGGCCAGGCACTTCTTCCCCAAGCGTGAGGTGCTGCGGCTGGTCGACCTGATGGCGACGCACAAGCTCAACCGGCTCCACCTGCACCTGGTCGACGACCAGGGCTGGCGGGTGGAGAGCAGGGCCTATCCGAGGCTGCACGAGGTGTCGTCGCACCGCTCGCGTACCGCGACAAACCACTACCGCGAGCCGGAAACCTACGACGAGATCCCGCACGGCGGCCACTACTCGCTCGACGACCTGGCGGAGATCGCCGCCTACGCGCGGGCCCGCGCCGTCACCGTCGTGCCGGAGATCGACGTGCCGGGGCACGCCCAGGCGATCCTGGCCGCCTATCCGGAGTTCGGCTCCTCCGATGAGGACTACCAGGTGCTGGAGCGGTGGGGCATCACTCCGGCCATCCTGTCCCCCATGCCGCCCACGGTGGAGTTCCTGACCACGATCTTCGACGAGTTGATCGGCGCCATCGGCGAGACCCCGTACGTGCACATCGGCGGCGACGAGGTGGTCCTCGACCACTGGGCCGCCTCCGCCGAGATCACCGTCTACCGCGACTCCCTGGGCCTGTCGTCCATGGGCGAGTTGCAGGCGTGGTTCCTGCGCCGGCTCGCCGACGTGCTCGCCGATCGCGGCGCGCGGGCGGTCGTGTGGGACGAGGCGTTCGTCAGCGGCGAGTTGCGGCACGACACGCTGGTGATGCCGTGGCGCGGGATGAGCGTCGGCCGCCGGGCCGCCGCGGCGGGCCACGAGGTGATCGCGACGCCGGTGTTCCCGCTGTACTTCGACTACGCGGAGTCGGCCTCGGCCGACGAGCCCGTGGCGATCGGCGACACGATCACGGTCGCCGACGTCGCGGCCTTCTCCCCCGCCCCGGACGACTGGTCCGAGGAGGAGCGGTCGCGGGTCGTCGGGGCGCAGGCCCAGCTCTGGAGCGAGCGCATCCCTGACGCCCGTACGCTCGACTACCGGGCGTGGCCGCGGGCGTGCGCCCTGGCGGAGGTGGCGTGGTCCGGCTCGGCGGGGACCGACTTCCCGGCCCGCCTGACCGAACATCTCGGCCGGCTCGACGCCATCGGGGTGGAGTACCGGCCGCTGGACGGGCCCAAGCCATGGCAGCGGCGCAGGCCCCACCGGCCCGCCGCCGTACGCGTGGCCGACGTCATGGCGCGGCTGGACTCCATGACCCACGACGCGGAGTCGACCAGGCCCAGCGTGTGAGCGGTGGCCCTCACATCTCCAGGACCATGGTCATGAAGGCCAGCAGGTCGGCCCGGCGACGGAACGGATTGCGATAGAGCGCGGGGCCGCCCTGCCTGATCCGCAGCGCCTCGCGCACGATCCGGTGCCAGCGCTCGTGGAAGGCCTCCAGCGCGTACTCGCCGGCGGCCGACTTCGACGTCACCTCGCCCACCGCGAGCGTCTGGCGCAGGCGGGCGATGCCGAGCACGCCCCACGCGGTCTGGTAGTCGCTCAGCGCGGCCACGCCCGGCCAGGAGATCCGCCGGGCACTGCGCTGGACCCACCTGGTCCAGTACGTCGCCAGGTTCTCCCTGGTCGTCCTGGCGAGGGTGTCCCAGTCGGTGTGGATGCCGAGCTGGGCCGCCGCCGGCCCGCGGACCGCCACCCCGCTCTGGGCGAGTACGTGCCAGGTGACCAGGTGCCGCTCGAACCGTCCCGACTCGGTCAGCCGCCATTCGCGCACCGACGGGCCGTCGGGTGCCTGGGCCGGGTCCTTGCGCAGGTCGTCCCAGGTCACGTAGAGGCCGTCGAAGTGCGGCTTGGCACCGGTGGGCTTCAGCTCGGCGTGGATCGTACGAAGGACCGCTGGGTCGGGCGACCGGCTGGTCACGGCGACGAAGTCGACGTCGCTCAGCTGCGGCCGGTAGTCGCCCAGCGCGATCGACCCCTGCAGGTACAGCCCCTCGACCAGACCGGGCGCGTGGCGATCGGCCAGTGCGAGGTAGTCCCGGCACAGGCGCGAGGGTATGTCAGGCAGATCATCGAGCATCCGGGAACCCTAGCAACGCGGGGAAAGGCATGCTGTCCCGTTTCCGGGATCGCATTTTTCAGGTCACGCGCTTCACACCGTACGTTTTCACATCGCGCGCCTCAGGCCGCGCGCCTCAGGCCGCGCGCCTCAGGCCGCGCGCCTCAGGCCGCGCGCCTCAGGCCGTACGGCCGATGGCCTCGGAGATCGAGGTGAGGCCGTGGCGGCGGACGCGGCGGGCCAGCTGCCGGTGGATGCGCGCGGCCCAGAACGGCCCGCCGTAGATCCACCCGGTGTAGCCCTGGACCAGGGTGGCCCCGGCGAGCAGGCGTTCCCACACGTCGTCGACGTCCTCCACGCCGCCCACGGAGACCAGCGTGAGCCGGTCGCCGACGCGCGCCCGCAGCCGGCGCAGCACCTGAAGGGAGCGGGCCTTGAGCGGGCGGCCCGACAGCCCGCCGGTCTCGCCACCGTGCCGGATCGTGGTGTTGGTCGCGATGATCCCGTCCAGTCCCAGCTCCAGCGCCAGGTCGGCGACGGCGTCGACGTCCTCGTCCGCGAGGTCGGGCGCGATCTTCACCAGCAACGGAGTACGGCGCGGCGTGCCGTCCGCGACCAGCTTCACCGAGGCGAGCAGCGGGCGCAGCAGCGACACGGCCTGTAGGTCGCGCAGCCCAGGGGTGTTGGGCGAGCTCACGTTGACCACGAGGTAGTCGGCCAGCGACGCCAGCTCCTTGGCACTGGCCACGTAGTCGGCCACAGCCTCGGACTCGGGCACCACCTTGGTCTTGCCGATGTTGACCCCGACCACGACCGGGACCCCACGGGTGCGGCGCAGGCGGCGCGCGGCGGCGACCGCCCCGGCGTTGTTGAACCCCATCCGGTTGATGACGGCCCGTCCCGGCACCAGCCTGAACAGCCGGGGCCGGGGGTTGCCGGGCTGCGCGTGCGCCGTGATGGTGCCGACCTCGACATGGCCGAAGCCCAGGGCGGCGACGCCCTCGGCGCAGGCGGCGTCCTTGTCGAACCCGGCGGCCAGGCCGAGCGGTCCGGGGAAGTGCACGCCGAACGCGCTGACGCGCAGAACCGGGTCGTGCGGCGCGAACGCTCGATGGAGCAGCCGCTTGAGCAGGGGTAGCGCCGAGAGCAGCGCGAGGGCCCTGACAGTCAGATGGTGCACGGCCTCGGCGTCGAAACGCCGCAAGACCTGCGTGAACACGAGGCGATACATCAGGGGTCAGGGTACCAATTCGGACGAGCCGGCTCCGCCCCCGGGCGAGCGCCATCGGCCGGGCCTTGACACAGGGGCGAGGTTCAGAGGTGGAGTTGGACGGGCGGTATGGTCCGACTCATGAGCACTCACTATGACGTCGTCGTTCTCGGCGCGGGTCCCGGAGGGTACACGGCCGCGGTCCGCGCCGCCCAGCTCGGGCTGCGCGCAGCGGTCATCGAGGAGAAGTACTGGGGTGGCGTCTGCCTGAACGTGGGCTGCATCCCGTCCAAGGCACTGCTGCGCAACGCCGAGCTCGCGCACATTTTCCACAACGAGGCCAAGACCTTCGGCATCAGCGGCGAGGTCACCTTCGACTACGGCGCCGCCTTCCAGCGCAGCCGCAAGGTGGCCGACGGGCGGGTCAAGGGCGTCCACTACCTGATGAAGAAGAACGCCATCACGGAGTACGACGGCCGCGGCACGTTCCTCGACGCCAACACGATCCAGGTGAACGGCGAGACGATCACCTTCGCCAACTGCATCATCGCCACCGGGGCCAGCACCAGGCTGATCCCGGGCACGTCGCTGTCGGAGCGGGTGGTGACGTACGAGGAGCAGATCATGACCGATCAGCTCCCCGGCAGCATCATCATCGCGGGCGCCGGCGCGATCGGCGTGGAGTTCGCGTACGTCCTGCACAACTACGGCGTCAAGGTGACGATCGTGGAGTTCCTCGACCGGATGGTCCCGCTGGAGGACGAGGAGGTCTCGGCCGAGCTGGCCAAGCGTTACAAGCGGCTCGGCATCGAGGTGCTCACCTCCACCCGCGTCGACGGCATCGAGGACACCGGCGCCACGGTCAAGGTCACCGTCACCCGCGACGGCCAGCAGCAGGTGCTGGAGGCCGACAAGGTGCTGCAGGCCATCGGCTTCGCGCCGCGCGTCGACGGCTACGGGCTGGAGAAGACCGGTGTGGCCCTCACCGACCGGGGCGCGATCGCGATCGACGGCCGGTGCCGGACGAACGTGCCGCACATCTTCGCCATCGGCGACGTCACCGCCAAGCTGATGCTGGCGCACGCCGCCGAGTCCATGGGCATCATCGCGGCCGAGACGATCGGCGAGGCGGAGACCATGGAGCTCGACTACGTGATGATCCCGCGCGCCACCTACTGCCAGCCGCAGGTGGCCAGCTTCGGCTACACCGAGGCGCAGGCCCGCGACCTGGGCTATGACGTGAAGGTGGTCAAGTTCCCGTTCACCGCGAACGGCAAGGCGCACGGCCTGGGCGACGCGGTCGGCTTCGTCAAGATCATCAGCGATGACACGCACGGCGAGCTCCTTGGCGCGCACCTGATCGGCCCGGAGGTGACGGAGCTGCTGCCCGAGCTGACGCTGGCCCAGCAGTGGGACCTCACCGTGCACGAGGTCGCGCGCAACGTGCACGCCCACCCGACGCTCGGCGAGGCGGTCAAGGAAGCGATCCACGGCCTCTCGGGACACATGATCAACATGTGACGGAACGGCGCTTATTCGCGGCTAACACCCGACCCGCCACGCTCGACCCCATGCGAGTGCTTGTCGTGGAGGACGAGGAAGAGCTGGCCGACGCGGTCGCGCGCGGCCTGCGGCTGCACGCGATCGCCGTCGACGTGGCCTACGACGGGCAGGAGGCGCTGAACCTGGCCTCGTACGTCGACTACGACGTCGTCGTCCTCGACCGCGACCTGCCCGAGGTGCACGGCGACGACGTCTGCGGCGAGCTGGCGAGCGCCAGCCGGATCCTCATGCTGACCGCCGCGGGGCAGGTCCGCGACCGGGTCGACGGGCTGTCCTTGGGGGCCGACGACTACCTGGTCAAGCCGTTCGCGTTCGCCGAGCTGGTGGCCAGGATCCGGACGCTGGCCCGCCGGTCGTCCCGGGCCGCGCCCACGCCGCTGGAACGGGCCGGGATCCGGCTCGATCCCGGCCGCCGTACGGTGACCAGGGACGAGCGGGCGGTCGCGCTGAACCGCAAGGAGTTCGACGTCCTGGAGCAGCTGCTGCTGGCCGGCGGCGACCTCATCACCTCCGCCGAGCTGCGCCGGCGCGTCTGGGACGAGCACGCCGACACGGGCACCGGCGTGCTGCGCGTCACGATCACGTCGCTGCGCAGGAAACTGGGCGCGCCGCTCGCGGTCCAGAACGTCCCCGGCAAGGGCTACCGGCTGTGACGCGGCTGTGGGCCGTGGGACCGGCTCGGGCTGTGCATGCGGCTGGCCCTGCTGTACGGCGGGCTGTTCTTCGTCGCCGGGTCGATGCTGCTCTGGGTCACCTACCTGCTGACCGCCCGGGCGATGAACACGCAGTTCGTCACGAAGTTCGGCGGCTCCCTGATCGCCGGTACGGAGGAAGGGCCGCCCGACGCCGGCTCGCCCGTCCGGCAGGTACGGGTCGATGTGGAGCAGGGCGCGGCCACCGTGCTGAACGACATACCTGACCGCCGACCGCGCACGAGGGCGGTCACTGGAGACCGCACCCTGAGTTGCGCGAATTGTCGAGTTTGTGTAGGGGTGGGCTGCCCGCTCGTTTGAGGAAAGGTCGCCCATGGGACAGGAACCCGACGGTCAGGGGAGCTCGACGGCTCCGGTGCGGAGCTCTCACCTGTGGCGGCTGGAAGCGTCGCCGTCCACCTTGGAGACGATCGCCGACTCCTGGCGGGCGCTGGAGACCAAGGCGTCCTCGGCGGAGGGCAAGGTCCATGACGCGGCACAGGCCGTCTTCAACAAGGACGAGTGGGTCGGCGACTCCGCCGACGCCTTCAACAAGTACCGCAAGAGGCTGACCAGTGACATGGAGCTGTTCGGCGCCCAGGCGGGGAACGTCGGCGGCGTGCTCGACAGCATGGCCTCCGTCCTGCAGACCTACCAGGGCCTGCTCGACGACGAGTGGGACAAGCTCAAGCACGTACCCGTGACCGAGGACCTGAACGGCCTGACCTTCCGCCCGAAGAACGCCGACCAGGCCACCCTGGTCAGTACGGCGATCAGCACCGCCACCGAGATGCGCACGCGGCTCGACGACCTGCTCGACGCCAAGCGCCAGGAACTCGCCTACTACAAGGGGCAGTTCGACGCGCACGCCAAGCAGTGGAAGCCGCGCACGCTGACCATGCTCAACCTCAACGTGGGTCAGGGCGCGGGCAACGGCTGGCGCGACAAGAACGGCACGGACCCCGAAGACATCCCCGGCATGGCCAAGCTGATCGCCGACTCGGGCGCCGACGTCGTGACCCTCCAGGAGGTCTTCAAGAAGGACATCGACGCGGGCTTCAAGGCGAACAGCGCCTTCGACCTCAAGCACAGCCTCGAGCGGGAGACCGGCGTCAAGTGGGAGGTCCGGTTCGAGGAGGCGAGCAGGAAGTACCAGGCCAGCGACTCCATCCCGATCCTGGGCGACAGCTGGCACCAGCCGTTCGGCAACGCGGTCCTCGTCCGGCAGGGCGACGCCATCGAGAGCGTGGGCGGCGGCGAGAACATCAAGCTCGACGCCCCCGGCAGCAAGATCACACTGCCGGGGAACGCGCCCGGCATGGGCAACGTCGAGATCGAGGACGGCGAGGGGCGGTCGGCGGCCAAGACGGAGATCAGATTCAAGCCTCGGTAGCGACGCGTGGCCCGGCGATCACCAGTCGGGGATGATCACGTCCACCTTCTGCCCGTCGTGGTCGGAGCTGCCCCCGTCGACCAGCTGCGGCCGGCCACCGAACTCGACGCTCGGCGAGCCGATCACGTGGTCGATGCGCGTGCCCGTCGGCGACGTACCGGCGATGGCGCCGTCGGGGGTGCCCGCGCCCGAGTAGACGGTGTAGCCCTCCTGGGCGAAGCTGGCGATGGACTGCGGCCCCGCCTTCTTCGAATCGGTCTGGCCGTCCTCGGTGATGGCGTTGAGGTCGGCCCCGATCACGGAGGGGCCGTCGATCGAGTTGTGCAGCTTGTCGATCTGCATGGCGCGTACGGTCTCGTCGTTCCCGTGCAGGCCGTGGCTGTGGACGTGGGCGCTGTAGACGTCCAGCGACTTGGCCGAGGCGGCGCAGATGCGGTCGGCCTCCTCGTGATCCGTGGTCCTGAAGACCTGGATCACCCGGCGCAGGCGCTTCTCGTCTCTGTCGAGCAGGGCGCCGAGCAACTCGGAGGCGTCGGCGGCGGCGGTCAGGGTGTCGGCGTAGTCGGAGCCGCAGCTGACGGCCTTGGAGGTGTTGCCGAAGGCGTTGAACCCCGGCACGGAAGGAACCGGGACGTAGGTGACCGGCGACAGCGCCTCGCCCAGCTTCTTGGCTCCTTCCGCCACGTCGTCGACCGCCTTGAGCACGCCGTCGGCGATCGTGCCGACGCGGTCGTACTTCATCCCCGCTTCATCGCCCATGTCGGCTGAGCCTAGGCCATCTGTGATTGATCAGTCCGGGTCCGTCCAGAGTCCGCGCTTTTGGGCAGGTAGGCGGCATCGTCAAAGGGCCTGGCGCGCTTCCTCCACCCAGCGCAGGACGCGATGGGCGCCGGTGGTCTCGGCGATCTCGGCCGCCTCGTCGAGCACCTCCAGCGCCTGGTCACGGTGGCCTTCCGCGGCGGTGATGTAGGCCAGCCCGATCAGGTTCGCGGCGACGCCGGGCAGGAAACCGAGCTCGCGGCGCAGGCGTACCGACTCCTCCAGCCGCCGGCGCGCCGGGGCCAGGCGGCCGGCGACGTGCTCGGCGATGCCCAGGTGCCGCAGCGCGTACGACATGGTCAGCTTGTCGCCCGCCTGGGCCGCGAGTTCGTTGGAGCGTTCGAGCATGGGGACCGCGGCGTCGTTGTCCCGGCGGACGACCTGGTGGAAGACGCCGATCCAGAACAGCGCCTCGCCCTCGCCGCGCACGTCGCCGAGGGTTCGGTAGAGCCGCGCGGCGTGCTCGAACAGGACCTGCTCCCTCGGGTCCTCCTCGCCCTTGTCCAGGAATCGCCCGTGAACGAGCCGGCCGCGGGCCAGGGCGAGGTCCGCCTCGACCGCGTCCAGGTCCCGATCGGCCGTCTCCAGCGCCGTGGCATCGCCCTCGAAGACGGCCCGCTCGTACAGCAGCCTGCCTCGTTCGATCCGTTCGTCCACGCTTATCCTCCGCGCTCGGCTGCGTCGCGATCGAGCGTATAGGTGGCCTCTTGACCAGGCGGCAGATCGTCCTGATATTTCGGGATTGGCGTAACAACGAGGGGTCTCAGGCCACTTCCTGGTGTCCGAAGAATAATGTCCGGGATTTAAGGGGCTGAGGCGGTGACGGAAGATTCGCACCGATTCACTGGCATATACGACGAATGCCGACAACGCGTGTGGGCGTACGTGGTCAGTCGCGCGGGCCGGCAGGTGGCGGACGAGGTGGTGAGCGAGACGTTCGCGGTCGCCTGGCGGCGGCTGGACGACGTACCGGAGCCGGCTCTGCCCTGGCTGCTCGGCGTCGCGCGCAACGTCCTGCGCGACAACATCCGCGCGGAGACCCGGCGGGAGGCGCTGAACGCGGAGCTGCGGGCCTGGACCGAGGGCGACGTGGCCGACCAGGTGACCGAGCGGCTCGGCGTGCTGCGCGCGCTGGCCGAGCTGCCGGAGGACGACCGGGAGATCCTCATCCTCATCGCCTGGCAGGGCCTGTCCCCCAAGGACGCGGCCCTTGTCGTCGGCTGCTCGGCGGCCGCTTTCCGCGTACGGCTGCATCGGGCCCGCAAGCGGCTCAAGCAGGCGATGGAACCGACGGGACGGTCCCGGCCCCGGGTGAAGAACCTCAGTGAGGAGTGGTCATGAACCCCATCGACGAACTACGGGCGGCCCGGCCCGCGCACCTCGGCGACGCGCCGGTCGACACGCGCACCAGGACCAGGGAGCTCTCGTACGCCATGTCCCAGCCCCGGTCGGCCCGGCTGCCCCGGCGCGGGGCCGCCCGGCCGCTGTGGAGCCTCGGCCTCGCCGCCGCCGTAACCGCCGTGGCCGTCGTGGCCGTCGCGGTCTCCGGCACCGGCGGTACGACGCCGCGAGCACCCGACCCGGCCCCCGCGTCCGCCTCCAAGGTGCGGCTCTCGGCTCGGGACATCCTGCTGACCGCCGCCGCGAAAGCGGCCCGCCAGCCCGCCGGGACGGGCGCCTACTGGCACACCGTGTCCATGCGGCGGACCCTGTTCGCGGTCGACGGCGCCGGCTACCGGGTCATGGACCGTCAGCGGGAGGAGGGTTGGACCCCCAACGCCACCGGTGGAGACCAGTGGGGCAGCATCAAGCCGCTCGGCGCGCGACCGGCCACCGCCGCGGACGAGGAGGCATGGAAGCAGGCCGGCTCCCCGGCCGAGATCCCGGTCAAGGTCCCGGGCAAGCCACGCCCGATGACCCTCACGACCTCTCCCCGAAAGAAGTTCACCGGCCGCACTCCCCTGGTCGACGGGGACAAAGTGTTCTGGCTCGGCCGGAACGTCACCATGAAGGACCTGCGTGGCCTACCCTCCGACCCGGCCAAGCTCAAGGCGTGGCTGCTGCGCTCGTACGAGGGGCACAGCACCGAGTCCAGCAGCGACCCGATGGCGGCCGACCCCTGGCTCTTCAGAGTGAGCATAGGGTTGATCACCGACATGCCGGTCACACCCCAGGTACGCGGCGCCGCCTTCCGGATGCTCGCCGACCTCGACACCGTTGACGTCATCGAGAACGTCACGGACGCGGAGGGCCGCCAGGGCACCGCCGTGGCGGTCAGGGAGCGCACCAAGGGCTCCGGCGTCTTGGAGAACCGGCTGATCTTCGACCAGGCGACCGGGCGGGGCCTGGCGAACGAGAATGTCGTGGTGAAGTCCGGCGGTCTCCAGAGCGCCTTCGAACCCGGCACGGTGTGGAACTCGCAGGCCGTACTGGAAGCCGGCTGGACCGACAGCAAGCCGTCCTCCTGACCCCGCTCCCATGACCGCCCCCGTCCCGGTCCGCTGAACGGGGGCGGTCAGCATGCGGAGGCGGCCGGATTCGAGCCGGCCGGTCGGCGTGAAAGTTTCACCGTCGGTTGACGGGCCTGACGTCACACCTCATGATCATGTTGCCGCCTGGCAGGAGGGGGCGTCGAGTGATTGCCGCTACCCATGGCGAGGTGCACCGATGCCGAGATTCTCATTACGAGCCGCGGCCGCCGTCCTGCTGACGCTGACCGCCCTGAACGTCCCCGCGGCGCACGCCGACGAGGTCACCCCGGTCGCGGTGACCGTCAACGCCCGCGCCGCGCTTGCCACCGTCCCGGAGACCGGCATCGGCAGCAACCATGCCATCTGGGACACCAATCTGGGCACCAACGAGACCGCCGACCTGCTCAAGGACGCCGGGGTGAAGCTGCTGCGCTATCCCGGCGGCTCCTACTCGGACATCTACCACTGGGCCACTCACACCGCTCCCGGCGGCTATGTGGCGCCCAACACCGACTTCGACACCTTCATGCGTGGTGTGCGCCGCACCGGGGCGCAGGCGATGGTGACCGCCAACTACGGCACCGGCACCGCCGACGAGGCCGCGGCCTGGGTACGTCAGGCCAACCTCACCAAGGGCTACGGCATCAAATACTGGGAGATCGGCAACGAGAACTATGGCAACGGGCACTACGGCGCCGCCTGGGAGGCGGACGATCACGCCGACAAGAGCCCGGCCGAGTACGCCCGCCATGTCGTGACGTACGCGGACGCCATGAAGGCGGTCGACCCCACCATCAAGATCGGCGCGGTGCTGACCACCGCCGCCAACTGGCCCGATGGCATAGTCGCCGACGGCGACGACGGCACCTGGAACAAGGTCGTCCTCTCGATCGCCGGACCGAAGATCGACTTCGTGATCCTGCACTGGTACCCCGGCGCCCTCGACAAGGCCGCCCACGTCCCCGACATGATCCAACTCACCCGCCAGCAGATCGCGAAGTACGCCGGGCCCGGCTCTGAGCGGATCGGCATGGCCATGACCGAGTTCAACACGGGGTCCAGCAGCGGCGGCACCACCACCCAGCCCGGCGCGCTGGCCGCCGCCGACGCCTACGCGACGCTCCTGGCGAACGGCGTGTTCTCGGTCGACTGGTGGAACGTCCACAACGGCATCGGCACCGTCTCGCAGGTCGAAGGACAGACCGATTACGGTGACTTCGGCCTGTTGTCCAGCGCTACGTGCACCTCTGACGGGAGCGTCTGCGAGCCGCAGCTGAACGCCCCCTTCGCGCCCTACTACGCGCTGCAGATGATGAGCAAGTTCGCCCGTCCCGGCGACCAGTTCATCCGGGCCGCGACCGGCCAGGCGAAGGTCACCGCGCACGCCGCCCGCCGCCCCGACGGCGACCTGGCCGTGCTGTTGATCAATACGTCGTCCGACACGTCATACCCCGTCACCATCGGCTACTCCGGCTTCAGTCCGGCGTCGGGGGCGCCGACCGTACTGACCCACACCAACGGCGCCACGAGCATCATCGGCTCGACCGGGGGCAGCGCGACCAGCCAGACGCTGCCGCCGCTCTCGATGACCACCATCGTGCTGCACCCCTCCACACCCCAGACCGGCCGTCCAGGCACGCCGGGGCAGCCGACCGCCGCCGACGTGACGGACCGGACCGCGACGATCTCCTGGCCCGCCGCCTCCCCCGGCGCCCGACCGATCGCCAAGTACGAGGTCCACCGCCAGAACGGAGCCATCAGCGAGCAACTCGGCGAGACCACCGGCACCTCGCTCACGGTGAGCAACCTCAGGCCGGGCACCCGCTACACGCTCAACGTGATCGCCCGCGACACCGGCGGCGGCGTCTCGTGGGCCTCCCCGCCGCTGACCTTCACCACCGGCACCCCCGCTTCGAGCTCCTGCACAGTACGGCTGACCGTCCAGTCCGACTGGGCCAGCGGGTACGTCGGTGCCATCGACATCACCAACAACGGCGCGCCGATCAACGGCTGGACCTTGGCCTTCACCTGGCCCAGAACCTGGCAGAGCCTGGGCAGCGGCTGGAACGCCACCTGGACGCAGGACGGGCCGGACGTCAAGGCGGTCAACGAACCCGGAAACGGCTCGCTACCGGCTGGGGCATCGACGGCGATCGGCTTCGTCGGCAACTACAGCGGCCCGAACGTTCTGCCGGGCGTCTTCACCCTCAACGGAACCGTCTGCACCACCCGCTAGGGCGGTGACCCCCCAAGGTCCCCGGTGGTTCGTCCCACGACCGTCTCGATCCCTGTGACGGTCCGTGGCGGCTGGGGGCCTTGGGGGTGGGGGCCTTGGGGGGTGGGAAGAAGGCGGTCCGTGGTAGCTGGAGGCCCGGTGGCGCCGACTACGAGCTGATCGACCTCGCGCACCACCGCCTCGGCAACCTCGACGAGGGCGGCAATCCGAGCCTCCAGCAGTACGAGCACGCGCACACCCGCGACTGGTCCGCACTGGTAGACGGCTTCGATGGCTTCGTGTTCCTTGTCCCCGAGTACAACCACTCCTTCCCCGGCGAGGGTCTCGACGCCGCGGTCCGCGGCATGCTCGACCAGGTGACCGCCTGGGACGGCGCGTTGCGCGGAGTGCGCGAGGCCAGGTCGGAGACGGGCGCGGCGGCCTGAGGTCCTGTCGCGCTAGTCAGCGCCCGGGGGCCGACCCTCATCGGCGGTCCCCGCGCTCTCACGGACTGGGGCCTCCCACGTCGGGGAGAGGTACGGCGAATGCGCCGAGCGGTAGAGCACGACGATCAGGGCCACGAGCGTCGCGAACCAGGCGATGGCGGTGACAGGGCCCAGGTCGGCGTAGCCGTACCCGGCCAGCATGCCGAGCACGCCCAGAACGGCCACGGCCCAGCGCAGCACGTCGAGGCGGGCGGCCCCGGAGATGTCCCCGCACGGACGGATCCGTCTGATGATGGCCTCGGCGATCAGCCAGACCGCGATCAGGGCACCGAGTGTGTTGGCGATTCCGATCAGTTGCGTGATCGTGATCGGGGAAATCCCCTGGCTAGGGCCCGAGTACTCAGCGGAGGCGATCATGGCGATGAACGAGACGCAGGCCATGACGGCAGTCGTGGACCGGGCCCGGCTGAAGGGGTCGTCGAGGGATCGCTGCAGCTGAGACAGCCCGGACGCGCACAACACCCATCCGGCGGGGTCGAACAGCAGGTCGAACCCGTTGTAACGGAGAGCACCGAACGTGAAAACGAAACCGGTGGCGATCTTCGCGGCAGGCGGAATGCCCCACGACCCCCCAGGCTGGCCGTAGTCCACGAATGAGCTACCTGTCAGGGCCAATCTGGACTCACCGCCTCATTGCAGACCTTGGCCGCGAGACCTCTCTGCCAGGCGACCAGGACACTTCCGGTGAGTCCTTGCAGCCCCCATGAGTTACCCATCACCTCCACCGACCCCGGACCCAGCCAGGTTCGGTAGGTGAAGCGGATCGGCTGGGGCTCGTGGGGCACCGCCGCGCAGTCAGTGATGACGACGCGCCTCTCCACGCTTTGCCGATTATCGCCCTCTACGGTGACCACGGAACTCTCCCCTTTCGCCTGGTCAGCAGGGAGCAGGCGGAGGCCAGGTATTTCCGCCGAGATACCGGTGATAACGAACGAGGCTTGCCCCTCGTTCTCCAGCTCGATATACACAGGGGTCGACAGGACGCCATTCGGGTCCACCTCCGCGTGGAGGAAAATAGCCTCGAGACTCCACTGCACACGCGGAGTTATCGACCCGGATACCCACAGGGTCACCGCGACAATCACCAGCGTCAGGCCGCCGGCCGCCATAGTCGATAATCGCGAACGCTGAGCACTCCACGTAGCGATGCCAAATTGCCGCCATATATCATCCGAACTCACGATATAGCACCATATATGGTGGCACTTCGTGACGGTACCTCCGATGATCTCCTGGGTAGTCGCCGTGGTCACCGTGCTGGTGGCGGCCTTACCGGTCACATCGGAGCGGCTCACCAGGTTCGCCACACTGATGGGCCTCTCCGTCACGGCGGCCAACGCCCGCCAGGTCATCGACCATTTCGCCGACCTGCGCCGATGGCGGCTGATCGCCCTCGTCCCGGCAGTTCCCTTGGCCTGTTTCACCAATGACCCGCTCTATCTGGTGCTGGGCTGGTGCGCTGTTTCCGTGTTTCGCCCTGTACGACTGCCGGCCCCCATGCTCCCTCCCCAAGACGATGCGAACACCTATCGGACGGCATGGTTGCTCGGTTTGAGTGGCGCCGTGGTGGCGGGCGGTTATCTGCTGGCGAGCCAGGACATCACTCCGGCGCGGCTGGCCCATGCCGCCATCGTGATTATCGTGGCGGCGGCCGTACCACGTACCACTGGAAAACTGAGTGCCAGACCGAACGACGGGACGGACCGGACCGAGCCGGCCATCCGCGAATGGTCGACGCGGAGCCTCTATCTGGCGGGAACGGCGATCGTGCTTTCGGCCACGCTGCTCACCCCTGGGCACCCGCTACAGGGTGAACTGCCCGAATACACACCGCCCATGTCGTTCCGGGATTATCGGGCCGAGTTCACGACGGTGAGTAAATACAAGCGACCCACCTGTCCATGGACCGATCAAATGGACGACCCCTGCCGCACGTGGCTGGTGAACGAGCAGCCATTCCCGCAGGCCGCGCCGTACATCATCAGGAAAGGCGGCGCGCCCCAGGCGGCGCCGTTCGTGCGCAGCTCCGACAAGAAGGCCGTCGTCTTCCTGGACAGACACGATCGACGCATGGTGTATCAGGACGCCAAGGGCGTTCACTACCTCACCGCCGGCCTCCCGGACACGGCGGTGCCCACGGCGACGTTCGCCGGCCAGAGCAGGTACGTCGCCCTTGCCAAGGACGACGCCCAGATCACCGACACCAAGACCTGGACCACGGTGTCACTCCCCGGCGCCCGGCAGGTCCATGACCTCAACGAGAGCGGGATCGTGGTGACGACGCGATCCCAGGTGCTCGTTCTCGATCACCGCGGACGGACGCGGATGACCCTTCCCCTCGGGCCCGACGACAGCTACTACCTCCGGGTGGACGGCAGTCGCTTCGTGGTCATCGGCGATCAGGGGACGCGGGTCGACACCTTCGCCCCAGAGACCGGCAAGCGGCTGGCCAGCGTCGCTCTCAGGTTCCCCGGCGACGACTCTCTTGACGTCGCCCTCGGCTGGTCGAAGGAGGGTGCTTTCCTGGTCCGCGGCGACTACAGCGAACGCGTCTATTACCTCGACCTGTCGACGGGCAAACTCTGGCGACGCAAGACGTGAGCCATCAGGCGAACGCGCTGGTCAGCGGCGGTGGTGGGCGGCGCAGCTGACGCAGGTCCTGGCGGCCGGCAGGATCATCAGGCGCTCGATGGCGATGGGTTGCCCGCATTTCGCGCAGATCCCGTACGTGCCGTCGCGCAGCCGCTCGACGGCCAGGTCCAGATCGACGAGGTGCGTCTCGGCCTGGTCGAGCAGGGCCTGAATGTGGGCCCGCTCGAAGGCGGTGGACGTCCCCTCAGGATCGTGCTCGTCATCGGGGGCCGACTGCGCCGACGACTGGACGATCTCGTCCCGATCATGGCCCAGCACGGCGATGCGGGTTTCGGTTCTTTGACGGTCGGCGTCGAGCAGTTGTCGGATGGTCGCCTGCTCTGAGGGGGAAAGCGCGGCGTCCCGGTGTTGTGTGGTCATCACGGTCCCTCACCTTCCCTACCAGCGTACGCGCGATGGCTCACATGCGGCTTTCGCCGCGCCTCCATCGTGCCGCCTTAGGCTCGCGAAATGCACTGTGGTTGACTTATTGCGACCAAACGACCACTCTGCGTAGGGAGTATTTGCTCATGGATCTCACCCTCGCCAGCATCCGCGTCGCGCGTAACGCCGATGGGCGCCTGGAGGCGTTCGCCCGGGGCGCCGACAGCACGGTGAAGCATGTCTGGCAGCTCACCCTCAACGGTGACTGGGGCGAATGGCGCAGCCTCGGCGGCACGTTCGGCACCCCTCCGACCGTCTTCCGGAACGCCGACGGGTGCCTGGAGGTGTTCGCCCCGGACACCGAAGGCCGTGTTCAGAACAAGCGGCAGGAGAGCCCCAACGGCGACTGGGAAGACCGTTGGAACGACCTCGGCGGCCAGTCTCTGGGCGGTGAGATCGCGGTGTTCCAGAACGCCGAAGGGCGGCTGGCCCTGTTCATGCGCGGAGCCGACAGCACCCTGCAACACTGCTGGCAGACCATGCCGTACGGCGAATGGAGCGGGTGGAAGGACCTGGGCGGCGAACTCCGCAGCGAGCCGGCGGTGTTCCAGACCGCGGACGGCCGGCTGGCCGCGTTCGTCCAAGGCGGCGACGACACCTTGCAGTACATCTGTCAGACCAACCGCTACGGCGCCTGGGGCGACTGGAAAGACCTCGGCGGCAGCCTGGTCGACACTCCGGCGGTGTTCCAGCGGGCCGACGGGGGGCTGGAGGTATTCGTACGCCACGCCGACGACACCCTGTGGCGCATCGGACAGATGACGGCCAACGGCGACTGGGGCGATTGGCAGTGGCTCGAGGGCGGGAGCACCACCGGCACCCCGGCGGTCTTCCAGGACATGCACCGCCGCCTCATCGTCCTCACCCGGGGCACCGACTCCGCCGCCTGGCAGATCTGCCAGACCGCCACCGGCGGCTGGGGGCCGTGGAGCAGCCTCGATGGCGTGCTGGACAGCAACCCGCAGCTGGTCGCCACCTACGACGGCCGTCTGGAGGCCTTCTACTTGGGCGACTACGCCCTGTGGCACAAGTGGCAGGAGGCGGACGGATCCTGGTCGCCCGAGTGGGTATCGCTGGGAGGCAACGTCATCGGCTTCTGAAGCCACGTGTACGTGCCTGCGCGGTCGGCGCAGGCACGTACGTTGGCGCCGTTACGCGCCCGTGTACGCGGCGATCCGCTGGCAGTCCTTCTCGGAGAGCGGCTCCATCAGGCCGGCGTGCTCCTGCGAGAAGCGCTCCAGGAGCGTTTCCAGGTCCTCGATCGCCACGGTGATGTCGATGGACTCCAGACCCCGGCTCGCCTCGACGCCGGCCGGGATCGGGACGGTCATGCTCTTCGTCTCCCCGTCATGCTCGCTGGGGAAGGCGAGGTTGGCCAGATTGGCGAAGGTGTCACCGGCTCCGTTGATGTTGAGCAGGACGATCCCCAGCAGGGCCAGACCGCCGAGGACGGTGACCAGGATCGTCCTGTCCGACGCGTTCACCGTCACTTCGATGTAGGGGCCGAGTTTGACCGTCACACCCGCGGGAACGTTGGTCCCCTGCGCCTGGATGGTGGCATGCGTGTTCGCACGTGCGCCTGGGGCGGACATCACCTCCACAGGGGTGATGATGAGCTGGTCCTGTTCCGCCTGGGCGTACACATTGAACGCCTCTGTTATGTTGAACCGCCCGCGGTTCGGGATCATATAAGTGTTGGCCGCTGGCACCTCGCCCCGGCCGGCCGGGAAGTGGATTCCCATCGGGACGTCCCCTTGATTGGCCGCGTAACATTTTCCGTCTTCACCCACGAAGAAGATGGCCTGGCCGATCTCGGGATTCACTCCGGAACCCTTCGGGCCGAGGTGAACGAGTGTGCCATTGGCGCCCTGGAGCATTCCCGCGATCTTGCCGATGGTCGTACCCACAGATAGCGCGGTCTTCAGCCAGTCCATGATGGACCTCCTTGACGTGTGATTTTTCCGGCTACGGCAATGACAGCGGTTCCAATGACTCGCGAATGTCATGCCCCATATGCGGCCGAAGACTGCCATCACGAATTTCCGTGATCTTCGGCACCATATAAGCCGAAAATATCAAGGAGTCCCGCGTTTCACGGACTGCCCGCCCCGCTCGCTTCTTCCTGGTTTTCGTAAGGTTTTCCCATCTATCCCCAGAGTCGCCGGGACCGACGTCGCCGTCGCGGGCGGAAACTTCGTCTCCGATGTTGACGATGTTTCCCGCGCCGGTCTATCGTCGTCTCCGGCAGAGAGGCTGATGCATCATGACCGAGCACTACCTCGGCGGTATCGGCATCGCCGAGGCGCTGGGGGTGAGCCGGCACGCGGTGCACAAATGGCGCTCCCGCTATCCGGGCGATTCAAGCCACCCGTTTCCCGAGCCCGACGTCGAGATCGACGGAGTGCCCGGCTGGCGGGCTGATCGACTGGACGAGATCATGCGGTGGCGCGACGGCCTGCCCGGCCGCGGCGCGGGCGGGGGTCGTCCTTCCGCCGCACGTCAGGAGTACCTCAGGCACGCGGCGGCGCGCGGCCTGGAGCGGGGAGAGGCGCTGCGCGCTCTCCTCTCGTTCACCGAAGAGTTTCCCGAGATGACCGAGCCGGAAGTCTGCGCCTGGCTCATCGAGAAGTGGCGCGGCTAACACTTCCCGGCGACACCACAAGACCGGAAGGCGATGACGCATGCCCGAAATCGGCGGGAGCACCGCACCAGGATTCGACGGAGTTCGTACGGCCTTCGCCGCCAATCTGGCCGGCGGCCAGGAAGTGGGCGCCGCGGTAGCCGTCTACCTGCACGGCCGGAAAGTCGTCGACCTGTGGGGCGGAATCGCCGATCCCGAGACCGGCCGCCCCTGGGAGCGCGACACCCTGCAGGTCGTCTACTCCACCACCAAGGGCGTCACCGCCGCCTGCGCGCACCTGCTGGCCCAGCGCGGCGAACTGGACCTCGACGCACCCGTCGCCGACTACTGGCCGGAGTTCGCGGCGAACGGCAAAGACCGCATCCCCGTCCGCTGGCTGCTCACCCACCAGGCCGGACTGCCCACGATCGACCACCCGATCACCCCGGCGGAAGCGATCGCCTGGGACCCGATGGTGACCGCGCTGGCGGCCCAGCGCCCATCCTGGGAGCCGGGCACCGACCATGGCTACCACGGGCTCACCTACGGCTGGCTGGTCGGCGAGGTCGTCCGCCGGGTGAGCGGCCGCAGCCTCGGCACGTTCCTCGCCGAGGAGATCGCCGGACCGCTCGGCCTGGACCTGTGGATCGGGCTGCCGGAAACCGATCAGCATCGGGTAAGCCGGATCATCGCCGCCCCGCTCGACCTGGACGCGCTGGCCCGGATCGACCTGGACGCCCTTCCCGAGCCCATGCGCGAGGTGATGGCGGCCTATACCGATCCGACGTCGTTGACCGTGCGGTCCCTGATGACCATCATCACGCCCGCGCTGGACCACAACGACCCCGACGAGCAGTCCGCCGAGATGCCCGCGACCAACGGCATCTGCACGGCCCGCGCGCTGGCCCGCTTCTACGCCGCGCTGATCGGCGAGGTCGACGGCCAGCGCATTCTCTCCCCCGAGACCTTGGCGGCGGCGACCGCGGAGCAGGTCAGTGGTATCGACCGCATCCTTCGCGTGCCTGTCCGGATCGGCACCGGTTTCGGCCTGCCGACGCCCGACGCCTTCTGGTACAGCCCGACCGCCTTCGGGTTTCCCGGCATGGGCGGATCGCTGGGCTTCGCCGACCCGGCGAACGGCCTCGCGTTCGGCTACGTCATGAACCACGTACAGGAAGGAACCCCAGACCGCAGAGCAGCCAGCCTCCTGGACGCGGTCCAGCGCGCGATGGAGACCGCTGACCTGCGCTGATAGTGGCGGTGTAGCGATCCTGTAGGCCCCGCGACGACAGTCGTTCCTGGCCCTTACCGGGGCAGGAACGAAGGGAGAAGTCATGGTCAAGACGGCCAGGTTCTACGCGCGCTACGTCGTCAGCGCCCTCTCCACCGCCGTGTTCAGCCTCAACGGCTGAGGCTCGGTCCCTCCTGACGGCTCCTGGGAGCGGCTTCGTGCCGCTCCCAGGGACCGTCGTGTTCCATGACCACCGCGCAAAGGATGGGACAGGATGTTCGGGACAGCCGCCCGGCAGATGGGGTACGCCTGGTCGATGCTGGCGGGCCGCCGGTTCCGGGTGAAGGACGTGACCGCGCTGGTCGAAGACCTCCGCGCGACCTTGGAGGAGTTCGGCTCCCCCGGTGAAGGCGCGGGCGAGATGCTGACCGCGCCCGACCCTGAGATGCAGCGCGACCTCGCCTCGCGCCGGCTCCGGCGGACGGTACGGTTGACCGCCCGCGACACCCCCTACTACCGGCGGTGGTTCGAGCAGCACGGTATAGACCCGGGATCCATCACCCTGGAGTCCCTGGCGTCGATCGAGCCGACGACGAAGGCCGCGCTGCGTGACCTGCCGGCCGCGTTCGTCGCCGACGGGGCCCGCCCGGCCGTACTCGCCCAGACCACGGGCACGACCGGTGTGCCGACCATGGTCTGGTTCTCCCGCTACGAGATCGACCTGATGTCGGGCATGTCGGCCTTGGCGCTGATGCTCGCCGGTGGACTCCGCTCCGAGCATGTCTGGGCCAATTGCATCACCTCGCGGTCCATCGCCCAGATCCTCATCGAGCGGGCGGCGACCATGACCGGGGCGGCCTTCGTCCACGTAGGTCTCGTGGACCCCCGCGCCACGCTGGACCGGTTGGCGGTCCCGCTGCACGTCCCGGGCAAGCGGCCACAGATGACCCACCTCAACACGACGGCCTCGTACCTCGCGGCACTGGTCCAGGAGGCCGAGCGGGGCGGCTGGGACGCGAAGGACTTCGGCCTCGAAGAGATCCACTCCGGTGGCGAGGTCCTCACCGACGCGCTGAAGGAGCGGGCGGAGGCCATGTTCGGGGCGCGTGTCCTGGACAGCTACTCGATGACGGAGATCGCCCCTGTGGGCGGCCAGGTCTGCGGGCAGGGACACCTGCATCTCCCCACCGACCAGGGGCACGTCGAGGTCCTCGACCCCGAGACCTTCCAGCCGGCGGCTCCAGGGGCGCACGGGGTGCTGGTGGTGACGCCGTACACCACGTACCGCGACACGACCCTGCTGCTCCGTTATGTCACCGGCGACATCGTCAAAGTGCTGCCCGAGAGCGAGCAGCCGGCCTGCGAACTGGCCGCCGTACCGGCGACCTCGCGGGTCCTCGGCCGGCTGTCACCCTCGTCCGTCACCACGCGCGACGTGCTGGACCTCCTCCAAGCGGAGCGCGAGATCCCGCTCCCGACGCGATACGTGCTGGAGGAGACCCGGTCGGGACCGGTGTTGCACGCCGTGACCGGCAACGCGAGCCGCGCGCTGGTGTCCCGGCTGGAGGAGCGCGCGGCCGACCTGAAGCTTCCCTTGCGGGGCATCGAGCTCGTCGATGATCCGGCCGCGCTTCCCGGCCTCTGCCGGGTCCGCGCGGACCTGCGGGAGCACACGTTCGAGCACTTCACGGCCACCGAGTCCGCCCGTACGGGCAAGTCGGCCCTGCGGGCGGCCGCGGAGGCGGTCGCCGAGATGGGAGTCCGATGAGCGCCCTGATGACCGAGGCGGTCCTGCGCGGTCTGGTCCTCTACCTGCTCATCCTGCTGACCATGGGTGTCGCCGCGCTCTACTTCGCCAGGGCGACGATGCCGCGCCCGCCGGTCGGCAGGTTCGTCTGGACCGACATCTGGATCATGGTCGTGGCGCTCGTCGCCATGCCGTTCGCCTACATGCACATGCCGACCGGAGTCATCGTCACGATCTTCGGTGTGGTCGTCTTCACCGTGTCGCAACTCGTCCTGTCGCCGGTCCTGGGCGGCCGGAACGCCGCGCTGGCGGCCGCCCTGCTGTGCGCGGCGGACGTGGCCGCGTACTTCGCGCAATGGCCGACGGCGGTGCTCGTCGTCAACGACCTCACGATGATCCTCCTCACGGTCGGGGTCGCCAACATGTGGGCGCAGACGGGGATGCGGGCCGCCCACGTGGCGGGGCTGGCCGGTGCGCTGACCGTCTATGACGCCCTCGCCACGGGGGTGAGCTCGCTGACGGCTGATTTCGTGTCCCGGGTCGAAGGGTTGCCGTTCGCCCCGATACTCGCCACGGGCTACGGGCCGGTGTCGAGCCTGGCCGGTCTCGGCGACTGCCTGATGCTGGCCGTGTGGCCGCTGGTGGCGGCCAAGGCGTACGGCAGGACCGCCGGCTGGTGGGCCGCCGTGGTCGAGGGGACGTTGCTGCTGGGCCTGACGCTCGCCGTCCTGCTCACCGACCTGGAGTTCGTACCGCTGCTCCTGCCGCTGGGGCCGCTGATCGTGGGACAGCACCTGTTCTGGCGACGCCGCGAGCGGGCTCGCGCGCTGCGCGCCGGACCTGGGCGAGTCGAGCTCGCCCAGGCGCTGGAGGATCTTCCCGCCGACGCACGGTCCTGGGTCGCGCTGCACGAAGGAGCCGTCGTCGCGACAGGGAGCGCGCCGGGTACGGCCCGGCGGGCGGCGCGGCAGGCAGGCGTCACAGCCGTGCCGGTCGTACGGGGAACAGGCCGCTGAGTCACCCGACCGTGCCGGTCGTACGGGGAACCGGCGGCTGAGTCACCCGGCGGGGGCCTGGCGAGGGGGCGCGCAGGGTGGCGAGGAAGGCGCTCACCTCCGCCGCTTCCCCGGAGTCGACGCTGTGGAAGATGGCCAGCGCCTCGCTCCAGACGGCCACGGCGGCGTCCGGGTCGCCGAGATCGGCATGGACCCTGCCGATCTCGCGCAGGACTCGGGCCCGCCAGAGCGGCATCTCCCGGACTCCCAGCACGTCAAGCGCGTGCGTCAGGTGCCGTAGCGCCTCTCGGGGTTGGCGACGCCGGAAGGCGACCTCCCCGAGCGCGTAAGCCGTGAGCGTCTCACCGTAGGTATCGCCGAAGCGCGCGAAGCTGCGCCCGCAGTGCGTGAGCGTCCGCACCGCCTCGTCGAACCGGCCCACCGCGCCCAGAGCCTCCCCCAGCCGCCGCTCCGTCAAGGTGGTGATGATCGGATAGCCGTGCCGGCGGCTGAGCTCAAGGCTCTCCTCATAGCGCCGGATCGCCTCCGTCACCTCACCCTTGCTGTAGTGGGTGATGCCCAGGGCCCGAAGCAGGATCGCCCGGGGGTACGCGGTGCGCGCTCCGCACGCCAGCTCCAGCCCACGGCGGCAGACCTCGGCGGCCTGGTCGTGGTGGCCGAGCTCAAGGTGGATCGAGGCCAGGTGGATCAACGCGCTGAGCAACCCGTCGTGATCGGCCAGCTCCTCGAACAGGTCGACCGCGCGCGTGGTGCGGTCCAGAGCCTCCTCGAAGTCCGCGAACACATGCCGGCAGATGCCAAGGCCACTGAGCGCGTACGCGGTGGAGTGCCGGTCGCCCATGCGCTCGAACGGCTCGAGCAATGACTGGAACTCCCGCAGCGCCTCGCCGAACATCCCCCGCTCCACCATGAGATCCGCCCGCAGCAGCCGGGTGGTCAAGATCGCGGGGGTGAGCTCCAGCCGGGTCGCGACGGCGATGACGGCGTCGTGCACCCGGGTGGCCTGGTCGAAGAAGCCGTGGATCCGCAGGTAGGCCGTCAGATAGTAGGCCAGCTCACACGCGAGGGCGGGTCGGTCCAGCGCGGCGGCGAGCTCGACCACCGCCACCATGTTCCCGCGCTCCTCCATCAGCCACCCGGAGTCGCACTCCCCCGTCGCCGGGCGGGACTCACCGGCGCTCGGCGTGGGCGCGCAGGGCAGGGGGAGGTCGCCGACGGCCGCCGTCACCCGGTCGAGGCTCTCCCGGATGAGCCGGAGCAGGGCCGCGCGCCGCTGCGTCTCGCTGTCCTCCGCCTCGGCCTGTTCCCGCGCGAACGCCCGTAACAGATCGTGCAGCCGGTATCGCAGCCCACCTGCGGCGCAGGGTTCGGGCCCGTTCACCAGACCGGCGACCACCAGGGCTTCCAGGGCGCGATCCGCCACATCTCGGGACTCCCCGAGCAGCGCCGCCGCCGCCCACTCGGGCACGCTTTCCAGCCCGCACAGGCCGAGCAGCCGGAACGTCCGCCGCGCCACGGCGGTGAGAGCGTCATAACTCACGGCGAAGTTGGCGCGAACGGTCTGCTGACCCAGAGCCAGCTCGTCGAGGCGCCGCCGAGTGTCCTCCAGACGGGCCGCGAAGTCGGCCAGCGGCCAGGCGGGCCGGGCCGACAACCTCGCCCCCGCGATGCGGATCGCCAGCGGCAGGCGTCCGCAGGCGCTCAGAATCGAGGCCGCCGCCTGCGGCTCCGCGCGCACGCGGGCCGGTCCGGCCGTACGTTCGAGCATCTCCACCGCTTCGTCCTCGCCGGGTACGTCCAGAGAGATCGCCTGGGCGCCGGGAAGGGCGAGCTGCGCGCGGGAGGTCACCAGGACCGCGCCCCGCGCCGTACCCGGCAGCAGGGGCGACACCTGCGCCTCATCCGCCGCGTCGTCGAGGATGATGAGGATCTCGCGGTCGGCGAGGCGGGACCGGTACAGGGTGGCGCGCTCTTCGAGCGTGTCGGGGAGCGCGCTTCCGTCCACTCCGAGCGCTCTCAGCAGCTCCCCGAGGATGCGCCAGGGATCGCGCGGAGCGGGCGAGGCCGCGCCGAGGCGTACGTACAGCTGGCCGTCGGGGAAGGCGGGTCGGAGCAGATGCGCGAGGTGGATCGCGAGGGTGCTCTTGCCGAGTCCGGGGGCGCCCGACAGAGTCACGATCATGGGTGCGGAGGCCGCCGGGTCTCTGCCGCGCACAATCGAGGTAATCGTTTTCAACTCTGCGCTCCTGCCCACGAAATCAGCGAGGTCCGCAGGTAGCTGGCAGATGTGGTGCCACGTCGTGGAGTCGGGCACCGCTTTCGTCCCTGAGACTTCTGTCCCTGAGACTTTTGTCCCCAAGATGGGTACAGCCGGTGCCCCATGGTCCTCCAAGAGGCTCGCGTGGAGCCGGCGCAACTCGGCGCCCGGCTCGACGCCCAGCTCCTCCACCAGGAGCGTCCGTACGCGCCGGTAGGCCTCCAGCGCCTCGCCCCGCCGCCCGGCCCGGTGCAGGGCGAGCATGAGCTGGCCCCAGAAACGCTCGCGCAGCGGCTGCGCGTCCGCGATCTTCCGCAGCTCACCGATCAGCTGGTCATGCTGCCCGAGGGCCAGCCGGACGTCGATCCAGTCGGAACGCGCCTGGTACAGCTCCTCCTCCAGCTCGGCGATCCGGGGCGCCACCATGTCACCGAGCACGAGGTCCTCGGCGGGCCGGCCCCGCCAGAGCGCCACCGCCCGCCCGAAGGCCCTCTCGGCGACGGCCAGCTCACCCCGCTGGACGGCCAGCCGCCCTTCGCGCGCCGCGTCACTGAAGATCAGCGCGTCGAGCTGATCGCGCTCGACGGACAGCAGGTAGCCGGACCCTTCGGTCCTGACGATCTGGTCCCCGCCGGGGATCGCCCGGCGTAGCTGCCATACGTGGGTCTGGATGTTGGCCACCGCCGTGGCCGGCGGCTCATCCCACAGAGCGGCCACCAGAGCGTCCCGGGAGATCACCGTGTTGGCGTTGAGCAGCAGCGTGGCCAGTACGGCCCGAGGCTTGCCACGAAGATGGATCGGGGTCTGCGGCGTCCCTTCCGGGTAGACCTGAACGGAGCCCAGAACGGCGAAGTGGTACACCATGAAGTGCCCAATCCCTAGCGACACCTAGGAGAGGTCCCTAACGTAAGAATCGTCCATTGATACCATGTGGATCAAGCACGATCTCGCTGCCCAGACTGGCTCGAAAAGCCGCATTATGCGACAATTACGACATTCAGCCGGTTTTAGCCTTCCCCCAGAAGTAGAACGACGGAGGGGATCGGCATGGAGATCAGGCCGCAGGCGGCTGTCATCCCGAAGGAGACGGACCACCTGGAGCAGGGTAAATACGGCCCTGTCTACCCGCGGACCCCGGCGTGCTACGGGTTCACCGTCATCGCGAAGGTCAAACCCGGCCGCGCCGACGCGATCCGCGAGTACGGCTACACCCTCGCCAAGGCGCTGGAAGCCGACCCCGACCTGCTCGCGCCCCTGAAGCTGCACTACCTGCGCTGGGTGCTCTTCGACGACGACACGCGCTTCATGTACCAGGGCATCTTCGACACCGACTTCGACAAGTACACCGAGGACGCCATCGCCCTGTTCACCCGGGCGGGAGTGAACACGGTCTTCGAGAACCTCGAGGGCTTTCCCGAGGACTGGAAGACCAACCCCGAAGCCTTCGTCAGATTCGTCCGTGAGCACCACTGCCCGAGCTTCATCGAGTACGGCGAGTATCCGTACGTCACCGCCGACGAGATCAAGAAGGCTCTGCGGATCAAGAGCGCGATGTCGGAGATGCTCGACCAGCTGCAGTGACACCCACCAGCCGCAGTGACGCCCACCAGCGCTTCCTGGAGAAGAGCTTCCTGGAGAAGAGATGAGCGAGTCCAGAACCGCGCGCACCTATAACCAGAACCATGTGCCGCGCCCCTACAGCCCCGGTCGGCGCCGGCTGAGCATCTATGTGGCGTGGAGCTATCCCGCCGAGGCCGGCAGGGATGTGACCCAGCTGGACAACCGGTTCTCCACGATGACCGAAGTGCGGCGCGTGACGTGGCCGGCCTACGAGGACCCGAAATGGTCGGATCCGCTGCGGTTCCAGCAGGGCATCGCGGGCGGGCTGGAGCTGTTCTTCTGGGGCTGGCTGCCCTTTCAGCAGTTCGTCGAGGAGACCACTGGATATCCGGTGCCTGTGTACCAACGCGTCGATCAGGCGGGTTTCCACACCCCGCTGGACGAACGGGTGCTGGCGGACACCGACACCCTGTTCGTGTGGGGGCTGGACCACATGATCACCGGGCAGGACGCCACACCCGCGGAGATCGAGGCGGTACGCGAGTTCCTCACCCGCGAGGGCACCTGCCTGGCTCTGGGACCGCATCACGACGTCGGCGCGTCGGACGACATGGCGGTGCGCGACGTGGAGTATCACCATCACGGCGACGCGCTGGTGCCCCGCCAGCAACGCTTCGGAAGGTACACCCGATCGCTCATGGCGGGTCTGGGGGTGCCCGTGGAGAACCGCTACGGGCTGCGTCCCGCGGTGACGGAAGGCCGCAAGAGCGCCCCACTGTCCATCGCCAGGGACCTGGACGCCAAGGGGTGGCTGGAGGGCGTGTCCAGCTTCAACTTCCACATGCACCTGCCGCACTACGCCGTGACCACCGACGACCCGAACGTCATCCACGTACTGGGCAGGCAGCCGATCGACATGTCCAGGCCGCACCCGTTCACCGAGACCGGCAACACCGAGTTCAACATGTTCCTGTGGATGCCGCCCGGCGGTGACCGGGCCGGTGACGTGATCTTCGCCGACACCACGATCTTCAGCTCGCTGTTCGGCGTCGACGAGAGCCTGCGCGCCTTCTGGAACAACATCGTCTCGGCGAAATAGCGCACGGGGAGGCGGGTCCAGGTGACCATCGTCCAGCTGGAGCTCGACGACATCCAGCGCGGGGTGCTCAGCCCTCGCCCGACGCCGTACGCGGCGACGTACATCCTGTTCCGCATCGACGACCGCGACCAGGGGCGGGAGCTGATGCGGCGAGCCGGCGCCGTGGTGACCTCGGCCGCCGACACGGTGAGCCCGCTCGGCGAGACCTGGGTCAGCGTCGCGCTCACCTACCACGGCCTCAAGGCGCTCGGTGTTCCGGCGGAATGGCTGGACACCTTCGCCTGGGAGTTCCGGCAAGGCATGGCGGCACGGGCCCACGCGCTGGGCGACACCGGCGAGAGCGGCCCCGAGCACTGGGAGTCCCCACTCGGCACACCTGACGTCCACGTGGTGCTGGTGGCACTCGCGCCAAACAGCGCGCTGCTGGAGGCCGCCATCGATCGCGCCCGGCCGGCCTACGAGGCCCTGCCCGGCGTGACGGCGATCTGGCGCCAGACCTGCCACGCGCTGCCCACCGAGACCGAGCCCTTCGGCTACCGTGACGGCATCAGCCATCCGGCCGTCGAGGGCAGTGGCATAGCCGGTACGAACCCGTTGGAGACGCCGCTGAAGGCCGGGGAGTTCGTCCTCGGCTACCGCGACGAGCTCGGCGGCATCCAGACGCCGCAGCCCGATGTGCTCGGACGCAACGGCACCTACGTGGTCTTCCGCAAACTCCACCAGCGCGTCGCCCTGTTCCGGCGGTACCTGAAGGACAACGCCACCGACCCCGTGGACGAGGAGTTGCTGGCCGCGAAGATCATGGGACGCTGGCGCAGCGGCGCCCCGCTGGCGCTCAGCCCTTTGCACGACGACCCCGCTCTCGGGGCGGACCGTATGCGCAACAACATGTTCCTGTTCGAGCGGGACGACGCCGCCGGGTTCACGACCCCCGGCGGGTGCCACATCCGCCGGGGCCATCCTCGTGATGCCGCGGTCGCCGGAGTGCCGCGGCTGCACCGCATGATCAGGCGAGGCACGGCGTACGGCCCGCCGCTGCCCGACGGAGTCCTGGAAGACGACGGGGCCGACCGGGGGCTGATGTTCGCCTTCGTGGGCGCGCATCTGGGGCGGCAGTTCGAGTTCGTCCAGTCTCAATGGATGAACGACGGCGTCTTCTTCGGCGCGGGCGACGCCAAGGACCCCATCGTCGGCTCAGGGGACTTCACCATCCCCCGGCGTCCCGTACGGCGACGCCTGATCTCCCTACCCCAATTCGTCGTCACGCGCGGCGGCGAATACTGCTTCATGCCAGGACTGACCGCACTGCGCTGGCTGGGCGACCTGACCGGCTGACGCCGCTGACGCCGCTGACGCCGCTCCGTCATGACCGACCGGGAGCCTTTATGAACACGCTGCATCTGCTGTTCAACGCCATCACGGTCGTCTTCATCGCGGCGACCATGTTCGCCGCCGGTCTCGGCGCGACGCTGCCGGCCCTGCGCGCCGTCTTCGCGAACGTCCTGCTGCTCGTCCTGGCGCTGGTGGCCAACCTGGTCGCCATCCCGCTCCTCGGCTGGGGCGTCGCCGCCCTGTTCGGCCTACCTACGGCGGCGTACATCGCGCTGCTCCTGACCGCCTCCTCCCCTGGCGGCCCGTTCGGCGCGAAACTCGGCATGGTGCAGAACGGGGACGTGGTCGCGGGGGCGGCGATGCAGGTCCTGCTGGCCGCCATCGGCAGCATCACCTTCGGGCCCACCGCGAACCTCCTCCTCCAGGCGGCCGACGTGGGCGGCGGCGTCGCACTCGACGTCCCGGTGCTGATGCTGACCGTCGTGGTCCTCCAGCTCGTGCCGTTCGCCGTCGGCCTGATCGTGCGGCACTACGCTCCGGCCACGGCGCTGGCATGGCAGCCGGCAACCGTCAAGACGTCGAACGTGACGTTCCTCATCGTGCTGGCAGGCATGCTCGTGGGCAACTGGCGTGACGTCGTCGCGCTGATCGGCTCACTCAGCCTGCTCGCGGGCTTCGTCTTCTCCGCCCTCGCCTTCGCCCTCGGCACGGCCCTGGCCACCGGACCACCGGCCCGCCGCACCACGATGGGCGGAGTCGCGGCGGTACGCAACGCGGGCCCGGCGCTCGCCGCCGTCGGCCTCGCCTTCGACAACGCGCCGTCCATCCTGGGAGCGCTGGCCGCCGTACTGCTGAGCGGCCTGGCGGCGGCGGTCCCCATCGCGGCGGTGCTGAGCCGTCGCCGGGCGCGACCTCCACATGAAGATCGCTAGCCGCTACCCTGACCCGAGTTTCTCACTTTCGGAGGTGCCGTGATGCGGGAACCCACGGCGGCGGTGCTGCGATTAAGTGCGGCCCTGTCCGCGTCCGGCCCGGTGATCCTGACGGCCTTCGGGGTCGGCAGGCAGAGCGTGGGCTGGTTCTGTTCCGCGACGGGCTCGGCTCCCCTTCCGCTGGAAGGTCCATACGCGCTGGAGTACGTGCCGGGAGAATTGCTGTTCTGGGGTGTCCTCCTGCTGCCGGTCGTCGTGGTCGGCCTTCTCCTGCGCGGGTCACGCCGGGCCGCGCTCACCGCTGTCGCCGCGGTCGGCACCGTGCTCGCGTTCGGGCTCGTCACCGCGCTTCTGCTGCCGGGCCCCGACCCGTGCACCGGGCAGGAACGCGCGGTCGTACTGCCCTGGCCCTTGATCGTCTGTTATCCGGTGGCCGCTTGGGCGCTGCTCCTGGCGGCCCGGTCGCCTCTGCCCCGGAGACAGCACGGGGTCATCCTGTGGGCGGGCGCCGTCGGCGCGGCGGCGTGGACGGCGATGTTCCACCGCTACATGGCCACATACGACATGCGGGGGCTTGGCATCATCTACCTCGCGATTCCGGAGTCGCCCTGGGACGGCCTCGCGTGGTGGTCCGGCAAGGCCGACAGGATCGGCTTGCCGGTCGTTCTCGTCGCTTTGGCGGCGACCGCGACAGCCACCGTTTCCACCCGATGGGGACGCGTGGCCAGCACCGCAGCCGCGGCGGCTCTTCTCCTCTTCCCACTGCTCGACGTCGCGACGTACAGCGGCGACTTGGAGATACTGTTCACCGATTCGATACGGTGGCCGCTGCTTCTCGCGGCCGCCCTCGTCGCGTCGGCCGCTTGGCGCCCTTCGGTAAGGATCTCCTGGGCCGGGACCATCCACCTGGTGCAAAGCAAGATTGGCGGACGGACGAAGAACCTCGCTGTCGTAGTTGTGATCGCGGCCGCCGGCATCTGGCTGATCGTCTCGTCCTTCACACCGACGCGGTAAAGCGAAGCGTCCGAGGACGCATTCTCTAAACCGACGCGGGGTGCTGGCGAACGGACGCTATTTCTCATAGTGATAGCGACAGGCGGCGATCATGATGGTGTCGTCATTGACGCGGTAGACGAGCCGGTGCTCTGAGGTGATGCGCCGGGACCAGTAACCGGACCATTCATACTTCAGCGGCTCTGGTTTGCCGATGCCTTCATTCTCGTTCCGGACCATGTCAGCGATCAGCTGGTTGATCCTTTTGAGGATGCGTCGATCTTCTCGCTGCCAGTAGCAGTAGTCCTCCCAGGCGAGTTCGTCGAAAAGGATCTTCACGAGGTGGTGTCCTCATCGGCCAGCTCGCGGACGGTGCCGCCTCCGGCCTCCAGACGGGCGACCGCCTCCGACAGCCGCCTGCGGTTGACAGGAGAGGCCATGAGGTAGAGCGTCTCGCGCATCGATTCGTATTCGCGCTGCGACACCATCACGACGCCTTCCCCGCCCGGACGGGTGATGAGGACTTCTTCCTGGTCGTCGATGACGGCGTCGAGGGTGGCGGCGTAGTTGGCCCGCGATTCGGACATGGTCATCACCTTCATGCCATCAGTGTACGTGATGATGTACATCAAGGTACGGCGGTGGATCCGTATATGGCGACATTGCTGTCAGTGAAAATTAAAAGCACGCGAAGGCCGGCTCATACATCACTTCGCTGGACGTGACCCCCGAACACAGCCCGACGGCGGTCCTCCGAAGCGAGGTCTCAGGCGCGGGGACGCGATCCCGGCCCTACTTCTGAAGCTGTTCCAGCACTGCCATGAGCGCGCCCACCCGGCGGCCCCCCCGGTCGCCCAGTCGAAGCATGCCGATCCGCCAGATCGCATCCCGGGCCGCGGCCAGGGCGTCCTCACCGACCGCGGCCTCAAGGACGCTCAACGCCTGGTATCGCACGCGCCAGCGTTCCACGGTCTCAGCGGGAGCATCGGCCGGCGGCCTCTGGGCCAGCAGTTCCTGGCTGAGAAGACGTACTTCGGCGCGGAGCTCGGCGAGAACGGCCGGGCTCGGCGCCCCCGCCAGAGCGGCCACAACACGGTCGGCCACCGGCACGTGCAGGCCACTCAGCTCGCACGCGGTCTCCGCCACCAGCGCGGCGATCTCACGCGCGCGGCCGGGGCCGGGGGCGGCGATGAGGTCGGCCACGCGCGGGTCGCCGGCGAGATAAGCGAGATGGTCGCGCTCGTCCTGGCCGGGCAGAACCGCTCCGGCCGGTTCCGCGTACGTGTCCAGAACGGCGCTCTGGTGCTCCGCGGCCAGCCACTCCGCCTCCAGACGCCCGCCGGCGAGCATCTCGCCCAAGATCAGGGCCGCGCTGCGGAGATCGTCCTGTTCCGCCAGCTCGGGCCAGGCCGACAGCGCGTCGGGCAGGTCTTCGAGGTCTTCCAGCTCTTCGAGGTCGAACAGATCCGCCGTGACGAGGACGCGACCGTGCTCGGCATAGGCGAGTTGCCCGTCCCCGTTGGCGTTCCAGAACACGCTGAGCGCCCGCCCTTGCCGCGCCAACCGGGCCAGAACCTCTGGACGCGTCCCTTGAAAGCCATTGGGCTCGACCAGGACGGTCCAGGACCCCAGGCTTCCGGCCATCGCCGCGCCGGCCCGAGCGGGAAGCACGTCATAGGCCGCCTCTACGGTCTGCGCGAAAGTGCGCCTGCCCGAGCTGTCCTCCTGCCCTCCCGCCGCGACGAGCGCCTCAGTGGCCGGCATGCACTCGATCCACGTGACGCACAACGGCACGTCCAGGTGCTCCTCCAGCAGCTTGCGATAGTGCGTCAGCGCATCGGAGTCCAATGTCGTCTCCCGGCAAAGAGAAAGGGCCCGGCCCACCGGAAAAGCCGCAGGCCGGGGCCAAACCTTATGCGAAGTACGGACGGCTGGAATCGCGGCATTGGAACATACCTGTTAAGACCGCTCTTGATGAGCGCACCATCGTTCATCTTGAGCACCATGGCCGCAGAGATACAGCCTTCTACGGCCACATCCCACGACCTACGTGGCCAAGGGATCACATAGTGAGTTCCACCTGGAGCAAGATGGGCAGCCAGAAGCTCGATGGCCTGCGGCTTGACAGAGCCTGAGGTCTCGCACAGCAACTCGATCATCGTGGCTGTGTCGACGGCACGAACCGTCCGAAGCGCCCTGGGCAGCGCTGTGCCCTGGTCCGAATCTTTCGCCACAGGCCAAGGAAGTAACCACACGAACACCAGCCTGCCATTTAACGGCCCAGCCGCAGAGGCGGCGACGTTGCTGTCATAGACACGAAAACGCCCCGGAGCGATAATCGCTTCGGGGCATCTTGGCTGTGTAATTCTGGTGGTCAGGGGCAGGGTCGAACTGCCGACCTTCCGCTTTTCAGGCGGACGCTCGTACCAACTGAGCTACCTGACCCGAGCGGTCCTGACGGGACTTGAACCCGCGACCTCCACCTTGACAGGGTGGCGAGCACTCCAAACTGCTCTACAGGACCTTGCGCCTTGCTTTGCGACTCGCTTAGCTTACCAGCTCCTGGTTGGCTTTCGACCAACCGTTTCGCGGTGCGCTAGGCGCTTCGCCGTGCCCCCAACGGGATTCGAACCCGTGCCGCCGCCTTGAAAGGGCGGTGTCCTAGGCCGCTAGACGATGGGGGCTCAGGAACTTTCCCTGTCGTCTTCCGTCGGAGACCTCTGAAGCATAGGGGACGATTGCCCTTGATGCCAAAGTGGCGGACCGGCGGCCGGCGACGTCGTGCCAGTGATCGATCCCGTTGGCGACGGGGCGTTCGTTGGCTCTGGAGAAATCATACGTCCCGGGTCACGCTCCACGTGACGCTGGATGTACACCGACTGCTCGCCGAGGCCGCCGAGCGTGATGTCGTCCCAGGCCTGCAGGCGTCTGGTCTCCTTGTCGAAGTACATGACCGAGGCCTGTACGGGGGTCGGCTGGGGGTGTTCGAGGGCGCGCAGGCCGGCGCCGCCCGTGGAGCCCTGGACCAGGAGACGGGTGCCCGAGGGCAGCATGGTCGTCGATCGTTCGTGGGTGTGACCTGCGAGGATGATCGGTGTGGCGCCGGAGAAGCCGCGGCCTACCTCCGGGTCGTGGACGGCGACCACGTCCGGCTTCCCCATTCGCGGCACACGCGAGCGCCCGTACTGGGCCAGCACGGCCGGGTCCGAGTCCACGGCGACGGTCTTGTCGGGGGTGAAGCGGGGGTCGCCGAGGCCGTAGATGTTCAGGCCTGCCACCTTCTGAGTTTTGTCGTCCAGGACGATGGCGTTCTTCTGCTTGGCGACCGCTTTCTGAGTGATCATCGAGTCGTGGTTGCCGCGAACGTAGACGTACGGGACACCGAGGGTGCCGATCTCGTCGACGAACTTGTTCTCGGTCTTCGTGCCATGGTCGGAGATATCGCCCGTGTCGATGATCATGTCGACCTTGAACTGGTCCTTCAGGGAGCGGATGACGTTCCAGGCGATCGGGTTGATGTGGATGTCCGAGACATGGAGGACACGGATGGATCTGGGGTCCGCGTCGTACAACGGCAGCGTCGACACCGTGTCGTACAGCTTGGAGACGTTCGTGACCAGCTTGGTGAGTTGCGACCGGTACGACTCGAACTTCGTCACGATCGACTCCGCGCTGCCCACCAGCGACGGCGCGGCGGCGATCAGCCCCGAGTATCTGGGCTCCACGAGCGAATTGGGGCGGAACGTGAGCGCCGCCAGCGCGCTGGTGCCGGCGAGTGCCACCGAGGTGACCAGCAGGCCCAGCAGCGCCACCCTGGGGCGCCTGAAGACCAGCAGGCTCGCGATCAGCGCCCCCGCCCCCGCGCACAGCAGCGAGCGGATCAGCAGCGCGCGGACCCCGTCGAGCAGGTCGCGCTCGATGATCTCCGGTAGCCGGTCCGCCAGCCGGGGGTCCTCGATGATCGACTTGGCGCGTTCCTGGTCGATGTTCTCGAGCGAGATGCGGAGCCTGAGCGGCGCGTCATGGGTGCGGAACGTGAGCGTGCCCAGCGGGCTGGCGTCCACGATCGTCTCGCCGTTCCAGGCGGGCCGGAGCGACATACCGGTCTCCACCGGACCGACCTGAGCCCTGACGGTGCCGCTGAGGAAGATGCCGAGCCAGGCGCCCACGGCGGCCACGATGAGGACGGCCACGACCCTGGGCACCCGCGACTGGAGGACTGTCTTCAATCTGTCAGCGAACTTCATACAGTTTCTTGCTTACCCAACCTGCGAGGCAGAATGGCAAGGGTGATAGAGGTTTCGCGGGAGAGGTTCGAGGAGCTCGTCGCCGAGGCGTTGGACGTGATTCCCCCAGGTCTGACCCGGGTAATGAGCAATGTCGTCGTCACGGTGGTCGACGACGCGCCCGAACCCAACCTCCTGGGCCTGTACACCGGAATCCCCCTCACAGAGCGCGGCGACTGGTACTCCGCAGTCTTGCCCGACCGCATCGAGATCTACCGCAATCCGATATGTCAGATTTGCGATACCGAGGCCGACGTGATCGACGAAGTGCGCATAACCGTCGTCCACGAGGTCGGGCACCACTTTGGCATCGATGACGCCCGCCTCCATGAACTAGGCTGGTAACCGTTCGCAATGGGTTGGCTGCTTTGGGTTGCGGCCTGTCAAATGATCGGGCACCTTAGGTGACATAGCGAACACTCTGAGTCAGGCACAGCGGAGTCCAATGGGGGCCATGCGGACGCGACGGCTGCTGGGACGGCATCGCCGTGCCCTCCCACGCCAAGTCACATACGGCGAGGTCATCGCCATCAGGGAGTTCCGCGCGCTCTGGTACGGCCAGAGCCTGTCCCTGCTCGGTGACCAGCTCGCCCAGGTGGCGCTGGCCGTGCTCGTCTACGACCGCACGCGATCGCCGCTCGCGACCGCGGCCGTCTACGCGCTGACCTACCTGCCGACGATCCTCGGCGGCCCGCTGCTGGCCGGCCTGGCCGACCGGTTCGCGCGCAGGGGCGTCATGATCACGTGCGACCTGCTCCGCGCGGCGCTGGTGAGCGTGATGGCACTGCCGGGGGTGCCGTTCCCCGTGCTGTGCGGGCTGGTGTTCCTCGTCGTACTGCTCAGCGCGCCCTTCTCGGCCGCGCGCGCGGCGCTGCTGCCCGAGGTGCTCGAAGGTGACCGCTACCTCGTCGGCTCCGCATTGCAGAACATGACGAACCAGGGCATCCAAATGCTGGGCTTCGCGGCCGGCGGCGCGATGATCGCCGCCATAGGTCCCTATCGCGCGCTCGCGGTCGACGCGGCCACGTTCCTGGGCTCCGCGCTGATCCTGGTCGCGCGCGTCCATCGGCGCCCCGCGCCCGCCCACCACAGTGGCCGGTCGTCGATGTGGGCCATGGCCAGGGCGGGATCTCGTCTCGTCTTCGGCGACCGAAAACTCCGCACTCTTGTGCTCTTCGCCTGGCTCTGCGGCTTCTACATCCTGCCGGAAGGCCTGGCCGTCCCCTATGCGGCGAAGCTCAGCACCGGCACCCTGTCGATCCCGGTGGTCACCGGGCTGTTGATGGCGGCGATGCCGATGGGGACCGCGGTGGGGGCGTTCTTCTTCAGTAGGTACGTCACGCCGCCGCGGCGGTTGCGCATGATGGGGTGGATGGCCATCTTGAGCTGTCTGCCGCTGGTCGTGACCGCGTTGCAGCCACCGTTGGCCGTGGTGCTGGGGGCGTGGTTCCTGTCGGGGGTGGGTGGGGCGTACCAGCTTGCGGCCAATGCCGCCTTCGTCCAGTGCGTGCCGGCTGATCAACGCGGCCAGGCGTTCGGCCTGGTGCAGTCGGGGCTGCTGGCCGTACAAGGGATCGGGATCCTGATCGGCGGGTTCGCCGCCGAGAAACTCGGACCGGAGCCGGTGGTCGCGCTGGCCGGCGTCACGGGTGTGACGGCCGCGGCCGTGCTCGCCATACTCTGGTCCGAGTCCCGGGTCGAGACCCCGGCCCCCGCCTGATCACTGCTGCGGCTTCTGCTCGCCGCGGTAGTAGTCGGTGCTGTCCTGCCAGGTGGACTTGGCCTGCTGCTTGTTGAGGAGGTCCTGGACGATCGAGGTGTTGCGGTCCTCGTCCGGCATGAGCAGCCAGCCGACGGCGTACACGCCGACTCCCAGCCCACCGAACAGAGTGACGATCGCCAGGCCGATCCTGATCAGGTTGGCGTCGATGCCGAGGTACTCCCCGATGCCCGAGCAGACACCCGCGATGGCGCGGCCGTTGTTGGTCCGACGAAGCTGCTTGACGTTGTATTCGCTCATGTCTCAAGACTGCCCGGCGACCCGGCGTTCGCACATCAGGATTCCCCCTGGTAGAACCCTGGTAGGCCCTTACATGACGGAAGGACGCTCGATGGACGACCTGCTGCGCCTGGACGACCGGCTCAACGGCGAGCAGCGGCTGATCCGCGACACCGTCAGGTCCTTCGTCGACGACCGCGTCCTGCCGTACGTCGGCGACTGGTTCGAACAAGGCACCTTCCCCGCACGCGAGCTCGCGCCCGCACTCGGCTCGCTCGGCCTGCTCGGCATGCACCTCGAGGGCTACGGCTGCGCCGGAACGGACGCCATCTCGTACGGTGTGGCCTGCCGCGAGCTCGAAGCCGGAGACTCGGGTTTGCGGTCCTTCGTATCGGTTCAGGGCTCGCTGGCCATGTTCCCCATCTGGCGTTATGGGTCCGCCGAGCAGAAAGAGCAATGGCTGCCCCGGATGGCCGCCGGTGAGGCGATCGGCTGTTTCGGCCTGACCGAGCCCGACCACGGCTCCGATCCCGCCAACATGCGCACGTACGCCAAGCGAGACGGCTCCGACTGGATCCTGAACGGCTCCAAGATGTGGATCACCAACGGCTCCATCGCCGACGTCGCCGTCGTGTGGGCGCAGACGGACGAAGGCATCCGCGGCTTCGTCGTACCGACCGATACGCCGGGCTTCTCCGCCCCTGAGATCCACAAGAAGCTGTCCCTTAGGGCCTCGGTCACCTCGTCCCTGTATTTCGACGACGTACGCCTGCCCGCCTCGGCCGTACTCCCCGAAGTCTCCGGCCTGAAAGGCCCCCTCTCGTGCCTCTCAGAGGCCCGCTTCGGCATCATCTGGGGCGTAGTGGGCGCCGCCCGCGCCTGCCTGGAGGCGGCGGTCTCGTACGCGAAGACGCGAGTGCAGTTCGACAAGCCGATCGGCGCCTTCCAGCTGACCCAGGAGAAACTGGCCTGGATGTACGTCGGAACGGCACAGGCCGGCCTGACGGCCCTGCACCTGGGCGAGCTGAAGGACGCGGGGAAGCTGGAGCCCCGGCAGATCAGCTTCGGCAAACTGGCCAATGTACGGGCGGCACTGGACATCGCCCGTCAGGCTAGGACGATCTTGGGCGGGAACGGGATCACGCTGGAGTACCCTGTGATCAGGCACATGAACAACCTGGAGAGCGTACTCACCTACGAAGGCACCCAGGAGATCCACACGCTGGTGCTGGGGGAAGCGCTGACGGGGCTCCCGGCTTACCGGTGAGGGGGCTTAAGGGCGTCGCGTGGGGGGCGGTAATCTCTGTACCCTTGTGCTGTTGCTAGGGGGCGTTAGCTCAATTGGCAGAGCTGCGGACTTTTAATCCGTAGGTTCCGGGTTCGAGCCCCGGGCGCCCTACCACAATGACCTGGACGGACTCCCCGATCTCCATGATCCGGAAGCCCGCCCAGTTGCATTTCCAGTTGCAGTTAGCCCCAGAGAGCCCGACCCATGCGGGTTCTTCGATTTTGAGGGGGATGGTCGTACCCTCATGCCGCTGGGTTGATCGTTTGATGTGTGCAGGCCAACCGTACGCGTCGGCGTTGGTTGG
>NZ_JBEZDM010000041.1:0-90642 GCF_040648335.1 Nonomuraea sp. NPDC049158
TGCGGCGCCATGAAGCGATCGACGTCGGCGGGCAACCACACCCCGATTTTCACCCCAGCAGGGCAAGCGCGCAGCGCTAGGAAAGACTTTTACGGCAGGCCCGGTGGGCCCCACCCTGTGTGCGTGGCTGGGGTCTGTCCAGGGGCACGCTCCTCCGGTGGAGGTGGCTGAGCGCCGTGACGTGCGCACAGTTGGCCGTCTGGGTGCTACCCCGACCCCGTGGATGCGACGGCAGCCGTCTACGAGGCGGCAGACACCGGCATCCTGAGAGCGCGGCGACAACTCGGTCGTCTTCGGCCTCCCCTACTCGGCCACCCTTCGCCCCGGGGACGGCCATCTTGGGCCTCCCCGAACGCGGCCATCCCTGCGGCCCCAGGGCGGTTGTCCCTTGGCCCGCCGAGGGCGGCCAGACTTCGGTGCTCCTGAGCTCGGTCGTCTCTTCAGCCCGCCCAGGACGGTCGTGCCGTCGCCCCTCCCGAGCTCGGTCATCCCTGCCTCCGGCCCGCCCAGGGCGGTCAGCCTTCGGCCTCCCCTAGGGCGGTCAGCCTTCGGCCTCCCCTAGGGCGGTCAGCCTTCGGCCTCCCCCAGGGCGACGGTTACAGGGGTGCGGGCGGGGCGGCGCCATGGGCCGTTGAACAGGACGATTGCCGGGATGAACAAGATCAGGCAGCCGAGCGAGATGAACAGCCAGGTCTGCCAGTTCGTGGCTTCGACCACCCGCGGGATGATGACCAGCCCGATCACGGCGATGCCCTTGGTGAGGAACCCGAACAGCCCCCAGGCCGTGCCCTGCAGGCGCGGGTCGGCGTCCTCCGCGTCCTCCGAGTAGTTGGCCATCCAGGGTGCGTACGCCACCCCGAGCGAGCCGCCGAGCAGTGCGCCCACCAGCATGAGCGTGCCCGTCGAGACGCCTTCCTGCCCGAGTGAGACGGCGAGGTAGGCGGTGACGAGTACAGCGGCGATCGTGCCGCCCAGCGAGAACGGTTTGCGCAGCTGGGTCCGGTCCGAGAGGCGACCGGTGATGATCAGCGTGATCAGGTTCAGGCTCCAGAACGCCGCCATGATGGTGGACGCCTGGGCGGTGCTGATGCCGAGCGCCCCGACGAGCATCGTCTGCCCGAACAACGACAGCGTGATGTAGAGCACCAGCCAGAGTGAGATGCCCACCACGTGCGCCCAGATGTTGCGCCTGGCGAACAGCGAGCGGAGGCGGGCCGGCTGGCTCAGGTCGACCACCTGGGTGGCGGCCTGTTCGGTGTGCTGGATCCTGGCCCGCAGTTCGGGGGAGAGGTCGGCGATGTTGAAGGCGATGACGAACGAGATCACCAGCGAGAAGCAGCCCATGATGACGAACTGCGAGCGCCACGAGTCGTTGAAGATCGGCAGCGTCCAGCCCGCGATGGCCGCGGCCAGGAAGTTGGCGCCGACCGGTCCCCAGGTCCAGAAGCCGAACGCCTGTGCCCGGCCGAGCCGCGGCGAGAAGTCTCGTACCAGAGGCGCGGTGCTGGCCATGGCCACGCCGTCCACGAACGCCAGCAGGATGCGGGCCAGCAGCAGATCGCGCGGGCTGTGCACGAGTGTCATGACGAAGCAGCACGCGGCGGTCAGCATCATCAGGGGCACCAGCAGCCGTACCCGGCCGAGCCGGTCGGTGAGCCGTCCGCCCAGGATGGAGGCGATCGCCCCGGCGATGGCCGCGGCGCCCGACACGGCGCCGTAGGTGGCCAGCGTCATGTGCAGGTCCTTGAGCAGCAGCGGGACCACAGGCGCGATCTGCGCCTCATAGGAACCGATGAGGATGGCGAGCACGGCCATCGTGAGGATTTTCATGCGTCGGGCGCCGGTGGGGTACTCGTCGAGTTCGCGGACGTAGGACAGCCTCATGACTCGCCTCTCTCGTCGTACAGGCCCCCGTCATGAGTTCTAGAAGGTAGCTCTAGAATCCATTTCTGAAATGCTGCTCCTCACAACGCCCCACGTCAAGAGTGCGGGATGCTCCGCTAAGATCTAGAATCGAATTCTAGGAAGGGAGTCAGTGTGGACCTCGAACTGGACGGGCTAGAGGTGACCTTCGACCACACGGCCGTGGCGGCGCCCCGCATCCGGGACCTGCTGCCGATCTATCGCGACCTGCTCGGGGGACGCCATCTGGGCGGTGGTGGCGACAACCGTTCGAGTGGCTACCGCACCCTGCAGCTCACCTATGAGGGCGGCGGCAAGGTCGAGCTGATGGAGCCGCTGGCCGGGTCGGACTTCTTCGACAGCTTCTTCGAGCTGACCCGTGGCAGAGGCGGCGTCCACCACCTGAACTTCCACGTCAACGACCTCGACGCCGCCGTGGCCAGGCTGACCGAGCGCGGCTACCGGCTCCACGGCCTGAACGTCCGCGACCAGCGCTGGCGTGAGGTGTTCCTGCACCCCAAGGAGGCGCACGGCGTGCTGATCCAGCTCGCCCAGGCGGGACCTCGCGGCGCGGAGCCCCGATCGACACTGGACGACGTGCTCGACGGCCGCGGTCGCAACGGCAACGGGATCCCCAGCCCTTGAGGTTCGCCCGAATCTAAATCTAGAGTGTCATTCTAGAACTAGATTGGGGATGCCGATGAAGCCCGTACCGAGGCCCACGCCGGAGACGCAGCCCTTCTGGGACGGCACGGCGGCCGGAGAGCTCAGGATCCAGCGCTGCATGGCGTGCGCGCGGCACTACTTCTATCCACGGCCCGGCTGCCCGCACTGCGGCTCCGCCGACGTGGAGTGGGTGCGGGTCAGCGGCCGCGCGACCTTCTGCCGTGATGCGGGCCGGTGCTCCCGTCTTCAGGTCGGATGGTGTGGGGGGCGCGTGTGAGTGCCCTCTGGGGCGTGAGCGTGCAGTGATCGGAACTGCTTGCGACGGCTCAATTACGCACGGTAAGGTTTCCGTGATCGAACTGGCAAGCGATAACCAAGCTGGCCGTGAGATCGCTTCCTGGATTCATCGGTACGACGAGGCCGCCGGACGGGCGGTGACAGGACGTGGAGACTTGCCGGTAGGCGGGTTAGTGAAGCGTCAAGCATCCTGTTCCACAGCTCATGGCGCTTACGCGGCATGGACTGCTGCGTAAGCAGCACGGGAATCCCCGCCTCTTCAGGGCGAGGAGCACGTCAATCGTACGTGATCAACCACCATCCCACGCCCGGCCTCCCACACACTCGGCGTCACACCCGCCTGGCTCGACGGGACCGGCGTGGGCGGGTCGTCGTTCCTGTTCCATGTACGGCATGCGGCCGCGGCGATCCGCGCCGGGCTCTGCCACATCGTGTTGATCACCCACGGCGAGTCGGGACGGTCCCGGGTCGGCGCGGCGCGGTTCGGGCTGGGGGCCGACTCGCTGCTGGGGCAGTTCGAGCTGCCGTACGGGGTGGCGGGGCCGCCGACGCTGTTCACCCTGACGGCGCTGCGGTACATAAAGGAGACCGGGCTCACGCACGAGCAGCTCGCCGAGGTGGCGGTCGCGCAGCGGCGGTGGGCGCACCTCAATCCGCGCGCGATGTACCGGGAACTGATCACGGTCGAGGACGTGCTGGCGTCTCGGCTGGTGGCCTACCCGTTCCACCTGCTGGAATGCTGCCTGGTGACGGACGGGGGCGGCGCGCTGATCGTCACCTCCGAGGATCGGACCAGGCGCGACCCGGTGCACCTGCTCGGCTCGGGCGAGGCGGCCGACTCGCCGATCATCTCGCAGATGGAGGACTTCACCACGTCCAAGGCGTTCCGCCTGTCGGGGGAGTCGGCCTTCGCCGAGGCCAAGATCTCGCATGAGGATGTGGACCATCTGATGGTGTACGACGCGTTCGCGCATGTGCCGATCTACGGGCTGGAGGATCTGGGCTTCGCCGGGCGGGGAGAGGCGGGGGCGTTCATCGCCGAGGGGCACACGTCGCCGGGCGGTCGGCTGCCGCTCAACACCAACGGGGGCGGTCTCTCGTACACGCATACCGGGATGTACGGGATGTTCGCCATCCAGGAGGCGGTCCGGCAGCTCCGCGGAGAGGCCGCCGCCCAGGTGCCGGGGGCGGAGGTGAGCGTGGTGCTGGGCAACGGCGGCATGTTCGCCACCGCTGCCACGTTGGTCCTGTCGAACCGGCTGCCATGACGGACTCGACCCTGTCGAACCACCCGCTGTAAGGGGCCCTCGCGGTCTCATCCGGCCGCGGTGAGGGATCCCTCGCGGTGCCATCCGGCCGAGGCGACGTGGTCAAGACCATCTGGCTGGGCGTGCTCAGGGACCCCTGCGGTGCCATCCGCCTGCCCTGACGGGCGCCTGCGGTCCCGTCAGGGGCGCCACGTCACCAGCGCGTCCAGAGCCTCCACGCGGGACCCCCTGACCAGCAGCGGGTTGATCTCCAGCGACTCCAGGCGGTCACCCAGTGACTCCGCGAACGCCGCCACCCGCGCCACCACCTCGGCCACCGCGTCGAGGTCGGCGGGCTCGCCGCCCCTGACGCCACGCAGCAACGCGGCCCCGCGCAACTCCGTCAGCGCCTCCCGTACCGAACGGGCGTCCACCGGCAGGATCCGCAGGGCCGTGTCGCGCAGCACCTCCACCCAGATCCCGCCCAGTCCCACGGCCAGAGTCAGGCCCCAGGCGGGATCTCGCACGACGCCCACCAGCAACTCCACCCCGCCGTCGCGCTGCGGCTGCACCAGGGCGGCCGCCTCCCCGCCCAGCGCGGCGACCACGTCGCGGTAGGCCAGCCGTACCTCGTCGGGAGAGGAGAGCCCGAGCCGTACGCCGCCGACGTCGCTCTTGTGGCCCAAACCCTCGGCAGCGGTCTTGAGCACCACTGGGAACCCGAACCGCTCAGCCGCCGCGACCGCCGCCACCTCATCGCCCACCAGCTCCGACGGCACCACGGGCACCCCCGCCGAGGTCAGCAGGGCAGCGGCGCGATGCTCCCCCCACACCCCGACCGCCCCGACCAAGGCCGCCTCCGCACGCGAGATGGCCGGGGCAGGCGCGCCCGTCAAGGCCGCCTCCTCACTCGCGACGGCAGCCGCTCCGCCCGAGACCGGGTCCGCGAGAGCGAGGGCGCGGGTGTGGGCCGCTGACCAGCGCACGGCCGCGCCGATCGCGGACATCCCATGCTCGATCCCGCCCACCACGTACGGAAACCCGGTCTCCCCCTGCACCGCCCGCCCGAACTCCGTGATGTCCGTCAGCACGTTGCTCACCACCACGACCGGCACCGGCGACTCGGCGATCCGCCGGGCGCTGGCCGCGTACAGCGCGAAGACCGGAGCGGGATCGGGCGGCGCGACCCGAGGCGGCTCCGACAGCAGCATGACCAGGTCGATCCCCGGATCGGTCGTCACCGCTTCCAGAGCCCGGCCCAGCAGCGTCCGGTCGATCAGCACATAACCGGTCACGTCCAGCGGGTTCTGCACGGTGCCGAAGGACGGGACGATCTCCGCCAGTCGCGCCACCGTCGACGGCGCGAACGGCGGCAGCTCCAGACCCTCGTCCTCGGCCCGGTCGGCGATGATCTCCGACGCGCCGCCCGACGGCGTGACGACGCCGACGCGCCGCCCGGGCAGCGGTCCCACGGAGGCGAGCAGCCCCGCCGTGATGACCAGGTCCTCCAGGGACCGGACCCGGATCACGCCGAGCTGCCGCAGGGCGGCGTCGATGACGTCGTCGTCCCCGACCAGCGCGCCGGTGTGGGCCTGCGCCGTGTGGGAGGCGAGCCGGCTGCGGCCGATCTTCAGCGCCACGATCGGCTTGCCCGCCAGCAGCGCCCGCCTGGCGACGCGGGAGAACTCGGCCGGATCGCGGATCGTCTCCAGGAACAGCGCGATCACCTTCGTGGCGGGATCGTCCACGAGATGGTCGACCACGTCGGTGACGCTCACGACCGACTCGTTGCCCATCGAGGTCAGCAGGCTGATGCCGACGTTGCGGGCCTGCGCGAAGCCGAGCACGGAGCTGGCCAGCGCGCCGCTCTGCAGCACCACGCCCACCGATCCGCGCAGCAGCGGCTGGGGGATGGGCAGTCCGTACGGGGTGATGCCGGCGGCGGCGTTGATGTAGCCGTTCCCGTTCGGCCCCAGGATCGTCAGATCATTTTCCGCAGCAAAAGCCGAAATTTCCGACTCCAGCCGTGCGCCCTCGACACCCGCCTCCCCGAAGCCCGCCGTCAGGATCACATAACACCGGATCCCCAGCTTGGCCCCCTCCCGCAGCACCCCCAGCACCGCCGCCGTCGGCACCATGACATAGGCCAGATCGACCGGCGCGGGCACCTCGGCCAGGCTCCGGTGAGCGGGCGCGCCGTGCACGGTCCCGCCACGCGGATTGACCAGGTGCACGGGCCCGGCGAAGCCGTACGTACGCAGGTTGAGCAGTGTGCTGATCGACCACCCCGACTTGTCGGTGGCGCCGACCAGCGCGATGGATCCCGGGTTGAACAGCGCCTCGACCGACATGTCACTCCCCGATGGTGCCCAGACGGGCGTGGCCCTTGATCAGATTGCGGGCGATCGTACGGCGCTGGATCTCGTCGGTGCCCTCGAAGATGCGCAGCAGGCGCAGCTCGCGATACCAGCGTTCGATCGGCAGCTCCTTGGTGTAGCCCATGCCGCCGTGGATCTGCAGCACCCGGTCCACGACCTGGTTGGCCATGACCGCGCCGTTGAGCTTGGCGATCGAGGCGGCGTGCCGGGCGTCCAGGCCCTCCTGCACCCGCCAGGCCGCGTACAGGGTCAGCCACTTGGCCGCCTCGATCTCCACCTGCGAGTCGGCGATCATCCACTGGATCGCCTGGTACTCGGAGATCGTCTGCCCCATCGACTTGCGGATCTTGGCGTAGTCGATGGCCATCCCCAGCATGCGCTCGGCCGAGCCGATGGCCCGCGCCGGGATCATGTAGCGGCCCTGGCCGATCCACTGCATGGCCAGCTCGAAGCCCTTGCCCAGCTCGCCGAGGATGTTCTCCTCGGGCACCCGGACGTCCTGGAACACCAGCGCCGCCGGACCCCACTCGCCCATGGTCGGGATCGGCTCGGACGTCCAGCCCATGTCGCGGTCGACCAGGAAACAGGTCACGCCGTACGGCTCGGCCACGGCGAACACCATGACGAAGTCGGCCTCGCTGCCGCCGGTGATGAACGTCTTCTCGCCGTTGACGATCCACTCGGCGCCGTCGCGGACCGCCCGGGTGCGGATGTTGCGCGCGTCGGAGCCCGCCCCCGGCTCGGTGATCGCGAAGCAGGAGCGGCGCTCGCCCTCGATCGTCGGGAGCAGGTAACGCGCCTGCTGCTCGGGGGTGCCCGCGTAGAGGATGTTGTCGGCGCTGCCGCCGAACATGAACGGGGCGAAGGTCCTGCCCAGCTCCATGACGATGATCGCGGACATGACCGGGCCCAGCGCGGCTCCGCCGTACTCCTCGGGGGTGTTGATCCCCCAGAAGCCCATCTTCCGCGCCCTGGCCCGCAGGTCGCGGAGGACCTCCGGGGCGAGCGCCGGGCGGCCCTCGCGCTCGTTGCGCAGCACCTCCGGCTCCAGCGGCATGATCTCCTTCTCGACGAAGGAGCGTACGGTGTCGCGGATCTGACGCTCCTCGGCGCTGAGCGAGAAGTCCATGACCGCCTCCCCAATTTCTAGAACGTTCCTCTAGGAAGCCAGCCGAGGCGCGTTTCTGTCAAGAATCTAATTCTAGAATTCGCCCCGGTACGATAGGACCCATGGCACGGAAGTCGTCGTGGGAGTGGAGCCGTACGGCCCAGACCCGCCAGAGCATGCTGACGGCGGCTCGCGAGGTCTTCAGCGAGCATGGTTTCGCCGAGTCGAACGTCTCCGAGGTCGTGGCCCGCGCGGGCTCCAGCGTAGGCAGCCTCTACCACCACTTCGGCGGCAAGACCGAGCTGTTCCTCGCCCTCTACGAGGACCACCAGGCGGCGCACGAGGAGGCCGCGGCCGCCAGCGTGTCGCGGGCCAAGCAGGCAGGCGTCCACGACCCCGTCGAGCTGCTCATCGCCGGGGCGCGGGCCTACCTCGCGGGCGCGTGGGAGCGGCGCGACCTGGTCCGGCTGTTCATCGACGGCGACGGGCCGCCGGGCTTCGAGCTGGTCCGCCGCACCCGGGGCCGGGAGTGGGTGCGCCAGAACGCCGTGCTGCTCGGTGCGGGCGCCGACCCGCTCGACCGGTTCACCGTCGCCGCGCTGACCAGCATCATCGGCGAGGCGGCCCGCGAGGTCGCCACCAGTGACACCGAGGACGCCGCCCGCGAGGTGATCGAGGCGGCGATGACGCTGATCCGCCGCCTCGACCCGCTCAGGGTGCTGGCAGAGGGCTGATCACCCCGACCTCGCGACGCGCACCGGTCAGCTCTCCCGTCCAGGGATCTGGCCGTTGGTCAGCGCGTTGGCCGGGGCCTTGTCGACCAGGGCCGGGATGACCGCGCCCAGCTCGGCCGGGTCCCACCGGCCGCCCTTGTCGACGGCCGGACCGGCGTGCCAGCCCTCGGCCACGCTGATCACCCCCGCCCGTACGTTGAACACCCGCCCGGTGATCCCCCTGGCCTCGGCGCTGGACAGCCAGACCACCAGCGGCGCGATGTCGTCGGGGTCGGCGCTCGATGAGCCGGCGCCGGTCGGGACGAGGTTCTCCGTCATACGGGTGAGCGCCGCCGGGGCGATCGCGTTCACGGTCACGCCGTAGCGCTCCAGCTCCTTGGCCGCGATGACCGTCAGGCCCGCGATGCCGGCCTTCGCGGCGCCATAGTTGCCCTGCCCCGGGTTGCCGTAGATGCCGGAGGACGAGGTGGTGTTGATGATCCGCGCGTCCACCCGCTCCCCGGCCTTCGCCTTGGCCCGCCAGTAGGCCGCCGCGTGCCGCAGCGGCGCGAACGTCCCGCGCAGGTGCACCCTGATGACCGCGTCCCACTCCTCGGCCGTCATGTTGACCAGCATCCGGTCGCGCAGGATGCCCGCGTTGTTGACCAGCGCGTGCAGGTCGCCGAAGCGGTCGACGGCCGCCTGGATCAGCCGGGCCGCCCCGTCGAAGTCGGAGACGTCCTCGCCGTTGACGATCGCCTCCCCGCCCAGCGCCTCGATCTCCTCGACCACCGCGGCGGCGGCGTCCGACGAGCCCGTGCCGTCGACCTCCGCGCCCAGGTCGTTGACCACGACCTTCGCGCCCTGCCGGGCGAACTCGAGCGCGTGACCGCGCCCGATGCCCCTGGCCGCGCCCGTGACGATCACCACGCGACCCTCGACGATCCCGCTCATGCCGCACCTCCTTGACTGCCTGCCGATGCGAACTAGATTCTAGTATTGAAATCTAGAAAGGACAGGCCCCGTGGTGACGGTAGTCGAGGAACGGGAGCAGGTCCGGCACGCCTGGCGCACCCTGTCGGTGGTGAGCCTGGCCAGCGTCCTCACCGGGCTCGGCGGCAGCGCGATCAACGTCGCCCTGCCCGAGATCGCCAGGAGCACCCACGCCGACGCCACGGCCGCGAGCTGGATCCTGCTCGGCTTCCAGCTGACCAACACCGTGCTCATGGTGGTCTTCGGCCGGCTGGCCGACATGTTCGGGCGGCGCGTGCTCTACCTCTGCGGGCTGGGCACCTACACGCTCGCGGCGCTGCTGGCCGGACTGTCGCCGGACGCCTGGACGATCGTCGCCCTGCGGGTCTTACAGGCCGCCGGCGCCGCCATGCTGCTGACCAACAGCGCCGCCCTGGTCACGGACGCCTTCCCCCGCTCGCGGCTCGGCGAGGGGATGGGCGTCTATGTCGCCTCGTTCTCGATCGCCCAGCTCGCCGGGCCCACGCTCGGCGGCTTCCTGGCCGAGCAGCTCGGCTGGCGCTGGGTGTTCTGGTACAACGTGCCGCTCGGCCTGGCCTGCCTGGTGTGGGGCGCGATCGTGCTGCGACGGGTCGAGCCCGCCGGCCGCGATCGCGGTCTCGACCTGCCGGGCAACGTGCTCGTCCTGGTCACCCTGGGCGGGCTGCTGCTCGCGCTGTCGGAGGTGACCAGGCTCGGCTGGGCCCACCCGCTGATCCTCGCCGGGCTGGCCGCCTTCGCGCTGGGGCTGCCGCTGTTCGTGGTCAGGGAGCTCAGGGCCACCCATCCGGTCGTGGACATCGGCCTGTTCCGGGACCGAGGCTTCGCCTTCGGCACGCTGGCGTCCTTCCTCAACTCCGTCGCGCGCGTCGGGCTGGTGTTCCTCCTGGCGCTCTACTTCCAGGCCGTGCGCGGGGACGACCCGGTGCGGGCCGGGCTGAAGGTGCTGCCGCTGGCCGCCGCGGGGATGATCGGCTCGGCGGGCTCGGGCCTGCTGCAGCGCCGAATGAGCCCGCGCACGCTCGCGGTCGCCGGGGCCGCCACCACCACCGCCGGGCTGTTACTCCTGCTCTGCACGATCTCGTCGAGCGTCCCGTACGCCACGGTCGCGCTCGCGCTGGTGCTCATCGGACTCGGCTCCGGGGTGTTCCTGCCCTCCAACACCACCGCGATCCTGGACGGACTGCCCTCGAACCGGCTGGGCATCGTCAACGCGATGCGGCTCATGCTGCAGAACACCGGCGTGGTCGTGGGCACCGCGCTGACGCTGTCCATCATCACCGCGCCGCTGCCCGCCGCCCTGCACGACCGGGTCTTCGCCGGCACGCTCTCGGCGGTCTCCGGTCTCGCGGTCGAACAGCTCGTCACCGGCTACCGGTGGGCGCTCGGCTGCACGGTCGTGATCTCGGTCCTGACCGTGCTGGCCTGTACGGCCCGGAGCAAGGCCACCTGACCGAGACGGGTACGGTGGCCTGCGTGGTTGAACATTCCCTGGCCCAACGGCATATCTTCCCCCGAATGGTGAGATTTGCGGACATCGACTCACTTGGGCATGTGAACAACGTCCGCTTCTTCGACTATCTGGAGGACGCCCGGCTGGGGATGCTCCACATCGATCCGTACAAGGCGGGTGACGCCCCCTTCAACGGCCTCGTCGTCTCCCGGCACGAGATCGACTACCTGCGCCCGCTCGGCTTCCGCCCCGAGCCGGTCCGGGTGGAGACCTGGGTGACCGAGATCAGGCCGGTCCGCTTCACGCTGGAGTACGAGATCCGCGACGACGAGGAGCTGTTCGTCCGGGCCACCTCGGTGATCGTCGCCTACGACGTCGAACGTGCCGCGCCACGCAGGCTCACCTCCGACGAACTCGGCTACCTGCGGCGGTTCATGTCGGCATGAAGCGCTGGCTGATGCTTGGTCTGGGGGTCAACGCGCACGCCTGCGTCACGCTGGGGCTGTTCGGGCTGCCGCTCGTCATGCCGGATATCCAGCGATATTTCGGTGTCTCGCTGCCGGTCGCCGGGGTCATCGGCAACGCTCCCGGCTTCGGCATCCTGCTGTCCCTGGTCGCCTGGGGCATGCTGGCCGACCGGCGGGGCGAGCGGCTGGTGCTCGGCGTCGGCGTCGGGCTGGCCGCCGTGCTGTTCGCCGCCCTGGCCTTCGTGACCGAGATCTGGGCGGTGGTCCCGCTGCTCGCCCTGGCCGGGGCGGCGGGGTCGGCGGCCATGGTCGGCGGCGGCCGGATCGTGCTGCGCTGGTTCGAGCCGCCGGAGCGCGGCGTCGCGATGGGCCTGCGCCAGGTCTCCTACACCCTCGGCATGGCCGTCGCCGCGTTCGTCCTGCCGCCGATCGCGCGGGCCCACGGCATCGCGGGCGTGTTCATCGTCTGCGCCGGAGTCAGCCTGCTCGCCGCCGTCCTGGCCGCCCTCTTCCTGGCCGAGCCGCCGCACGCGATCTCGGGCGCCCGTACGGCACCGGCCGCCTCGCCGTACCGGCAGCCCGCGCTCTGGCGGGTGCACGCGACCAGCGCGCTGCACGTGGTGCCCCAGATCGTCGTCAGCACGTACGGCGTGGCCTGCCTGGTCGGCGTCTACGGCTGGGACGGCGTACGGGCGGGACAGCTCTTCGGCGTGGCGGCCATCGGCGGCGCGGCGGTGCGCATCGCGGTCGGCCGCTGGTCCGACCGGAGCGGCCTGCGGATGGCGCCGCTGCGGCTGCTGACGTTCGGCTCGCTGGCCGTGCTGGCCCTGCTGGTGCTGGGCACGGTCACCGCGTCCTGGCTCGGCCCGGCCATGCTGGCGCTGGCCGCGGTGATCACTGTGGCGGGGAACGGGCTCGCCTACCTCTCGGCGGGCGAGCTCGCCGGCCCCGGATGGGCGGGACGGGTGCTGGGCACCCACAACACCATCCAGAACGTCGTCTCCCTCGGCGTCACGCCGCTGGCCGGGCTGCTGATCACGGCCACGGGCTACTGGGCCGGATTCGCGGCGGGGCTGGCGTGCGCGCTGATCTCGCTGCCCGTCATCCCCACCCGCGGCGAACGCCACGCCACCGCGGAGCCGGAGGAGGCCCGCCCGTCAGGGTGACGTACGTAGCCAGACGGCGGTGTCGGGCGGCAGCAGGTCGCCGTCGAGCGGCCCGCTGGGCAGCAGAACCCCGCCGTGCGACGGCAGCCGCACCGGCTCGGTGCCGCAGTTGAGGGCGCAGATCAAGGACCCGCGGGTGAAGAAGAGCGCGCCTTCCGGGGAGTCCAGCCACTCCAGCGTGTAGGGCAGCGACGCCACCAGCTCACGGCGGCAGGCCAGGGCCCGGCGGTAGAAGGACAGGGTCGATCCCGGATCGGCGGCCTGGGTCGCCGCGCTGAGCGCCGCGAACGCGGCCGGCTGCGGCAGCCACGGCGCCACCCCGTCGGGGGAGAACCCGTACGATCCGCCGTCGGCCGACCACGGCAGCGGCACCCGGCAGCCGTCGCGGCCGACCAGTTCGCCCTTCGACTGGATGAAGACCGGGTCCTGCCGCGCCTCCGGGGGAAGATCCTTCACCTCGGGGAGGCCAAGTTCCTCCCCCTGGTAGAGATATGCCGACCCGGGGAGGGCCAGCATGGTGAGCAATGCCGCCTTGGCCCGCATCAGTCCGGTGCCCGGATCGGCGGTGTCGTAGCGGGTGCGGTGCCGTACGACATCGTGGTTGGACAGCACCCACGTGGCGAACGGGACCGCGGCCAGCGTGTCGTCGATGACCTTCTTGAACGCGGTCGGCGACCAGGGCGCCTGGAGCCAGGCGAAGTTGAAGCTCTGCTGCAACTCGTCGGGGCGCACGTAGAGCGCCAGATCCTCGGAGCTGTCCGTCCACACCTCGCCCACCGCCATGCGCTCGCCGGGATAGCCGTCGAGCAGCTTGCGCCAGGACCGGTAGACCTCGTGCACCTCCGGCTGGCCCCAGATCGGGGAGACCGACTTGAACGACTGGTCCTGGATGTCGGGCAGCCCCCACGCCTTGTACAGGCCCATCGCCACGTCGATGCGGAACCCGTCGACCCCCCGGTCGAGCCAGAAGCGCAGGATGTCGAGGAACTCCTGGTGGATCTCGGGGTTGCGCCAGTTGAAGTCCGGCTGGCCGGGGGCGAACAGGTGCAGGTAATACTGCCCGTCCGGCAGCTTCGTCCAGGCCGGTCCGCTGAAGGTGGACTGCCAGTTGTTCGGCTCGGCGCGGAAGATGTAGCGGTCGCGGTGCTCGCCGCGCAGCGCGGCCTGGAACCAGGGGTGCTCCGAGGAGCTGTGGTTGGGCACCACGTCCACGAGGACCTTCAGCCCGAGCCGGTGCGCGTCCGCGACCAGTGACTCGAAGTCGTCCAGCGTCCCGAACAGCGGGTCGACGCCGCGATAGTCGGCCACGTCGTAGCCGCCGTCGGCCATCGGTGAGGGATAGAAGGGGGTCAGCCAGATCGCGTCGACGCCGAGCTCCGCCAGGTATGACAGGCGCTCACGCACTCCGGCCAGATCGCCGACGCCATCTCCTGAGGCGTCGGCGAAGCTGCGAACATAGATCTCGTAGACGACGGCATCACGCCACCAGGGGATGTCCATGGGGCGGTCATGCCCGCTATGTCGGAGAGTTCACCATGCTGTGCGCCGCGTAGACCAGGTAGTCCCAGAGTTTGGTCTCCTGCTCCTGCGGCAACTCCAGCGACTCGACCGCGTCACGCATGTGCCGCAGCCAGGCGTCACGCTCGGCCTCGCCGATGACGAACGGGTTGTGCCGCATCCGCAGCCGCGGATGCCCGCGCTCCTGGCTGTAGGTCGTGGGGCCGCCCCAGTATTGAATGAGGAACCCCCGCAACCGGTCTTCGGCCCCGGTGAGGTCTTCCTCCGGGTAGAGCGGGAGCAGCAGCGGATCCTGCGCGATCCCCTCATAGAAGCGGTGTACGAGTCGCCGGAAGGTCTCCTCGCCGCCGACGGCCTCGTAAAAGGAGGTTTCAGTCACCGTACAAGCCTATGCGGTGGCGACCATGGGGATGCCCGCGGCGTCTAGCGCGGACTTGACCTGGAGCCTGAGCTCCCGCGCGACCTGCGCCTGCTTGGACGGCATCGTCTTGGCGGAGATCCGGAACACCACCGAGCTGTCGGACAGCTGCTCCACGCCGAACACGGAGGGTTCCTCCACGATGAGCGTCTCGCGGAAGTCGGTGTCGGCCCAGATCTCCTCGGCCACGTGCTCCAGAATGGCCCGGACCGTGGTGACGTCGGTGTTCCAGGCGACGGGGACGTCGAGGTAGGCCCGCGACCAGCCCTGCGACTCGTTGCCGATGCGGGTGATGGTGCCGTTGCGGATGTACCAGACGCGGCCGTCGGCGTCACGCAGCCTGGTGACGCGCAGGGTGACCGCCTCGACGGTGCCGACCGCGGCGCCCGAGTCGATCACGTCGCCCACGCCGTACTGGTCTTCCAGCAGCATGAACATGCCCGCGATGAAGTCCTTGACCAGCTCCTGCGCGCCGAAGCCGATCGCCACGCCGAGGATGCCGACGCTGGTGAGCAGGGGAGCGATGGGGATCGTCAGCCGGTCGAGCACGGTCAGCACGGCGGTGCCCATGATGACGATCGAGGCGATGTGCTGCAGCACCGAGCCCATCGTCTCGGCGCGTTGCTTGCGGCGCTCGTGGAGCAGGGCGTCGATGCCCTCGGTCGCGGCTCCGGTCCTGCGGAAGCGGCCGGTGATCGAGCCGCCGGTGGCGGCGCGGCCGACCACCCGGGTGATCAGGCGCTTGGCGACGTTCCGCACGACGAGGGCGAGCGTCAGGATCAGGACGACCGTGATGAGCGTGGCGATGAGCGGCGCGAGGAAACCCACCGGGATCAAGGTTTGGAGGAACCCGCAGATGACCTTGTCCTGCCCACAGACCTCACCCACATCGCTGATCATCTTCAACGGGTCCAGGGGACTCGGTGGAGGAGTGGTAGGCGGTGCCAGCAGGAACACTGGTTGGATCCCCTTCCGGAAGCGGTTCGGTCGACGGACTTTTCGAGCGGAACGCTCAAAAAGATACCGCCGACCGAACCGGCCGCAGTCACATCACGCCGGGGAAGACGGGGACATCAGGCCCCTTGGGCCGCGGAGGGCGAGGCCTGACGCTCCGGTGACGTACGGCTCGGCTGGGACACACACCCGGAAGCATGTCCCAAGCCGTTTCCGGGAGGGGTCCCCCGAACACCCTCCAGGCGGACCTGGAGGGCATCTCCTGTGTACGGCTGGCTGGCCGTACAAGCACGAGTCCCGCGAGAAGCGGAACCGGCGGGATGGCCAGAGCCCCTGCGGTGTGCAGGAGGCCCTCCGCACCGACCACCCCGCCGGCTCCGAGAAGCCGCCATGGATGCGGTGAGCCGTGGTGGCTGCGCTCCACCCGGACCACCGCGTCATCATTCGCCCACGGCGGCGAGTACGCGTGCGACCTTGGTCGCCGCACCAGCCGGGTCGTCGGCCGTATGCATGCGCTCACCCCAGGACCAGCAGTACCACCAGTCCGGAAGCTCGGCGACCGCAGTAGGCCGGCAGGTGACGCTCTCGGTAAGGCTCGTCGCGTTCGGATTGATCACCCGGACGAACACCCGCCCGTTTTGGGTCCGAACCACTCGTGCGAGCAACCCACGAGCGTCGAGTTCCGACACCAAGCGCTCCAGGTGTCCGAAGTTGTCGTCCCCCACCTTTCGTCCCTCCCTTGAATCGTTGCTGGTGGGCCAAAGATGACTCAAGTCAACGGAGTGCGCAACGAGGGGTTTCTGCTCACGGGGAGCCGGTTCTCACTCATGGGTGATAAGAAACAGTCCGCCGGAGGACGATCCTTAACCAGAACCTCCAAGAAGGCGTTTCCAAGCTGTCAGCAATAGGCCATAGTCATTGGTAGGCGCAGCGCGACCTTATCGCTACGCTCGGTTAGCAGTTTCGGACCGACGGGACATGCGTGAGAGGGGCCGGGATGTCCGGCAGGCAGCACAGAGAGACGGAGATGGCGCGGCGGATCCGGGCCAGAGGGCTCGCGACCGGGCGCACCTCCGCTCAGATCGCTGAGGAGATCCACGAGCACTGTGGACCCCAGTTCGGCACGACCAAGATCAAGAGCCATCGCCTCTCGCACGGCATCGCCCTGGCCGACGTCATCGAGCAGGTCAGAGCCCTGTTCGAGCGTGACGGCAAGACGCAGCCCGGCATCGGCGAAACCCTGCTGTCCGCCTACGAGAGCGGGCTCAAACGGCCGGGCCCCGAATATCTCCACTACCTCTGCACGGTCTACCGGGTCGAGCCGGGCGCCCTCGGCTACGAGGGCCCGTGCATCTGCGGCCACGGCCACCGGATGCCCGGGGTGGTCGGCGCCGAGGTCAAGGAGCGGCTCCCCGCCGCGAGCCAGCAGCGCGACCTGCTGGTGTCGTCGGAGAAGACGACGCCGGCCCCCTCCGACGAGGAGGACGAGAACATCCTGCGCCGCACCCTGCTGAGGCTGCTGTCCAACAGCACCCAGACCGCCAAGTTCGAGGGCGAGGTGCTGGGCGCCTGCGAGGGCATCAGGCGGCGGATGGACGCCATGCTCGTCTCGGCCACCGTCTCTCCCGCCATGCTCGATCAGTGGGAGGAGGCCACGCTGGCCTTCGGGCGCCAATACACCACCACCGCGCCGCTGCGGCTGCTGTGCGACGTGCTGCTCGAACTCAGCGCCGTGCACAGCGCCATGTCCTGCCGCCAGCCCATCGACCTGCAGGAGCGCCTGTGCCGCATGGCCGCGCAGCTGGCCGGGCTGAGCGGCATGATCATGATCAACCTCGGCGACCATCGGCTGGCCCGCTCCTTCTTCCGCACTGGCCGCACGGCCGCCGACGAGACCGGCGACCGCGCGCTGCGTGCCTGGGTGACGGCCCGCGAGGCGCTCGTCCCGCTCTACTACGGCGACGCCCGCGAGGCGCTCAACCTGGCCAAGAAGAGCCGTGACCTGGCCGGCCAGACACCCTGCGCCGCGCAGGCCATGGCGCCGGTCGTCGAGGCCCGCGCACTGGCCATGATCTCGGGCGTCGACAGCAAGAAGGAGGTCGTCGACCAGGCCAAACGCGCTCTGGCGCGGGCCAGGAACGCCTTCTCGCACATGAAGTCGCACGAACGCGAGGACATGGCCTTCGGCTACACCGAACGGCAGCTCTACTTCTACCAGGGCGACGTGCTCACGAAGCTCGGACAGACCCTCGAAGCCGAGGTGGTGCTCGACCAGGCACTCGACAAATACCAGGATCACATCATCGACCAGACGCTGATCAGGCTGGATCGCGCACAGTGCCGCCTGATCGAGGGGGACGTCGGGGAGGCCATCGCCATGGGCAAGGAGGCGATGCGCCTGCTCGGCCCCGAATACCGCACCGATTTCATCATGCGCCCGGCTGTCGCGCTCGCACAGGCGATCAAGGCGCGCGACGCGAATCATCCCGACCTGGCCGCGTTCCAGGAGGAACTGCGTCCTTCTGAACTGGCCACCGGGGAAGGGAGTGCTTGAAGCTGAAGATCCGACGTTATCGTTGGTCTGACCTCGACACCATCCTCGCCCTGCACCGGATCTCTCTCGCCGAGGTGGGACTGGCGCCGGGCGACGGTGTTTACTACGACGACGACTTCCCCCGCATCCAGGAGCTCTACCTGGCGTGCGGCGGTGACTTCCTCGTCGGCGAGTTCGGCTCGCGGGTCGTGGCCATGGGCGGCCTGAGACCCATCGACTCGGAGACGGCCGAGGTGTGCCGCCTGCGGGTCCATCCGGGCTTCCAGCGGCGCGGGTTCGGCGCCACCATGCTGCGGGCCTTGGAGGAACGGGCGGTGGAGCTGGGATTCCACGTCGTCCGCGGAGACACGACGCTCAACCAGGGGGCCGCCCTGGCGCTGTACGAGCGCCACGGCTGGCGGGAGATCGCCCGGCGGCAGGTCGGCGACCTCGTCGTCGTCTATGGCGAGAAGCGCCTGGTGCCGGAGGAGGGTGACCGCCGGCGGGTCGCCGAGTCGGCCGACGCGCTCGAATCGTAGAGCCATAACCCCTGTGCCTGCCCGGGCCGAAGTGCGCGGGCAGGCACACTCCGTAGTCGCGCTGTCGGCTCAGGCGAGCGGATGTGACGGAAATGGGGCCCTGGGGACTCCTGCGGATAGGGATGTACGCACCCGCGGGTGAGGCCCGTTCCTCTCGGTGGTAGAGGAACATCACCGGCTGCTGCCTGTACACCGATGGCTGCTGATTGTAGTGAGATGCTTTTTGGCATGGCCGTTGTGCCCGCTCCCCGGCCCCTCCTGGGAGCCGTGCTCCTGTTGTTCGTCAGCGCCGCTTGGGGGTCGGCGTTCCCGCTGATGAAAGATCTCATCCTTCGGTTACCCGTCGAGGATCTACTCGCCGAGCGCTACCTCCTCGCGGCGCTCACCCTGTACCTGCTCCGGCCGCGCAGCCTCCGGCGCCTGTCGCGTGAGACCTGGGTCAACGGGGTCATCCTGGGGGTCATGTTCGGCGTCGGGCAGTGCGCTCAGGCCATCGCGCTCGACAGTCTCCCGTCGGCGGTCTCGGGGTTCGCCGTCGGGTGCAACGTGGTCATCACCCCGATCCTGGCCCTGGTGGTGTTTCGGGCCAAGGTGCTCCGCCGGGTCTGGGCGGGCGTGGGACTCGCCTTGGCCGGCATGACCGTATTCACGTTGATGCGCGGCACAGAGGATCGGGAGATCTCCTTGCTCGCGCTCGGGGTGACGCTCGGGGCCGCCGCCCTCTACTCCGGCCACACGCTGTACCTGTCGCGGCTCTCAGGCGGCGAGAAGGTCTTCGACGCCTACGCGCTCACCGTCATCCAGCTCGCCACGATCGGCGCCATGGCCGGCGTGCTGGCCGTGCGCGACGGGATCGAGGTGCCCGCCACCCTGTCCGACTGGGGGATACTCGCCCACCTCTCCGTCGTCTCGTGCGCTCTGGGCTTCCTGGCCCGCTCGTACGGCCAGGCGCACGTGCCGGCCATCCCCAGCGCCGTGCTGATGTCGTCGCAGCCCCTCTGGGTGACGGCGATCGCGGTGATCTGGTTCCACGAGCAGGTGGGCCTGAGCATGATCGTGGGCGGCGGGCTGATGGCGGTCGCGATGCTGCTGGCCGTGCCCTCCAGGGGCTCGCCGCGAGAGGTGGGCGACCGGGCCCTGGTCGTGGTGACCAGGAGGGCCAGGAGGGTGCTGGCCGACCTGAAGATCAAGCGGGACGATCCGCTGAAGCTGGAGCGGCGCGCCGTGTCGTACCCCGCCAAGACCGCCTGCGCGCGCCCCGAGGCGTGCCCGTGGAACGAGGGTTCGCACAAGGGGACGAGGGAGCCCAGCCTCGATCGGTTGATCGAGCAGGCCACCAACATCGTCCGAGCGAAGAACCTTTCTCACGACGGTTGCCCATCGGACGGTCTCGTCGGCCGTTGTTTGTGCGCGTTGGTCGAGGAATCTGGACAGAAGAGGTCGGTGTCAATCGCCCGCTGGTTTCGGTCCCAATAGGCCACTAATCGCAGTCAAAAAACAAGAGGTTCTTATTGATTGACCGCTCACTTATTCGCCAGAAATCTTGATATTCGCTGAGGTGTCCGATAGTGGTGTATAAACCCAAAAGTGAGAGGTTCATCATGAAGCGCATCGCCGTCCGCAAGCCTGGCACCGCGAGGCTCGCCGGGACCTCCAGCGTCATACATAAGGGGTGATCGAGGGGAGATCCCATCTCAGGGCTCAGGGGGCCCCGCCCGACCGATGGGAGGCGGTACATCTGCTGATGCCGGTGATCGACGGGCACAGACGGCCCCTGGGGCCCTACACCGTCGGATCCGCGCTGCTGCACCACCTGGTCCCAGCCGCCCTGGACAGCTCCAAGGAGCTCGTGGCGGCCCATGACATCGAGATCCGAGCAGTGGCACCCGGTCTGTGCGACCGGGTGCCCCTCCGCAGGATGGCCCTGGACGCGGGCCTGTCCGATGACGAGCGCATCCTGGTGCCCGCGCCACGCCGCTCACTGCGGCTGGCCAACGGGATCGCGGAGTTCGTCCGTGCGGTGGTGCCGCCCGGCTGCGCGCTGGCGGTGTGCAACGCCGACGCCGCCGACCCCACCGACGCCGAACTGCTCGACGTGCTGATGCGCAGGATCCCGCCGGACATCCTGACGATCATGGTCTACTCCGGCGGGCCGGAGCCGCCCGAGGACTCGCGCGACGCCGACGAGCTGTGGGAGCTCGTCGACCGCTGCACGAGGGAGGGCTTCCTGCACGCGCTGGTCGAGCTGGGCCAGCTCGGCCTCGCGCGCACCGAGCCCGGCAGCCGGCGGTGGTGGCTCTTCGCGCAGCGCACCGCGACCGCGCTCGGCGCGCTCGGCCAGACGCTCGAGGCCCGCGTGCTGTGGGAGGCCGCCCGCCGCTCCAGCCAGGATCCGTCCGTCCACTCCGCCAGCGCGTACGGCACCGCCATGCTCGACGCCCGCCACCCCGACGCCGCCCAGCGCGACCTGGGCCGGGCCACCGGCTGGATCAACCAGGCGATAGCCATCTCCAGCCTGCTGCCCGACCCCATGGAACGCGCCTTCAAACTCGGCTTCGACCGCAACGGGCTCGCGCTGATCGAGCTGCGGCAGGGCCGTCCCGAGGCCGCGCTCGCCCTGGTGGACTCCGCCCTCGACCTGGCCCGTGAGCTGGGTGAGCGGCACCCGGTGCACCGGATGGTGCTGCTGGCCAACCGCGCCCAGCTGCTGGCCACGCTCGGGCGGGTCAAGGAGGCGCTGGAGGAGTACGGCGCGGCCATCGCGATCGACCCGATGTTCCCCGACTACTACCTCGACCGCGGCAACCTGCTCTACCGGCTCGGGCGGCACGGGGAGGCGCTGGCCGACTACGAGTGGGCGATGCGGGCCGGGCCGCCGCTGCCCGAGGCGTACTACAACCGGGCCGAGCTGCGCGTCGTACGCGACGACCTCGACGGCGCCCTCATCGACCTCGGCCGGGTGATCGAGCTGGACCCGGACTACCTCGACGCCTACATCAACCGGGCGGGCCTGCTGGCCATGCTGGAGCGGGACGAGGAGGCCAGGGCCGATGTGACGGCCGGGCTCGGTCAGTCGCCGGGCAACCCGTACCTGCTGGTCGTGCTCGGCCAGCTGGAGACCGCGGCCGGCCGGCTGGGCGAGGCCCGCCGGGCGCTGGACCTGGCGGTAGACGCGGCTCCCGAGCTGGCCTCGGCCTGGGGCAACCGCGGCGTGCTGCGCTATGAGTCGGGGGACTGGGTGGGCGCGCTGGCCGACCTGACGCGGGCCATCACCCTCGAACCGCACCAGCCGACCCTCTACGACAACCGCGCCGTCGTCCATCGCGCCCTGGGTCACCCGGCCGAGGCGGCGGCCGACGACGAGCGGGCGGCCCGTCTCCGGTCGGCCAGCATGTAGGGCATCGGCGGTCCCGTGGAGCGGCGGTCAGCGTGAGGGCATCCGCGGTCAGGTAGGGCATCGGCCAGTATGTAGGGATGCCGAAGCAACGGGCGGCCAGGGCGGCGGCGGTCTACGCGGCCCTGGGCGTTCTCTGGTGGGCCACCGCCCGCATCGGATGGACGGCCGTCGGCTGTGAGGCGTGGAACTGCCTGCCTCCGGCGCTCGGCATCCTCCTGGTGATCACCGTGGGCACGTTCGCCCTGTCCGCTGTGGTGCTCAACCGGGTGGAGGTGCGCCCGGGCTTCCGCGTGGCCTGGGTGACGGCCGCCATGCTGATGGGTTTGAGGGTGGCGGGTGAGGTGCTCCCGTCCTCGTCGTCCAGGTTCGCCCACGTGCTGATGTCGGCGGTGGCGTTCGCGATGGCGGGCGCCATGGCGGCCTTCGCGACGGACACGGAGATCGCCAAGAGGAGGCGGCTGCTCGTGTCGCTCGGCGTCCCGGCTCTGGTGTTCGTCGCGATCGCGGTGTCCTGGTGGTGGCGCGGTCCTTGATCCAGGGGTGGCGCGGTCCTTGAGACGGGCCCGGAGGGTTTCCTGGCGACCCGCCGGACGCGGAGTGGCGCGAAGGGCGCTGGCAGAGCCCCTCCTACGGCTACGGTTGGACCCGTGGCCTTCGACGAGCTGTTGCGTGACCTCCAGGAAGGAGCCAGCGCTCAGGCGGCGGGCATCAGGCGCGGCTACGGTGGCCCGCCCGCCCGCGCGGTGAGCGTCCGCTCCGGCCTGGCCCGGCTGCGCTGCGCCTCGCTGCTCAAGCCGCTGTACGCGTGGGTGGCGGCCGCGCACATCCCCGACGCCGAGCGCTGGCGCCGCCACGCCGAGCCCGCGGTGGTCGTCTCGTCCAACGCCGACACGCTCAACCTCTGGCTCGCGGTCGGGCCACGGGTCATCCTGGACGACATCTACCAGCGCACCGGCGTCGTCTGGGCGCCGCCCAACGGGGATCCGTCGCGCTTCGGCTCGGTCGAGGTGGCGGCCGACGAGGTCGCCATCGCCTACGCGGCGCTCGCCCAGACCGCCGCCGCCGGCGACCCGGTGGCGGGCACGGTCCTCGACTGGATGCGCGAGGTCACGGGTCAGCAGGCGTTCGGCGCCCGCGAGGCGCTCGGCTCGCCGGAGGCCGGGGTCAAGTGCGGCTGGTACGGCGCGCCGGACGAGAGCTGCCTGCGCACGCATGCCGTGGCGGTGCTCCCCAGGGGCGGCACCCGGGCGACGGTCGTGGTGGGGATGACGGCGCAGCCCTACACCGACCCGGGGGAGCGGGAGGTCTACCAGGCTCGGGTGAGTGAAGGGCTGCCGGTGGAGGGCGAGCACGAGAAGGTGGCGGGGGAATTGCTGCGCGGGCTGATGCTGACCACGCTGACGGAGCTCGGCCACCGCCACACGTCCTGAGCCCGCTATATTTCCCTGTTCATGGTGAGAATCACGGTGCTGGGCGGCTGCGGGGCATGGCCGGCGGCCGGGCAGGCGTGCAGCGGCTATCTGGTCGAGCATGACGGGTTCCGGGTGCTGATCGATCCCGGTTACGCCACTTTGCCCAGGCTGCTGGTGTCGACGGCCGCCGAGGAGATCGACGCGGTGCTGGTCACGCACGGCCACCCCGACCACTGCGCCGACCTGAACCCCCTCCTGCGGGCCCGCGCCCTGGGGGAGGCGCCGCCGGCCGCGCTGCCGGTGTACGCGCCGCCTGAGGCCCTCACCGCCGTGCTCGCGCTGGACAAGGCTCGGATGCTGGCCGGCAGCTTCGTGCCGTACGACCTGGCTCCCGGCAAGCCGTACGAGATCGGGCCCTTCCGTCTGGACAGCTGGTCGCTTCCGCATCATGTGCCCAACGCGGGGCTCCGGCTGACCGGCGGCGGCCGGGTGGTCGCGTACACGGGAGACACCGGGCCCGCCCCCGAGCTGGCCGAGCTGGCCCGGGACGCCGACGTGCTGCTGGCGGAGGCGACCTATCCCGAGCGGGTGCCCGACGAGGACGCGCCCTACCTGTCGAGCGCCCTGGACGCGGGTCGTACGGCGGCCCGCGCCGGGGTGGCCCGGCTGGTGCTCACCCACCTGTGGCCGGACACCCCGCCCGAGCCCGCGCTGGCGGCGGCCGCCCGGACGTATGACGGCGAGCTGGCGGTGGCCACGGGCGGCCTCACCCTGGAGGTGTGAGCGCGGGTCAGGCCGCTCGCGGTCACGGGCGGCCGCACGCTGTCAGGCCGGTCCCGTCAGCTTGGCGATCACCTCGGCCAGCTCGGGCGGCTCGACGCCGTACGGCAGCTCGTCGGCGGCGAACCACCGGTAGCCGAGGTAGGCCCGAGTCTCCTCGTCCGTGAGCTCACCGGGATCCACCTCGGGGGCTTTCCTGGGGAAGCGGGCCAGGTAGAACGGCTCGGTCTTCACGTACCGCACACCGAGCCAGGTGAAGTCCCGGCGCACGGGTACCCACTGATCACGCACCGCCGACCCCGGCAGGCCGGTCTCCTCGGTCAGCTCCCGGGCGGCCGCTTGCAGGGGCGTCTCGCCGGGATCGATCCCGCCACCTGGCGGCTCCCAGATCGCCTCGCCACTGACGTGGTCATGCCAGCGCACGAGCAGCACCCGGCCCTCGGCGTCCACGCAGACCACCCGCGCGGCGGGACGGTCGCTGCTGATCTGGTGGGACTCCACGCGTCCTCCTCACGGACCTACCGGGTCAGCGTTTCATGGAGCCGTCGGCGATGGCGTCGGCGGCCTCGCCGATGGCCATGCCGACGATCTCCAGGCGGCGCACCAGCTCACGTTGCTTCATCGCGTCGGACGTCAGCTCGCCCGAGAAGATGCGGGCGATCTCGTACTGGTACATGCGCCTGATGGACCTGCCGGTCTTCTTCGCCTCCAGCGCGTCGTGGAGCACGGCCGAGGGGCGGGAGGCGAGGTCGCGGACGGCGTTCTCCAGGGCGTCGATGCCATCGATGACCTGGTCGAGCAGCGGGGCGAAGCGGAGCTGGTCCGGGACCCGATAGAGGTGCGACTCGCGTACGAAGTCGCGCAGCGAGTCCAGGACGTCGTCGATCGAGCGGGAGAGGCGGTAGAGGTCCTCCCGGTCGATCGGCGTGACCAGCGCGGACTTGAGCTCCTCCACCAGGGTGCGCCGCTCCTGGTCGCCGAGGTGCTCGATCGCCCGCATCTTCTCGTGCGCGCCCGTCCTGCCCACCTCCCCGCCGATCATGGCCATCGCCAGCCACGCGCCCTCCTTGGTCGCCGCCAGCTGGCCGAGCAGGGCCTCGGTGAGCGCGCTGTCCATGCGTCCCGACAGCAGCGCCTGGGCCCGTCGCAACCGCTTCATAGCGCCTTGGCCCGTCGCGACCGCTTCATGCCGTCACCTCCCTCACCGCGTACGACGCGAGCGCGGCCACCAGCGCGCTCATCGGAAGCGTCAGCACCCAGGCGATGACGATCTTGACGGCGGCGTGCCAGCGGACCCGGCCGGCGCCCTGTGCCACCCCGGCGCCGATCAGCCCGCCCGCGATGGCCTGGGTCATGCTCACCGGCATACCCAGGGCCGAGCTGCCGATCACCGCGAGGCCCGAGGCCAGTTCGGCCGTCACGCCGTGCAGGGGGCGGAAGACGATGAGCTCCCGGCCCAGCGTGCGTCCCGCCTTGGGCAGGCCGTACACGGTGCCGAAGCCGAACAGCACCGCCACCAGCGAGGTGTAGATGAGCGGCGCGTTCGAGAAGCCCCCCGCGACCATCAGGACGGCCAGCACCTTCTGGCCGTCGTTGGCCGAGTAGGCGATGGTCTGCAGCAGGAAGCCCGCCCAGTGCCAGCGTGGGAGCCCCCGACCGGTCGTCACCAGGAGCAGCAGCCGGATCACCACCCAGCCCAGCAGCCCGCCCACGACGGGCGCGGCCAGGGCGAAGGCCAGCACCTGGGCGACCGACCCGGCCGAGACCGGCAGCCCCCAGCCCAGGCCGGCCCCGGTGAGGCCGCCGACGATGGCCAGGGTGAGGCTGGTCGGCAGGCCTTTCGCGCTCAGTGTCATGACCACGATCAGCGCGGCGGCCACCGCGACCGTCATCGCGATCTTCGCGCCCGGACCCTGGAACGTGGCCAGCCGGGTCACGAACGTCCGCGCGACCTGATGGGTCACCAGCGGCACCAACGCCATCAGCACCACCAGGGTGAGGGTGCCGACCGCCGGACGGATCGCGGGCAGTTTGAGCCCGGTGGCGAGCAGGGCGCCGCCGTCGTTCATCCCGGACACGAACGCGAGCAGACAGGCGATCGCGATCAGTACGGAAGCATCCAAAGGCGGGCACTCCATCCCATTCGGGGCGGTCTAGCGGGAGAGGCGCTCCACGCGCACCGCCCGTCGGCCGTACGGCGATGTGGAGTCCGCTGCTGAGAGGTAGTCTGCCCAGGTCAACCCGAAGCCACCCTGTGATCTCCTGTCCGCGAGAGTGAAATGATGAGCTCTGCCGAATACATCCTGACTCTGTCCTGCCCTGACCGGCCCGGTGTGGTGGCCGCTGTTTCTGGCCTGCTGGCCGGGCACGGGTGCAACATCATCGAGAGCCAGCAGTTCGGGGACCGGGAGGCGCAGCGGTTCTTCATGCGGGTCCAGTTCGCGGCGCCGCTGCCGGAGGACGAGCTACGCGCGGCCTTCGCCGCCCTGGCGCCGGAGTTCGGCATGGAGATCAAGCTGCGCGACGTGGCCAGGAAGCCGCGGGTGCTCATCATGGTCAGCAAGTTCGACCACTGCCTCAACGATCTGCTCTACCGGGTGCGCGCCAAGGCCCTGGACATCGAGATCGTCGCCGTCGCGTCCAACCACCCCGACCTGCGGCCCCTGACGCAGTCGTACGGCATCGACTACCACCACCTGCCCGTCACCCCCGAGACCAAGCCCCGGCAGGAGGCGGAGGTGCTCGCGCTGGTCGAGCACTACCAGGTGGAGCTGGTGGTGCTGGCGCGCTACATGCAGGTGCTGTCGGAGGACCTCTGCGAGAAGCTGGCGGGCCGGGCCATCAACATCCACCACTCGTTCCTGCCGTCGTTCAAGGGCGCCCGGCCCTACCACCAGGCGCATGACCGGGGCGTCAAGCTGATCGGCGCGACGGCGCACTATGTCACGTCCAACCTGGACGAGGGGCCGATCATCGAGCAGGAGGTGGCCCGGGTGAACCACAGCCACTCCCCGGCGGACCTGGTGGCGATCGGGCGGGACGTCGAGTGCGTGGCGCTGGCCCGGGCCGTGAAGTGGCACGCCGAGCAGCGGGTGCTGCTCGACGGCCACCGGACGGTCATCTTCCCCCGCTGACTGCCCCTACGGCTACAGGCCGGTGTGCCGGGCCAGGAACGTCAGCGTGTCAGCCGACAGATCGACCGACCTGCTGATCGAACGGGCGCCATGGCCCACCTCGGTCTCGTTGCGCAGCACGATCGGCCCCGCACCCGTGGACGCGTGCTGCAGCGCCGCGCACATCTTCCAGGCGTGCAGCGGGTGCACGCGCGTGTCCGACTGGAAGACCGTGAACAGCGTCGCGGGGTACGCCACGCCCTCGCGAACCTGGTGATACGGCGAATAGCCCGACAACCAGCCGAACCCCTTGGGGTCGGCGGCGGAGCCGTACTCGACGTTCCAGGTCGCCCCCAGCCCGAACTGCTCGTAACGGATCATGTCCAGCAGCGGCGCCGAGCAGGCGACGGCCGCGTACAGCTCGGGACGCTGCGTCAGCGCCGCGCCCACCAGCAGCCCGCCGTTGGAGCCGCCGGAGATCGCCAGCTGCTCGGACGTCGTCACACCGGTCGCGATGAGGTGCTCGGCCGCGGCGTGGAAGTCGTCGAAGACGTTCTGCTTGTTGCCGAGCATGCCGGCGCGGTGCCAGTCCTCGCCCTCCTCGCCGCCGCCGCGCAGGTTGGCGATCACGTAGACGCCGCCCGCCTCCACCCAGGCGAGCACCGAGGCGGAGTAGCCGGGGGTCATGGACAGCCCGAAGCCGCCGTAGCCGTACAGGATGGTCGGGCGCGGCCCGTCGCCGTCGACCGGCGAGATGACCAGCATGCGGACGTCGGTGCCGTCCTTGGACCGGTAGACGACCTGGGACGTGCGCACCGGCGGCACGTCCACCACGCCCGGCGAGGCGGCCCAGAGCGTGGTCTCGCCGGTCCTGGCGTCGTAACGCTGGATGGTCGGCGGCGTGGTGTTGTCGGTGTAGCCGAACCACGCCTCGTGGCCGCCCTCGGGACGCTCGGAGATGCCGCCGATCGAGCCGAGGCCGGGGGCCGGCACCTCGCCGATCCGCTCGCCGGTGGCCAGGTCGTGCACCGTGATCTCGCTGATCGCGTGGCGGGTCCAGCTCACCAGCATGACCGGGCGCTCGAGGTCGTCGAGGATCGCGAAGTCGGACAGCACCGCTTCGGAGTCCTCCGGGATCAGGTCGCGCCAGCTGTCGAAGCCGGGCGTCTCCGGGTCGGTGACGCAGATCCGGACGCGCGGCGCGTCGCGGTCGGTGTGGACGTACAGCCTGCCGTCGCGGCCGAACGAGAGCCCCGTCTGGGCGTCCACGCCCTCCTGCACGACCTGGAGGTCGGGCCTGTCGGGCGAGGACGCGGTCAGGTCGGCCACCCACAGGTCGTTGCGCGGCGCCGTGCCCTCGCTGGCGGAGACCTGGAGCCAGCGGCCGTCACGCGAGACCGAGACGCCGTAGTAGTTGGTCATCTTCAGGCCCTCGCCGAAGATCATCGCGTCGTCCTCGGTGGACGTGCCGACGCGGTGCAGGTAGACGCGGCGGTGGAACTGCGACTCGCCCTCCGGCAACTCCGTGCTCGGCAGCCGGCGTACGTAGTAGAACGCCTCGCCGCCGGGCAGCCACGCGATGGGGGAGTAGCGGCACCGGTCGATCGGGCCCTCGACGCGGGCACCGGTGGCCACGTCCATGACGTAGAGGACCGACTCCTCGTTGCCGCCCACCGAGATCTGGTAGGCGAGCAGGCGGCCCTCCTTGTCGGGCTGGACGGCGTCGAGCGTGGTCAGGCCCGACGGGTCGATGGCCATGGGGTCGATCAGGACCCGTTCGGTGCCGCCGGCCCCGTCGTTCTCGCAGACGTAGTAGACCGCGTGCTCCTGGTCCGGCGTGCGGCGGCTGAAGAAGTGGCGGTCGCCGCGCCAGGCGGGCACCCCCACGGACCCCGACCTGAGCAGCTCGGCGATGCGGTCCCCGAACCGCTGCGGCTTGCTCTGCCGCTTGAACAGGTCGGCCTGCGCGAGCAGCCATCCCTGCGTCTCCGGGCTGTCGGGATCCTCAAGCCAGCGATAGGGGTCCGCGACGGGAGTGTCGTGCAAAATTTCGGCGCGTTCCTCGCGGCGTGCTGTGGGGTAGGGCTCTCGCGTCATGCCCGAACCTTACTGCCAAGCAGGGCGCGTAAAGCCCTGGTGAAGTGGGCATAAAACGTACCGTGCGTCCCTCTGGTCATTCCGGCTGGGGGTTATGGGGTGGCGGGGACCACGCGGTAAACGTCAGACTTGGTGACAGGACGGTGCCGTGGTGACCATCCGCTGGACCGTCCGGCGGAGGTCCACGTGACGGAAGCACCAGTGCCCCAGGAGGGGCCGACAGCCGGGACATGCCACGGCATGTCCCCCTTGATACCCATGCAGCAGGGAGAGGCCCGATGACGCGCCAAGTCCTGCTGCTCAACGCTACTTACGAGCCACTCACCACTCTGTCGCTGCATCGAGCCATCGTGCTCGTGCTGCGGGAGAAGGCCGACATCGTCCACCGTGACGGCGGGGGCGCGGTCCTGCGCTCCGCGACGTGCACGCTGGAGGTGCCCTCGGTGGTCCGGCTGCGCAGATATGTCCGTATTCCGTACCGGTCTCGCATCCCCCTGACCAGGGCCGCGCTCATGCGGCGCGACGATTACCGCTGTGCCTACTGCGGCCTGCGGGCCGAGACCATTGACCATGTCGTCCCCCGGTCCAGGGGCGGCCCCCACACGTGGGAGAACTGCGTCGCCTCGTGCACGCCGTGCAACCACCGCAAGGCCGACAAGTTCCTGGAGGAGCTGGGGTGGACGCTGCGCGTCGCCCCGGCGGTGCCACGGGGCGCTCACTGGCGGCTCATCGGCGCCTCGCTCATCGGCGATCCCCAATGGGCGCCCTACCTGGAAGCGGCTGCCTGACCTTCGGGCCCGGATCCCTCGGATCCGGGCCTGAAATGTCTTTGTCGTGCTTCACGGCTCCTGGCAGGATTCCAGGGCATGTGGACCTTCACCACCGACGTCGAGGAGTACGCGAGCGCCGCCGAGGCGTTCCTGCTCGCCGACCCCGTGGGCAACACGGTGCCGCTGACCGTGCTGGCCAACATTCGCGCCGGGATGCCGGCCGATGACGCCTCCTTCGGCTGGTGGACCACCGACGGCGAAGTAAGGGGGGCGGCCTTCCGTACACCGCCGCATCCGATCGGCCTGGCCCGCATGCCGGTCGAGTCCATCGGGCCGTTCGTCACTGCGTGGCGGGGCGAGATCACGGAGGTCCTGGGCCCGCTGGAGCTGACCGGCGCGCTCGCCGAGGTGCTCGGCGAGCCCCGCTCCGTACTGTCGGAGCGCCTCTACCGTCTCGGCACCCTGATCGTCCCCGAGACGGCGGGCCACGGCCGCCTGGCGGGTGTCGCCGACTTTCCGCTGCTGGTCGCCTGGTTCCAGGCGTTCGGCGAGGAGGTGGGTCTGGGCGTGGGCGGGGATCCCGTTCAGCAGGTCGAGCACCGGCTGGCCGGGCGGCAGCTGTTCATGTGGGAGGCGGACGGGGTCCCGGTGTCGATGGCCGCCCTGTCGCCCGCGGCGGGCGGCGTCTGCCGCATCGGGCCGGTGTACACGCCGCCGTCCTGTCGCAGACGGGGGTACGGCGCCGCGGTCACCGCGTTCGCCAGCAGGGTCGCGCTGGAGACGCGCTGTGCGCAGGTGGTGCTCTTCGCCGACCTGGCCAATCCGACGAGTAACGCCGTCTACCGGTCGATCGGCTACGAGCCCGTCTACGACTACGCCCAGGTGACCTTCGGATCTTTGCCGTAGTCTCGTTTGCCGTAGTCTTGGGGCATGCCGCGCTATGACTTTCGCTGCCGTGCCTGCGGGTCGACCTTCGAGGTGACCCGCCCGATGGCCGCCTCCGACGAGGCGGCCGCGTGCCCCGAGGGGCACGACGACACCGTCAGGTTGCTCTCCACGGTCGCGATGACCGGCGGCGCCGCCGCTCCGCGCTCGGGTGGCGGCTGTTGCGGCGGGGGTTGCTGCGGCTGACGCCCGGGTTCACCGGCCGCCCAAGCCCGCCCCGCGGTGCCGCAGGCCATTAGGCCGACCCGCCGCGCCGACAGCTGGGGCGCGACGGGTCGAGCCTCGACCCGGTCTTCCGGCGGGGCATGTCTTAGGTGACGCGGGCCTCGCCCAGCCTTGCGGGCGGGGTGCTCGCTAGGCAGTGCGAGCCCCGCCCGGCCTTCGGGAAGGATGCTGCTTAGGCGGCGCGAGCCCGCTTGCGTCGCTGGAACGGCAGGAACCGGTCGGCCAGGTGCGGCCGGGACGGGGTCAGCGTCGGCTCGACCGCGAGAATCCGGTCGAACCGGAACGCCCGGATGGCCCGCCGCATCCGGCAGACCCCGACGAGATACCAGTATTCGCGATGCACCAGGCACGTCACCGGCTCGACATCCCGAGCCGTGACATGTCCTGAAGCATCCCGATAGTGCAGACGAATCATCAGCCTGCTGGTGATGGCGTCCGCGATGAGCCTGGCCCGCGACGCGATGTCCACGGGCAGCGGCTCGGTGAGCGTCGTGAGGGTGGTGGAGATGACGTCATCGTCGAGCTCCAGATGCTCGAGCGCGTGCTGCAGACCGCGCCTGGCGGTGACGGCCTGCGGACCGGACCCCAGATGAGCGAGGGACAGAGCGAGGGCAGCGATCTCGGCGGTGGTCAGCGGGCGAGTGTGGGAGTTCACGCCTGTAGCCATACCCCCACAATAGAGACGACCACCGACAGTTTTCGAAAGCCTGTACGGCTGGTAAGCACCCTGTATCGAACGAATAAGGCCCGTCAGACGCCACGCCACCACTGACGGAAGCCGCGACGTGAAGCCGCACGCCATCACTGACGGAAGCCATGGCCGGCAAGACGCACGTCACGGCGCTCAGCCGGTGAACCGGAGGAGCGTGCCCCTGGACAGACGTCGGCAGGCACGGCGGGTGGGGCCCACCGTGCCTGCCGTAAAGAAAACTTATCGAGACAGCTGGGAGAGGTCGCGAGAGGCGCCCGTGGAGGCCGAGGTCGTCATGGCCGCGTACGCCTGGAGAGCCGCGCTGACGGGCCGGTTGCGGTCGCGGGGCCGGTAGCCGCCCAGGTCGGCGAGCAGGCGCGTACGGCGCGCCGCCAGCTCGGCCTCGGGGACCCGGAGCTCCAGCAACCGGTTCGGGATGTCGATCTCGATCGTGTCGCCGTCCTCGACCAGCGCGATCATGCCGCCCTCGGCCGCCTCCGGAGAGGCGTGCCCGATCGACAGCCCGGACGTGCCGCCGGAGAAGCGGCCGTCGGTGACCAGCGCGCACGCCTTGCCCAGGCCCCTGCCCTTGAGGAACGAGGTCGGGTAGAGCATCTCCTGCATGCCCGGCCCGCCCTTCGGCCCCTCGTAGCGGATGACGACCACGTCGCCCTCCTTGACCCGGTCGCCGAGGATGCCCTCGACCGCCTCCTCCTGCGACTCGAACACCACCGCCGGCCCGGTGAACTTCCAGATCGACTCGTCGACCCCGGCCGTCTTCACCACGGCGCCGTCACGCGAGATGTTGCCGTAGAGCACCGCGAGCCCGCCGTCCGAGCTGTAGGCGTGCGCCAGGTCACGCACGCAGCCCTCAGCCCGGTCGAGGTCGAGGTCGTCCCAGCGGTTGTCCTGCGAGTATGGCTTGACCGTGCGGACGTTGCCCGGCGCCGCGTGCCACAGCTCCAGGGCCTCGGGCCGCACCGTGGGCGACTGGGGGTCCCAGGCGGCGATCGTCTCGCCGAGCGTGGCGCCGTTGACCGTCGGCACGTCGCGGTGGAGCAGCCCGGCGCGGTCGAGCTCACCCAGGATGGCCGGGATGCCGCCCGCGCGGTGCACGTCCTCGACGTGGTACTTGTTCGTCGCCGGAGCCACCTTGCACAGGCACGGCACGCGCAGCGAGATCTCGTTGATCTCCTTGAGCCCGAAGTCGACCTCGGCCTCGCGGGCCGCGGCCAGGATGTGCAGGATCGTGTTGGTCGAGCCGCCCATCGCCACGTCCAGCGCCATCGCGTTCTCGAAGGCCTCGCTGGTGGCGATCGAGCGCGGCAGCACCGACTCGTCGCCGTCCTCGTAGTAGCGGCGGGTGATCTCCACGAGCTGGCGCCCGGCGTCCTCGAACAGGTTCTTGCGCGCCTTGTGCGTGGCCAGGATCGTGCCGTTGCCCGGCAGCGCGAGGCCGATCGCCTCGGCCAGGCAGTTCATGGAGTTGGCGGTGAACATGCCCGAGCACGACCCGCAGGTCGGGCAGGCGTTCTCCTCCATCTCCAGCAGGTCCTCGTCGGAGACGCTGCTGTCGGCGGCGGCGATCATCGGGTCGATCAGGTCGAGCTTGCGGCCGGGCGTCTTGCCCGCCTCCATCGGCCCGCCCGAGACGAAGATCGTCGGGATGTTGAGCCGGAAGGCGGCCAGCAGCATGCCCGGCGTGATCTTGTCACAGTTGGAGACGCAGATCATGGCGTCGGCGCAGTGGGCGTTGACCATGTACTCGACGGCGTCGGCGATCAGCTCGCGCGACGGCAGCGAATAGAGCATGCCGCCATGGCCCATCGCGATGCCGTCGTCGACCGCGATCGTGTTGAACTCGCGCGGGATCGCCCCCGCCTCGCGGATCGCGGCGGACACCACGTCGCCGACGTCGCGCAGATGAACGTGACCCGGCACGAACTGCGTGAAGCTGTTGGCCACGGCGATGATGGGTTTGCCGAAATCACTCCCGGCTACGCCGGTCGCCCGGAGGAGGGCGCGGGCGCCGACCATGTTCCTGCCGTGGGTGACCGTACGAGACCTGAGGGCGGGCATTGAACTTCTCCCATCGTTGCGAGTCCTCACATCGTACGACCATTTGCCCGGTTGCTGAGACAACTGTCCATCGCTCGGACGCGTACGGCGGCGAGCTGGGTGGGTCCCGGAATGCCAGAGGCACGCCCGCCGGGACTGCGGCGGGCGTGCCTTCAGAGATCAGTCGGTCAGTCCTCGCCGTATCTGGCGGGCAGGACCTGGGCCGCGATGTCGTGCAGACGGTCGATCTCGGCCTTGGTCAGCGCCCGCTCCCGCTTGGTGATCCACTTGCGGGCACGGGCGCCCTCGTAGACGTCCACGCCACGGATCGTCATGATCTTCCACGGCACGGGTGGCCCGTAGATGGCCAGCGAGGGCACGACAGAGATCTCCTTGCCGTAGGCCTCGCTGATCAGCTCGCTGGCCCGCGACGCCTCCCACTTGGCCTCGGTGAGACGCGGCTTCATGTCGAACGGCCCATGGAAGAGCTTCTTGCCCATCTGGACGCGTACGGGCAGCCGTTTGTCCCACTTCTCGGAGTCGACCGCGTAGACGCCCGTCGGACCCACCACGAGGTGGTCGATCTGGGCTTCGCTGTCCGGGATCGCCCGCGCGTGGAGCGTGCGATAACCGTTGCGTTCGAGCTTGCGTAGTTGGGCCTCGGTGCGGCGCTCCGCGATGGAGGCACGGCGCCAGGCCGGCACGGTCGAGTTGGACCGCGCTCGGTAGACAGTGTCGAGGATGGCCGCGATCACGCCCGCGGTCACGCCTACCCGCCAGTCGCCCACGAGGATGCCCACGACCACGCCAACGGGGATCGCCAGCAGGGCGCGGTTGCGCATGCGGCGGAAGCGTGGCTGTTGGAGCAGGCTGCGCAACGACGCGCGCTCGATGGGCGCGTACGTTGACGTGGGCGCCGATTGCTTCGCGGGGGCCGGCTCGCCTTCGGGTCGGTCACTCACCCAGATGGGTGACGCGTTGTGACCGTCTTCTCGCTGATGGTCGGAGTCCACGTAACTCACCGTAGCCCGTGGTTCTTGTCGATTCCTAGTGCTGCCTTGTCCATAGTTTTATGGCCCAGCTCACCGTGTTCTACGCCCGTTTTCCGGGTATCTATTACGTTCTTCTCTAGAGATGCCTAATGTGCGGTAGCGTGCGAGAACTTCACGAGCTTTCGGCGCTCGAGCAGGCGCAAGCCATCCGTGACCAGGAGATTTCGCCGGTCGAGCTCACGCGGCACTACCTCGATCGGATCGAGCGAATCGATCCGCAGGTGGGTGCGTATGTGACGGTGACCGCCGAGAGAGCCCTCGAACAGGCGCACCGCCTGGCCAAGGAGCTGCCAGACGGACCCCTCGCCGGAGTGCCGATCCCCATAAAGGATCTTAACCTGGTGAAGGACGTGCCCATCATGTTCGGGTCGTCGACATACCGGGGTTTCGTCGCGCCGGTGGACGACACGGTGGTCGAGCGCCTGCGTGACGCGGGCACGGTGATGCTGGGGAAGACCGCGACACCGGAGTTCGGCCTGCCCTGTTACACCGAGACCGCCCTCTCGCCGCCCGCCCGCTCGCCATGGGATCCGCGTACCTCCGCGGGCGGGTCGAGCGGCGGCGCCGCCGCGGCCGTGGCCGCCGGGCTGGCGCCGGCCGCGCAGGGCAGCGACGGGGCCGGTTCGATCCGCATCCCGGCGTCGGTGTGCGGGCTGTTCGGCATCAAACCCACCCGTGGCCGGATCAGCTTCGCGCCGATCATCCCCGACCTCGCGGGCCTGTCGACGAACGGCCCCCTCGCCCGAACCGTCGCCGACGCCGCCGCGCTGCTCGACGTGATGGCGCACAACAGCCCCGGCGACCTCTACCTCGCGCCGCCGCACGAAGGCACGTTCCTGCAGTGCGCCGGGCGCGAGCCGGGCCGGCTGCGCATCGCCCGCTACGCCCGGCCGGTCGTGCCCGGCGCCGACGTCCATCCGGACGTGCTCGCCGCGTACGAGGCCGCCGCCGCGACGCTGGCCGCGCTCGGCCACGAGGTCGTCGAGATCGAGCCGCCGTTCGGGCCGGAGACCGTGCCGGAGTTCACCCTCATGTGGTACGCCTTCGCCTGCATGCACCCCGTGGCCGAGGACCAGGTCGAACTGCTCCGGCCGCTCACCAGGCGGCTGCGCGAGCACGGCTTCGCCACCTCCGCCCCGGCGTTCCTGCGGGCCCAGGCCGCTCTGCAGCTGGCCACCAGGGCGGCGCTCGCGGTGACCAACGCTTATGACGCGGTGCTGACGCCGACCGTCACACAGCCGCCGCGGCCGGTGGGCTGGTTCGAGGACGTGGACGACGTCGAGGAGACGTTCGAGCGGATGAAGAGGTTCGCCGCCTTCCCCGCGATCTACAACGTGACCGGCCAGCCCGCCGTGAACCTGCCCCTGCACTGGACCGCCGACGGGCTGCCGATCGGCGTCATGCTGGCGGGCCGCCTGGGCGCCGAAGGCACACTGATCTCACTGTCGGCCCAGATCGAGTCGGCCAGGGGCGGCTTCTGGCGCGAGCGGCGACCGGCGATCTGGTAGCCCCTGGAACCTTATAGCTGGTCGTATTGCCGACAAGGACCTACAACCATGCGCATGCGTACCGTACTCATCCAGACCGACACGGCCGTGGCAGCTGACCTCAAGCCTGGCGAAACCGCCACGTTCGGCCGCGGCGCCGACGATGTCCCGGTCGACATCGTGGTGGCCGACCGAGCCGTGTCGCGGCTGGCCGGGCGCATCCAGGCGGTCGAGGACTACTGGCTCATCAGCAATCTCAGCGCCGAACGTACCTATGTGGTCGAGAACCCGGAGGGCGGCGGCGAGTTCGTCAAGGTGGCGCCGCTGCGGACGGGGATGCCGGTGCCGTTCGAGTTCTCGCGGGTGATCCTGCCGGCCGAGCACGGCACCACCGGCTTCCTGGTGTTCGCGCCCGAGCACGTGTACGGCACGGCGGCGGCGATCCCCGGCCAGGGCGCGACGACGAGGGGCGTCTTCCCGCTCGACAGGACGGCCAAGTACTTCCTCATCCTGGTCGCGCTCTGCGAGGCACGCCTGCACGACCCGTCCAGCACGGTCGTCCCGACGGTGCCGCAGCTGATCGAGCGGCTGGCGGGGCATGATCTGACCAGAAGCGGGGTGAACTTCCACATCGACTACCTGGCCGGAACCAAGCTCAGGGTCAAGCAGCCGGACGAGGGCGGCAAGGCCGACTGGCAGCGGACGGCGCTGATCAACCTGGCCCTCCGGTTCGACCTGGTCACGGACGCCGACCTGCCCTCCTCCCGTGACGACTCGTCCGGTACGCGACCTGCGGCCTGCTGTCGCTGTCGCGGTCCTGGCCGCTGGCGCTGGCGTGATGGTCGGTGGTGGCCGTCAGGACTGATACTGATCCCGATATTTCAGGACCTCCTGTACGTGGGCCTTCCACTTGGACGGCACGCCCTGCTCCCGCCTCACCGGCACCACCCCGGACACGTAGAGAGCGGCCAGCTTGGCGGCCGGATCCCCGGGCACGTCGGCGATCTGAGGACCGAGCCCGCAGAAGAAGCGGCCCATCGCGGGCAGGGACAACTCGGGGGAGAAGGGCGGCTTCGGCATCGGGTCGTTGATCCCGTTGGGCTGCCAGTACTGGAGGACTCTGGGGGTCCACCTGGCGATGCCGTACTCGTCGGCGGCCGGGTCGCTCAGGTCGGGGTCGAAGCCGCTGGCCGCCTTGACGACTCCGGCGACCAGCGCCGGCGACAGGCCCTTGACGTCGTGGCACCAGGTGCCCGCCTGGATGATCAGCGACCGGTACTGAGGCGGGATGTCCGTACCCGCCCGCAACCCCATCCCCGCCTTCGGAGACTGCGGCTCGGACACCCGCGGCGTCCCGACCGGTCTCTGAGATCCGGACGGCCCTACGGACGCGGACGGTCCTGTGGATCCAAGCGGCGCCGCGGATCCGGACCGCGAACCGGACGTCGTGAACGACCGGTCGGTGGGACGCAGCATGAGCACCGCGACGACCACGGCCAGGGCGACAGTCACGGCGCCCACCCCAGCCAGCACCGCTTTGCCCCGCCCAGCACCCGCGCCCATCTCCACGCCCGCGCCTATGCCACCACCTGGTCCTGCGCCACCACCGGAGTCTGCGCCTGCCCCCGCGCCTGCCCTCGGTCCCGCGCTACCACCCGGTCCGGCCCCACTATCCGGTCCGGCCCCGCCACCTGCGCTCGCTCCCGCGCCGCCACCCGCTCCCGCGCCGCCACCCGCTCCTGCGCCGCCACCCGCTCCCGCGCCATCACCGTGGTCTGCGCCCGTACCTGGGCCTGCATCTGCGGATGCGCCTGCACTTGCGTCCGCATCAGCATTCGCATTCGCATCTGCACCTGCGGCCGCACGGCCGCCCGCGTCCTCGCGAGTGCCCGTGCCTCTGTACGCGGCGGTCTCAACGTCCGCAGGTCTGAGGCCCGCGGTTCCCGGACGCCGCTCCGAGCCCGCCCCGTCCACCGGGAGCGCCTCCTCCGAGAGTCCGTCGTCCAGAGGTGTGTACTCCGGGAGTCCGTCGTCGAGGAGCGCCCTCTCCGGGAGTCCGTCGCCCGGTGGCGCGTACTCCGGGAACGCGTCGCCCAGGGGTGCGTCGTCCGGGGTGTTGAGGGCATCGGCGAACGAGGTGATGCTGGGCCAGCGGCGGTCCGGGTCGGGGTCGATGGCCTTCATGATGGCCGCCCCCACCCGTACCGGCACCTCCGGTCGCAACCGGTGCGGTGCCAGCCGTACCGAGCCCGAGGCGGGCAGTTGGCCCGTGAGCAGGTGGTAGGCCATGGCGCCCAGCCCGTGCACGTCGGCGCGCTCGTTCGGGGCGCCGTCCAGGCGCATCTGCTCCGGCGCCATGTAGCCGGGCGAGCCCGCCGCGATGGTGTGGCTGGTGGCGTCGGCCAGTGAGCGGGCGACCCCGAGGTCGGCCACCATGAGGCGCTCGCCACCCCCCGGAAGCGCGCGGAACAGCACGTTCGACGGCTTGAGGTCGCGGTGGACGATGCCGAGCCGGTGCAGGACCGTCACGCCCTCGGCGATCTCGCCGAGGACGCGGAGCGCCTCGGGTATGGGCAGCGGGCCGTCGAGGACGCGCCCCGCCAAAGACCCCATGTCGGCATAAGTCATGACGAAGTATGGGCGGCCATCCGGCAGTTCGCCGATGTCGTAAACCTGGACGATGCGCGGCGAGTCCGCCTGGCGCAGCAGCCGGGCCTCCTTGACGAACCGCTCGCGTACGGCCGGTTCGGCGGACCAGTTGTCGGCCAGCACCTTGATCGCCACATAGGAGTCGAGCCGGTCGTCCCGGCAGAGCCACACCGTCGCGAACGCGCCCGAGCCCAGAACGCGCTCGACGGGATACCTTCCGATCGCATCCACAGTTGAGTTGACCTTGTCTGGGGGATCTTGAGTCAGACTCTCTCACGACCGGGTCTGGCCGGACAGCCGAACCGGGATTACGTTCGTGGGTGTGGACAGCGCGCTGGAGATTCTGGCTTTTCTCTTGGGGGTTTCGCTCGCTCTGTTCGTGCTGATCAGCCTGGCGGTCATGGTGCCGGGGCGGGGTTCGGCGCGGAGGGTGGAGACGGGCCCGGTGTGGCTGGGCGGTCCGTCCGGGAGTGAGCACGGCGTGAGCACCTCGGGCCTGGTGCTGGCCGACCGGGTCGCTCATTGGGCGCCGGCGCCCGAGTCCGACTGGGTCGCGATGGCGGAGACGGCCGAGCCCGGCAGGCGCGTCGGCGGCGCTTCGGCGGGATGGTGATGGCGATGCGCGGACTGACCTCGGCCCAGGCCGACGACATCAGGCAGGCGCTCCACGTCGCCGAGCGGCGCAGCGGCCTGCGCTTCAGCGCCTTCCTCGGCGCGCCGGTCGGTGGGCGGCGGCACTTCGCCGAGCGGCTGCACGCCGCGCTCGGTGAGGAGGCCGACGAGGCGGTGGTGATCTTCGTGGACGTCGCCGGACGGGCCCTGGAGATCGTGACCGGCGAGAACGCCCGGCGGCGGCTGCCCGACACCACGTGCCGGCTGACCGCCATGTCGATGGCCACGGCGTTCAGCGCCGGCGACCTGGTGGGCGGACTGCTGTACGGCATCGGCATGCTCGGTGAGCAGGCCACCGCCAGGCGGTAGAACGGGCGTCGCCTGCGCCCCCGCGGTAGGCGACGCCCACCCCGCCTTTGCAAGCGAGGCGGGCGACGCGGTCAGCCTGGAGGCTTCCAGGGTGCCCCCGCCACCCCAGGCCCAGGGGGCAACGGCAACCCCAGGCCCAGAGGTCAGCGTTGGAGCAGGCCGGCGACATGCTCGCTGACGCCCGCCAGCAGCGTGGCGGGCACGATGGGGGCGCGGCCGATGGCCGAGAACAGCGCGGGCAGGCCGGGCAGCGGGAACCCGTCATCCTGGAGCGCGGCCGAGCCGATCTCGTTCTTGTCGAGCGCCGACCGGCTGCGCTGCCAGGCGTCGAGCACCTCTTCCGGCGAGGGCACGCCGAAGCCGTGGCCGACGGGCGCCGCGTGCCGCAGGCGTACGAGCGGCGTCTCCGCGAACGCCAGCGCGGTGCGGGCCCGTACGTGCAGGTCGGCGCGTTCTTCCGGTTCGATCCAGTGCATCGCCGTGCACGGGTTGCGGCAGGTGGCGACGCAGACGGCCATCGCGCCCGCCACCTGGCTGTGCTGCCGGTCGAAGTACGCGCGCCAGCCTTCGGGCGGCTCGCTCGCCACCCGCAGGGTCCGGTTGGTGGCCGACTGCTCGGACTTGGTGTGGTCGCACTCGCGGTCGCCGATCACGCCGAACCTGCTGCCCGGCGCGCTCAGCCCCGCGGGCCAGCGCGCGGGGTCGCCGGCATGGCCGAGATGCGGCTCGTAGGCCAGCAGCGGCAGGTATTCGCTGGCGATGTGGACGGCGGCGATCATCGGGCTCAGCTCGCGGCGTTGCCAGCGGATGGCGATGACCTCCAGCAGCAGCCCGTAGGCGGGCCGCAGTGACTCCAGCGCGCCGCGTGGCTGCTCGCGCGCGGTCTGCGGCATGTGGCAGGCCCGTGCCCGCCGCCGCAGGTCCGCGGGTACGGCCTTCGCCTCGACCGCGAAGTCCTCCGCGTCCAGCGAGAGCAGCCGGCTGCCGAACTCGCACACGTCGGCGATCTCCTCGGATGAGGCCAGCGCCCCGAGGTCGGAGAAGGCGTAGCGGCGGGCCAGCGCTACGAGCAGATCGCGAGGGGTATCCACCCGATCACCCTACTCACGACCGGATAGTCGCCTGTCCGGTCGAGACCGTCGGGAGGGCGGCTAGGTGTGGCAGGGCGCCTTGATGCACTGGATGGTGTCGGTCGGTGGCTGGCTGACCGGTGGCTCGATCGTGGGCGCCGTCGGCTCGGGTGTGGTGGGCTTGTCTGTCGGCTCGGGGTCGTCGGAGGTCGGGGTGGCCGTTGGGGCGGTCACGGTCGGGCGGGCGGTGGCCGTGGCGGTGGCGGTCGGCGTGCGGGAGACGATCGGCCGCGCGGTGGGGGAGTGCTTCGACGGAGGCGCCAGCGGCTTCTTGCTCGGCGTGACGGGGGTCGAGTGTGTGCTCGAGGCGGTCGTGACGGGGGGCAGGACGCTGCCGCTCTGCTCGGCCGCCTGGTCGTCGCGGATCCACACCGACCCGGCGACCGCCAGGGTCACCAGGACCGCGACGGTCACGGCCAGCGCGGCGGCCAGCGCGCGGCGGCCGCGTGGCGTCGGCGGCAGGTCCGGCGTGGGCGGCAGGTCCGGCAAGTCCGGCGTGGGCGGCAGAGCCGATGAGCCCAGCGAGTCAGGCGCGTCATGGGCCTTCCTCGCCGCCTCGGCCATCAGCGTGGCCGTCGGCCAGCGCCGGTCCGGGGTCTTTTCCAGCGCTCGCGTCACGACCTGGCGCGGCCCCGGCGGCACGGCGGCGGGTAGGTCCGGGACGGGGGCGTGCAGGTGCTTGTAGATGATCTGGACAGGAGTGTCGCCATCGAACGGCAACTGCCCGGTCAGGCACTGGTAGGCGACCACGCCGAGCGCGTAGACGTCGACGGCCGGGGTGACGTCGCTGGCCGTGGCCATCTCGGGGGCGCAGTAGCCGGCCGAGCAGAGCATGGCGCCGGTGGCCGTGAGCTGGACCGCGGAGACCGAGTGGGCAATGCCGAAGTCGGTGAGCACCACGCTGCCGTCGGGACGGATCATCAGGTTGGCCGGTTTGACGTCGCGGTGCACGATGCCCTGCGCGTGGGCGGCGGCCAGCGCGTCGCCGACCTCGGCGACCAGCCGCATGGTGGCCGCCGGGTCGAGCGCCTCGCGGCGCAGGACGCGGTCGAGCGACTCGCCCTCGACGAACTCCATCACCAGGAAGCTCACCTGGCGCCCGTCGACTTCGGAGCTGCCGTAGTCGTAGACGTCGACCACGCCGGGATGCCGCAGCGTGGCCATCGCCCTGGCCTCGTTCTGGAAGCGCTGGGCGAACTTCGGGTCCTCGGTCAGGGCGGGGATGAGCACCTTGACCGCGACGGTCCGGCCCAGCACTGTGTCGGTGGCCCGCCAGACCTCGCCCATGCCGCCGCCGCCCACGCGGCTGATCAGCGTGTAGCGATCGTTGAGGCTGGTCCCGGATCCGAGCACGTCTTCGAGGCTAACACCGCGACCTCGATGGACGCGCCGGATCCGGCGCTCAGAACGCCCCTGTGGTAGTGCCTCCCGTTCCCGAGGCGGGGCTGGTGAAGGTGCTGTTGCCACCGGGTTGCCACTGGTCGGCGGTGTCGGGGAAGTTCGTCTCCTGGCGCTTGACGCACTTCCACTCGATGACGGTGTTCGGCGGCAGCTTGCCGATCGTTCCGGTCCAGGTCGGGTAGGCGGTCGGCGACAGTTTGACCGCGCTCGCCACCGACCAGCCGCCGAGCTGCGGGACGCTGCCCACGGCGTAGACGGACTGGCCCGTGGTGGTCGTGCCGTTGTCGCACCTGAACGTCATCGACGCCGGCGCCTGCCCGAGCGTGAACGCGAACGTCTTGGCGGTCGTGACGCTCGTGCTCGCCGACTTGGCGACGATCAGGTTGCCGCCCGCGTTGTACCAGCCGCTGGTCGCGGCGTCGAAGGCCGCCTTGGTGGCGCGCTGGGTGAGCGCGGTGCCGTTGAGCGTGACGGCGGACGCCTGGGTGTCCGAGACCAGCTCGACCACGTTCGTCCTGCTCGCGGGCGCGCCGGTGTAGGTGCCGCCGGCCGCGGCCACCGTGACGGTCGCCGTGCCGCCGCTGAGCTGCTGGCTCAACAGCGTCGTGCGTACGGCGCCGCTCTGGTAGCCGGTCGTCGCCCCGTCGTCCTCGTACAGGGTGAAGTTCGAGGCGGCCGGGTCGGCGTAGACCCGGGCCACCAGCTCGTTCCTGGTGGTGGAGTCGGTCCGCTTGCCCACGACGTTCATGGTCTTGTCGTCCACGTACATCTTCGGGATGATCGCCCCCGCCCTGGCGAACGCCGGCAGCCGGAACGCGCCGCCGACCCAGAGCGGCCGGTCGGTGAACCACTGGCCGGTGCTGGTGAGCTTCTCGCCCGTGGCGTAGTCGAACCAGGAGCCCGCCGGCAGGTAGACGTCCCGTTTGCGCTCGTTCGCACCGGCTACGACGCCGACGAGCAGGTCGCGGCCGATGAGCTTCTCGTGCCCCATTTCGCGGACGTTCGCGTCGTTCTGGTACTGGTACACCAGCGGCGGCACCACCGGCTCGCCGTACAGGTAGGCCCGGTGGGCCAGGGAGTAGTAGTACGGCGCCAGCTCATACCGTTGCCGGAGGTTGGCGAGGTTGCTGGCCGTGTGCCCGATCGCGTCCGGCGAGGTCTGCGCGCAGTTGCACAGGTTCTCGGTGTGCGGCCGGATCGGCACCTCGAACCAGGCGCCGTCGGCGAACCACTGGGTGTAGAGCTCGTTCAGGTCGGAGTCGAGCATCTCGCGGCGGAATCCGCCGATGTCGGAGCCGTAGTAGTCGATGCCGGACATCGACATGTGCAGCTGGGCGTTCTGCTGCTGGGCCAGCGCGGTCAGCTTGGAGCCGATGTCGGCCGACCACATGGCCACGCCGTAGCGCTGCATCCCGGCGGCGCCGGAGCGGGCCAGCACGAACGGCCGCTTGGTGCTCGACGCGTAGCCCCTGGCGATGCTCTCGGCCCACTTGAGGTTGTAGACGTTGTGGTAGTCGGCGTGGGCGTGCTTGCCGGGCAGCACGCCGGACGTCCAGTCGGCCGCGTCGTACATCTCGGGTTCGCCCAGGTCCAGCCAGTGGCCCATGATGCCCTGGTCGATGAGCGGCTGGCGCTTGGTCGTCTGCCAGTAGTCGGCCGCGGCGTCCTGCGTCCAGTCGATCATGCCGCCGCGGCCCCACCAGTCGTTGGAGGTGAGGTAGACGGGCGAGCAGGTCGCGCAGCCGGACCTGACGAGGTAGCCGCGGGTGGCGAGGTCGGCGTGCTCGGCGAGGTTCTTGCCGACGTACGACTCCTCGATGGTCATCAGGCCGATGCCCTTGTTCGCCTGATAATCGGAAATAGTGGTCGCTGGGTTGGGGAAGTTGGCCGTGTCCCAGGAAAGCGTGCCCATGCGGGTGTTGTCGGACCCGGCCGTCACCCCGCCGAACCAGGGCAGATCCAGGACGAACCCATCCACGGGGAACTTCGCCGCCCGCAGCCCGTTCAGCCGGCTGTCGATCTCGGCCCAGTTGTCATAGCCGAACTCCGACACCCACATGCCGAACGCCTTCTTCGGCGGCACCGGCGGCCGGCCGGTCAGCTCCATGTAGTCCTTGCGCAGGTCGGGCAGGTCCGGCCCGGTCATCGTGTACCACCTGAGCTGGTCGCCCCAGGTGTCGACCGTCCACGGGTCGCCGGTCAGGTTCCACTCCTGCTTGTAGACCTGGTCGAGCAGCAACCCGTAGTTCAGGTTCGACGCGCCGACCCCGAACAGCACGGGGATCTGCGCGTTGCCCACCGGCCCGTTGTCGGTGTCGTAGGCCATGGCGTTGCCGTACGGACCTCCCGGGGTCCGGCCGCGTCCCACCCAGTCGCCGTCGGAGCTGCCGCCCATGAAGAACTGCTCGCCCAGCCCGTACGCGTTCTGGATCGAGCCCTTGGTGATCGTCAGGCCCTTCCACGCCTGGGTCAGGTTGCGCGGGCACGCCTCGTACAACTGCCTGACCGGGTCCGAGACCCGTACGCACAGCGTGCCGGCCGTGACCTCGACCTTCATCGAGGCCGTGGTCAGCGTGTTGCCGCTCTGACTGAACGAGGACGGACCGGTGTAGTCCTTCTTCGCCACCTGCGGCGTGGTGAACAGCGCGGATCCGGTGCCGGGGCTGGTCCCGGAGGCCAGCTCGAAGTGGACGAGGTCGTCGTCGAGGAACTCGACGATCAGATAGGCCGATCCGCTGGTGAACTGCACCCGCTGGACCGCCGCCCGCGCCTCGCCCGCGACGAGGAAGGTGCCCAGGAGAACCGTCAAGAGGACGAGAGCACGTTTCATGGCCGGCCCACCACCAGGTTGTCGAGGTTGATGCCGCCGGTGTTGGCCGCGTCATAGGCGATCTTGACGGTGTGCGCGCCCGCGGTGAGGGTCGTGGTGAGCGAGGCGGTGCCCCAGGTGTCCCAGTTCGCCTGCGCGGGCAGCGTGAGCGTGCCCGCCGAGACGCCGTCGACGTAGACGGTCCTGGTGCCGGCCACCGTGGTCGAGTAGCGGAACTTGAGCTGGTGGCTGCCCGCCGCGTCCGCCTTGACCTGGAAGGTCACCGCGTCACCCGAGCTCGCGAAGTTGTCGACGAACCCGGTGCCGGTGTAGCCCGCGTGGTCGGTGTTGGTCGTCGTGCCGGTGCCCGTCCCGAACTCCGCCTCGTACGCGGCCTTGTGCACGCCGTTCAGCGTGACGGTCCTGCTGGAGGCACTTGCGGCCAGCTTGACGTAGGTGAGCTGCCGCACCGGGTCCCACCACCAGCCCTCGGCCGCCGCCTGGAGCGCCGCCAGCGTGGCCCGCGCGGTCGCGCCGGTCACCGTCGTCGGCTTCGTGCTCGCCACCTGCAGCGTGCTGGTCGTGGTGAGCGTGGGCACGGTGAGCGTCACCGAGTGTCCGGCCCAGTTCTCGGCCGAGCTGATCGTCCGGTTGGCGTTCGCCGAGTCCTCGAAGTAGGAGTACGAGGAGTTGCCCGACGGGTAGATCCGGAAGACCAGGTTCGGATAGCTCGTGACGCTGTTGCCGATCTCGCCGCCGAGCTCGTAGTCGGTGTTGAGGTTGAGCGGGATGATCGCGCCCGGCCTGGCGTAGACCGGGATCGTGTCGAGGGCCGTGGCGTAGGACTTGGTGCCGGGGCCGGTGAAGCGGCCGCCGTTCCACAGGTCGTACCACTCGCCCGCGGGCAGGTAGACGTTCCTGGTCGTCGCGCCCTGCGTGGTCACCGGCGCGACGAGCAGCTGGGAGCCGAACAGATACTGCTGGTCCTGCGCCGCGGCCGTCGCGTCGCCGGGGAAGGCGAAGCTCATCGCCCGCATCATCGGCGCCCCGGTGGCCGAACTGGCCTTGGCCTCGGTGTACAGGTAAGGGATCAGGTTCATCCGGACGTTGGCGAACTTCCGGAAGGTCGGCACGACCGTCGTGTCGCCGCTGCGCGCCTGGACGTTCCACGGCGTGCGGGCCTCGGACGTGCCCGGGTTCGACTTCTCCGAGTGATACTGCATGACCGGTGAGAACGTCGCCTGCGCCGCCGCCCGCAGATAGAGCTCGGCGCTGGGGAAGTCGCCGGTGAAGCCCGCCAGGTCCCAGGCCGTGTACGGCACGCCGGACTGCCCGGCGCTGAGCTGGGCCCTGACCGCCTCCTGGAAGGCGGAGAAGCTGGAGTTCTGGTCACCGGCCCAGAAGATCGAGTTCTTCTGGCCGCCGGCCGTGGCCGCCCGGCTGAAGATGACGTTGTCCGCGCTCTCGGCCTTGACGTAGTCGCTGTAGGCCTTGGTGTAGCTGTTCGGGTAGGCGTTGTGCATCTCGTCGCCCCTGCGGCCGTCGGCGAACGTGACGCCCCGGCCGAAGATCGCCTCGCTGCCGTCGGTCTTGAAGCCGTCGACGCCGACCTCGTTGATCAGGTAGTCACGCTTGCTCATCCACCAGGTGGTCGCCGCCGCGCTGGTGAAATCGGGGACCATGCTGTCGCCGAACCACTGTCCGGTCGGAATCCGATACGGCGCGTTGGACGGATTTTTCGCGACAAAGCCCTGCGCCTGGGCGTAGCTCTTGTCGTTGAGATGCTGCTGCGGCGCGGTCGGGGGATTGGTGTCGAAGTTCTCCTTGAAGACCGGGATCTGCCAGAGGATCATCTTGATCCCCTTGCCGTGGGCGTTGTCGACCATGGCCTTCGGGTTCTGCCACTCGCCGCCCGCCGGGAACGTCAGGTCACCGTAGGCGAGCTTCCCGCCGCCGGCGCTGGGCGCGTACGTGGCGCCGTGCCACAGGTAGAACGTGGCCTCGTCGCTCCACTGCTCCAGCACCATCGCCGTGTGCGGGATCTTGTACGTCCCGACCTTGTCCAGCTCGCTCTCCACCTCGGCCTGGGTGTTCCACTCGTTGGCCGACATCCACACGCCGAACGCCCACTTGGGCGGCAGCTGCGGCCGGCCGCTGACCGCGGTGTAGTCGTCCACGATCTCCGCGGGGGTGCCGGCGAAGAAGTGGTAGTCCAGCGTCGAGTCGAGCGCGCCGCTCGTGTCGACGGTGAACCCCGCCAGGTCGCTGAGATGGGTGTTGAGGTTGAAGATCGCGTAGCGGGTGCTGGGGAGGTAGACCCCGTAACCGGCCGAGTTCAGGAAGAACGGCACGCTCAGGTAGGTGCGCCGGGTGCTGCCCTGGTCGCGATACTGGTTGTAGACGTAGTTGTGCACGTCGGTGCCGCGCTGGTCGAGGCGGTCATAGCGCTCGCCGAAGCCCTCGAACCGCTCGCCCGACGGCGACATGAAGTGGTCCTCGATCTTGGTGACCGTGGTGGCGCCGTCGCTGGCCCAGCCGATGTTCCTGAACGTGGCGGGGTCGTACTGCCGGGTGATCAGCGTCGTCCCGTCGCCCTTGTAGACCGACAGGCGGTAGGGCGACTTCTGGATCTTCAGCACCAGGTTCGTGGTGGAGAGGGTGAGGGTGCTCGCGGAATCCGTCACCGTATAGCCGGACACTCCGGAAATGTTCAGCCCCTGGCCGCTGGGGGCGATCTGCGTGCGGAAGCGGTCGAGTGCCGGGAAGGCGAAGCGGATCTTCGGCGTGAAGCTCCCCGCGCTGTCACCGGTCGTGACATCTACCGACGTGCTGTTGTTGGTGTAGCCGGTCACGTTCGTCACCGTGCTCCACGAGGTGACCGTGAACGCGAACGGGCCCGTGCTCTTCTGCCCGCCCCCGTTCACGTCCGCGTTGACCGTGTAGGAGATCTTGTCGCCTCGGGCGAAGGTGCCCAGGTTGATCTTCCAGTAGCTGTTGTTGCCGGTGTTGTGGTCCCAGGCGGCGCCGATCGGGGTCTGGGCGGTCCCGTTCTTGGTCCAGGTCACCCAGACGGTCTGGCCGGACTCGATGGGCCAGGTGGTGGCGTTGATCTGGACGGCGTCCCCGGCCATCGGGTCACGGGGAGCGCGTTCGGTCGGCTCGCTGGAGTAGAGGTCGTCGATCCCGGTCGGGTTGTGGAAGATGCCGTCGAGCGCGTACGCGGGGACGGTCACGAGGGAGGCCAGCAGGGCGATCACCGCGACGATGACGCCCGACCGTAACCGGATCACGGGGGAGCTCCTATCAGGTGGCGAACACGGGTGAGAGGTGAGGCCAGTGCTCCGCCGTACAGAGGACCGGCGGGCGGTCGAGCGGCGCGGGCAGCGTGACCTCGCGCCCGCCGCGGTGGGCGCGGCCGGTCCAGACGTCGACCCAGTCGCCTTCGGGCAGGTAGACCGGTTGCTCCGCGATCTCGGGCGCCGTCACCGGGGCCACCAGCAGCGCGTCGCCCAGCTTGTACTGCAGCGGATGCTCCCAGACGCGCGGGTCGTCCGGGTGGTCGAAGAACAGCCCGCGCATCAGCGGCGCCCCGCCGCCGACCGCCTGGCGGGCCTGTCCCACCAGGTACGGCACGAGCCGCTCACGCACCTTGGCCAGCCGCCTGAAGACGGGCAGCACCCGGTCGTCGCCGGTCCGCTCGGCCACGTTCCACGGCGTGCGGTCCCTGAGAGGCAGGCGGTGGTGGTTGAACTCCGAGTGGTACTGCATGATCGGCATGAACGCCGCCGCCCCGGCCGCCCGCAGATAGAGCTCGGCATCGGGCAGGTCACCGGAGAACCCGGCCAGGTCCCAGCCCCAATAGACGATCCCGCAGGCCGAGGCGGTGATCCCGGCCCTGATGGACGACCGGAACGCCGCCCAGGTCGAGTCCTCGTCCCCGGCCCAGAACGCCCCGTGCGGCTGGGACCCGGCGAACCCGGCCCGGCTGAACGTCACCGGAGCCTTGCCGTAGCGCTCCAGCAGCTCGCCGAAGGCCCGCGCGTAATGCACGGGGAACAGGCCGTTGCCGTCGTCGCCCCTGCGCCCGTCGGCGTAGCGCAGGTCGTGGCCCCACGCGTGCTCGCCGCCGTCGGTCTTGAACCCGTCCACGCCCACCTCGTCCACCAGGTAGGCGCGCTTGGCCGTCCACCAGTCGCGGACCTCGGGCGAGGACAGGTCGGGCATGAGCGCCAGCGGGAACCACCAGCCCCGGTTCCGGTACGGCCGGCCGTCGGCCTCCCTGACCCCGTAGCCGCGCTCGACCAGCTGCCGGGCGTCCACGGCCGCCTGGTGCCGGGGGTGCGGGCGCATCTTCTGCAGCGGGATCTGCCAGAGCAGCACCTTGATATCCCGCTGGTGCAGCTCATCCACCATGCCCTTGGGGTTCGGCCACGGCCCGTCCGGTGGGAAGGCGTAGTCCGCCAGCCGGTGCGGTTCCTCCGACGGCTCGTATTCGGCCCCCCGGAACGCCGTGAACGTCGTCTCGTCGCTCCACGCCTCGATGACCAGCGCCCCGACGGGGATGTCGTGCTCGCGGTGCCGGTCCATCTCGGCCATCACGCGTTCCTGCGTGTTCCACTCGTTGCCGCTGGCCCACAGCCGGAACACCCACGAGGGCAGCTCCGTCGGCCGCCCCACCTCGTCCAGGAAGTCCCGCAGCACGTCGGCCGGGGTCGCGCCGTCATAGAGCCGGACCGAGGGCTCGCCGTCCGGCCCCACCTCCGCCTCCACCACCAGCCGGTCCGGCGTGGACGCGCCGACGTCGTACCAGGTCCGCCTGGACGTCTCGACGTGGAACCCCCAGCTCGCCGCCCCGCCGACCACGAGCGCGAACGGCATCGGCAGGTACGTCCTGCCGTGCGCCCCCTGCGCCTTGTACTGCTCGAACACCACCGCGTCCAGCCGCCGCCCGCGCTGGTCCACCGCGTCGAACCGCTCGCCGAACCCCACCACGTGCTCGCCGTCGGCCAGCGCCAGCTCGAACCGCACCCGCCGCGCCCCCTCGCCGCCGACCAGCCACCGCACGCTCCCCGGCACCACCCGGTCGGCGCCGCGCACGACGAGCTTCCCGCCCGTCCGGCCCCAGGCCGCCGCCGTCACCTCGAACCACCTGCTGGTACGGCTCCCACCGCCGTCCAGCGCGGCCCGGAATCGGTAGGCGTACCGATGCCCGGCGCGCAACACGGGCGAGCGCGTCACCCACGATCCGGCGGCGGCCCGCGCCGCCCTGGCCTGCGCGCCGGCCAGGTGCCCGCCGTCAACCGCGCCTGCCAGGTCCCCGCCGTCAACCGCGCTGGCCAGGTGCCCGCCGTCAACCGCCTCGGCCGCGTCACCGGTGTGGTCCCCGGCTTGGGCCAGTGGCAGGTCCATCGGCGCCGCACCGTCGGCGGCCCATTCGCACACCACCGAGACGACCTTCGCCGAGGCTCGCACCCGTAGCTCCACCGCCTCGCCGTCCATCGGCCAGGCGGGCACGCGCTGGTCCTCGGTCGTGGCGTACGGATGCCCGGACCCGTACGGCCGATGCCGGATCATGCCCGCACCCCCAGCCCATTCAGCCCATCCTGCTCATCCAGCCCGTTCAGCCCGTTCAGCTCGTCGGCGAGGATCAGGTACATCCCGTGCGACCACAGAAGCGGCGTGGCCACGGTGCCCCAGCGATCCAGCCACTCCTGGAGCCGGTCGGGCGCCAGCAGCCGGTCGGACACCTGCTCGGGCAGGTCACCCTCGGCGGTCGCCTGGGCCGCCATCCAGTCCAGGTACCGCCGGGCCTCGGCGCGCCGCCCGGCCCGCGCGTGGTTCCAGCCGAGGAACCCGGCCAGCAGCACCCAGCGCCCGCCGCCGTAGAAGGTGTCGGCCAGGTAGCGGTACACGCCCCCATCGACGGCCAGCTGCCGCTCCACCTCGGCCACCGTCGCCGCGCCGACCGGATGATCGGCCGCGTAGAGCCCGAACGGCTCGACGCACGCGAGCAGACTGGCGTCCACGGCCTCACTGCCCAGCCATTTCGTGAGATATCCGGACTTCAAAGCCCCGCCGCCGGACGTCCCGAGGCCGGACGTCCCGCCGTTGGAGGCGGTAGCGGAGGTGGCGGAGGCGGCGCCCGAGACGCCCTCGGCGGCCACCAGGGCCGCGATGCCCTCCACCGCACGCCCCGCCGCCTCTGTCTCCGGCCCGCTCAGCACGCCCAGCGCGACGGCCGCCCGCAGCCCGGCGTGTACCGCGCCCAGCGTCGCCACGTGCCGCTGCTCGACGTGCTCCTCCCACCAGTCGTAACACGGCATGTCCCAGAACGAGGTGAGATACCGGGCCGCCGTCCGCACTCCCTTCTCCACCCCCGGGACCGCCCGGCCGTGCCGGAAGCAGTGCTCGCGCAGCGCCCACAGCCACGTGCCGTACCCGTCGAGCTGGAAGTCCCACCAGTCGACGTCCCCGTCCACGCCGTCGAGTGTGAACCGCGTCGGCAGCATCTCGGCGGGCGAGACCGGTTCATCGCGTCCCGCACGCGAGACGAGCGAGTCGACCTGTCCCGCCCGGTCGCCGATCACCCTGGCGCACCAGGCGTGGAAGGCGTCCGCACCGGCGGCGTCGCCGTGCCTGCTCACCCCCTCGGCGATGAACGCCCCATCACGCAGCCACGAGTAGCCGCGATAGGCGGAGAAGGTGGGCGACGCCGGATAGGCGCCGGTGGGGGACTGGAGCCTTTGGATCACGTCGAGGCTGTGCGACACGAGGGTCACGGGAACCGATCTCCTGAGATGAGTGGGCGGGCAACTCAGCCGAGCAGGGCGTCGACCTCGGCGGCGGCGCTCTTGAGCGCCTCCTCCACCGGCTTGCGCCCGGCGGCGGCCTCGGTCAGCTGCTTGGTCACGGCGTCCTGCATCTCCTGCTGGCGCTTGATGACCGGCGGCAGCGCGATCGACTTCAACGAGTCGAACACCGCCTGGCGGTTGGCGGGCTTGGGGTCCTTGAGATAGCCGGACAGCACCGCCTGGTCGGCGACCGGCGGCAGCTCCCACGACGACTCGACGCGGGTGGTCGCCGCGGTGTTCGACGACGACAGGTACCGGGCCCAGGCCCAGGCCTCCTTGCCGTGCTTGGTGCCGGAGGAGGCGGCGACGGCGTTGTGGAAGACGGCGCTGGCCTTGGCGCTCTCACCGGGCTCGACGACCACGTCCCAGGTGAAGGCGGCGTCCTTCAGCCCGGCGAACTGCCAGATGCCGTTGTGCCACATGGCGAGCTTGCCGGACTTGAAGAGGTTGGTGTCGTAGTCGGCGGTGCCGCCGATCTCCGCCTCGGTCGGCATCGTCTTGCCGACCTTGGAGACCAGCCACTGCGCCGCCTTGACCCCGGCCGGGCTGTTGAAGGTCGACTTCTTGCCGTCGGCCGACAGGAACTCGCCGCCCGCCTGCTTGAGCGTCTTGTAGAACTCGAAGAACTGCACCGGCTGGAAGTCGCCGAAGACGCCCTTCTTCTTGTCCGTCAGCTTCGCGGCGGCGGCCTGCTCGTCGGCCCAGGTCCAGTCGGCCGTCGGCGGGGCCACTCCGGCCTTGTCGAAGAGGTCCTTGTTGTAGAAGAGCACGACCGTGGAGAACGAGGCGGGCAGCGCGTACTGCTTGCCGTCGCGCTTGAACGCCTCGAGCGATTCCTTGGCGTACACCGACGGGTCGCCGTCGCCCTTCACCGTGTCCAGGTCGAGCAGGGAGCCCGCGCTGGCGTAGGTCACGAAGTTCTCGTAGTTGAGCTCGAAGGTGTCGGGCGCGGTGCCGCCGGCGATGCTGGTCTGGAGCTTGGTGAAGTACTCGTCGAAGGGCGCGGTCTCCACCACCACGTCGACCTTCGGGTTCTCCTTCTCGAAGGCCTTCTCGATCTTGTCCAGGTCCTTCACGTGGTCGGGCGCGGCCGAGAACGTGAAGTACCGCAGCGTCACCTTGCCGCCCTCGCCGGACGGGGCCTTCGTCGCCGACCCCTGGGAGCAGGCGGTGGCGAGCAGCGCGGCGGCCGCCAAAGAGGCGGCGACCCTGATCTTCTGTGACATGGGGGGACTTCCTTTACTTGTGCACAACTACTTGAGCCCGCTCTGCGCGACACTGGCGATGACGTGCTTCTGCGCGAAGACGTAGAGGATGAGGATCGGCACCACGCTGATCACCGAGCCCGCCATGACCACGTCCCACTCGGTGGTGAACTGGCCGTGCAGCGTGGCCAGGCCCAGCGGAAGCGTCATGAACTCGGGCGACTTGATGATGATCAGCGGCCAGAGATAGCTGTTCCAGCTGGCCATGAAGCCGAAGATGGCGAACGTGGCCAGGGCCGGCCTGATCAGCGGCAGCACCACGTACACAAAAATTCGGAAATGTCCGGCGCCGTCCAGCACGGCCGCCTCGTCGAACTCCCTCGGCACCTGGTTGATGGCCTGCCGCAGCAGGAACACCCCGAACGCCGACGCGATCGTCGGCGCCAGCAGCGCGAAGTACGTGTCGACCAGGTTGAACGTCCGCATCTCGATGAACAGCGGCACGACCAGCACGGGCAGCGGCATCATCAGCGTCGCCAGGTAGACGGCGAACAGCGCGCCGCGTCCCGGGAACGGCAGCCTGGCGAAGGCGTAGGCGGCCATCGCGCTGGTGAGGAGCTGCAGCGTGGTGGAGGCCGCCCCGATCCAGGCGCTGTTGGCCACGATCCGCCAGAAGGGCAGCGTGTCGAGCAGCTTGCCGTACGCGTCCAGGCTCGCGTTGTCGGGCGTGAAGTCCGGCGGTACGGCCAGCACGGCGTCGCTCGGCGTGATCGAGGTGATCACCGCCCAGGCGAACGGGAACAGCATGACCACCGCGCCGAGCCCCACCAGCAGATAGCGGATCGCCTTACCCATAGGTCACCCACCGCCTCTGCCCCCGGATCTGCACGATCGTCACGAGCAGCACCAGGGCGAACAGCAGCCACGACAGCGCCGAGGCCGCGCCCGCCCGGCCGTACCGGAAAGTGAGGTCGTAGATCTGCGACACGACGACCTGCGTCGCGCCGCCGGGCCCGCCACCCGTCATGATCTTCACCTGGTCGAAGACCTGGAAGCCGTTGATCAGCGAGATCACCACCACGAAGAACGACGACGGCGACAGCAGCGGCAGCGTGATGTGCCTGAACCGGCGGACGGCGCCCGCCCCGTCGACCATGGCGGCCTCCTGGAACTCCCGAGGGATGGCCTGCAGCCCCGCCAGCAGGATGATCATCACGAAGCCCAGGTCCTTCCAGGCCGAGGCGAAGATGATCGACGGCATCGCCCAGTCCGGGTCGGTCCACCAGCCGGGCCCGCTGACGCCGAACAGCCCCAGCGCCCAGTTGACGACCCCGCTGGCCGGGTTGAGCAGCCACTTCCACATCAGCGCCACGACGACCCAGCTGGTGATGACGGGCAGGAAGTAGATGCCGCGCAGCAGCCCGCGTCCTGGCATCGCCCTGTTCAGCAGCAGAGCCAGTCCCAGTCCGCCCAGGTAGACGAGGGGCAGGTAACCGGCGATGAAGTACAGCGTGTGCAGGAACGCGGCCCGCGTCCCGGCGTCGCCGAGCAGCTCGACGTAGTTGCCGAGACCGACCCAGCGCATCTCGGTGATGAGGTCCCATTCGTGGAGGCTCGTCCAGAAGGAGGCGACCATCGGGATCAGCGTGTAGAGCGTCAGCGGGATCAGGCTGGGCAGCAGGAACACGGCCACGGTCCCGGCGTAGCGCCATCGCCGCCGCGGCGCCCGCCGCTCCTGCGTGCCCCCGGCCTGTGGCCGGACGGCGGTGAGGGTCATGCGCTCGCTCCTCTGTAACCGGCTCATGGCGTCGTCCCGATCAGGCGGGCCCGTACCAGGCGGCCCTGCTCCCCGGCGGCCCCGGCGGCGTCGAAGGGGGTGGCCAGGACGAGGGCCGCCGCGCCCTGGGCCCAGCTGGTGTCGTCCCAGCTCTCGACCTCGATCGAGATGTCCCTGCGCCCCGGATACAGCTGCGCCCTGACGGCCGGGTCGAAGCCCACCCGCCAGAGCGGCCAGTCGGCCGTCCCCTCGCCGAGCACCACCACGACCTCGGGATCGACCACGTTGATCAGCCCCGCCGCGGCCCGCCCGAGCACGGCCCCCGCCTCGGCGAACACCTCCCGCGCCGCCGGATCGCCCGCCGCCCCGGCCGCGCCCAGCCCGGTAAGACCGGCCGAGCCGCCGTCCTTGGCGAGAGCCGCCGCCAGCGGCCCGGCCGAGCCGCCGTTCTTGGCGCGGGCCGCCGCCAGCAGCCCCGCCGAGCCGACGTACGCCTCCAGGCATCCGCGCGCCCCGCACCCGCACACCGGCCCCGCCGGATCGACCGGCACGTGCCCGAACTCCCCGGCCCCGCCCCTGGCCCCCCGGTAGACCCGCCCGTCGGCCACGATCGCCGCGCCGACGCCGCGTCCGATGGTCAGCACCAGGAAGTCCCGATGGGTCCGCCCCCTGCCGTAGAGCCGCTCGGCCGCCGCCAGCGCGTTCACGTCGTTCTCCACCAGCACGGGCAGCTTGAGCCGCCGCCGCAGCCGCTCGCCCACCGGCATGGCCTGCCACCCCAGGGTCGGCGCGTTGACCGTGCCGACCGCTTGGTCCTCCACACTGCCGGGCACCCCGACGCCGATCCCGAGGAGCGGCGGCGCCTGTCCGTGGCCGGCCGAGGCGGACGTACGCGCCGTCAGCCCGTGTCCGCTGCCCGAGACCACCGCCTCGACGGCGTCGGCCAGCCGGTCCAGCGCCTCGGGGGACGACGGGTCGAACGCGCACTCCCAGGCCCCCAGCACCTCGCCGTCGAGCCGCACGTCGACCAGCACCAGATGGTCGGCCGTCACCTTCACGCCGAGCGCGCGGCCCGCGCTGCCCACCAGCCCGAGCCGCTGGGCGGGCCGCCCGCCGCGCGACGGCTTGAGGTCGAGCTCCTCGAGCATCCCGTAACCCATGAGCTCGCGCGTGAGCTGCGTGACGGTCGCCGGACTCAGGTCCAGCTCGCGCGCCAGCTCGGTGCGGCTCAGCGGGCCGACGGTGCCGAGGAGCGCGAGGATCGCCGTCCTTGTGAGATCACCGCGATCAGTGCCTGCCATGTGATGAGAACGACTTTCTTTAGAAATAAAGTTAGTGCTGAAAATATGAAGCCGCCGCAGGCCGCTGTCAAGAGTCCGGGAACGCGAAAAGGGGCCTCCGTCACCGGAGACCCCTTCTCAAGAGCTGTGCGCTAGGAGGCGTCCTTCGCGCGGTTGCGCAGAGCGCGGCTGACGCCGTCGGCGCCCTCCAGGATCATCCGGCGCAGCGCCTGCGGCGGCTGCTCCTTCTCCAGGTAGGACTCCGCCGCCCGCACGGTCTCCGGCTCGATGAGCAGCGCGGGGAAGCAGCCGACCGTGAACGTCTGCGCCTGGTCGAAGGTCCACTCCCGGTAGATCCGGCCGATCTCCGCGAAGTACTTCTCCCGGTAGGGGGCCAGCAGCTCCGGGTGGTGCGGGTCCTGGAAGCCGTTGACCGTCGTACGGGCGATGTGGTTGGCCAGCTTGCCGCCCACGATCGAGGCCCACGCGGCGGCCTTGCCCTCGGCCGTCGGGATGGCCGCCCGGCACAGCGCCGCGGAGCGCTCGCCGGTGGCGGTGGCGTCGCGCGCCAGCTCGGCGTCGATGTCGGCGCCGTCCAGCTGCCCGCCCACCACCAGCGCGTGGACGAGCGTCCAGCGCAGGTCGGTGTCGACGGTCAGGCCCTCGGGCACGGCCGAGCCGTCCAGGATGCCGGAGATGATCGCCAGGTCGGCCTCGGAGGTGGCCGTGGGCGCGAACGCCTGCAGGAAGGCGAGCTGGTGGTCCGAGCCGGGCGCCGCCGTGGCGAGCAGCTCGCGCAGCTCGGCGGCCAGCAGCGACAGGCCCTCGGCCCGCCAGGCCGGGTCGGCGTACTGCTGCGCGGCCATCCGCGCCTGCCGGAGCACGGCCTGCAGGACCGTGATGTCCTTGACCGTGCCGACGCCCGAGACGACCAGCTTGACGTAGTCGTGGGTGGACATCTCGCCGTCGCGGGTCATGTCCCACGCGGCCGACCAGCACAGGGCCCGGGGCAGCGACTCGGTGAAGCCGGCGATGCCGCCGTCGACCAGGGTACGCAGCGACCGCTCGTCCAGGCGGATCTTGGCGTAGGTCAGGTCGTCGTCGTTGACCAGGACCAGGTCGGGCTGCTCCTCCCCGACCAGCTCCGCGACGCTCGTCTTGGCGCCCACCACGTCCAGCTCGACCCGCTTGGTACGCGTCAGCACACCGTCGGCCAGCGAGTAGAGGCCGACCGCGACCCGGTGCGAGCGCAGCGTCGGGTAGTCGGCCGGCGCCTCCTGCAGCACCTCGAAGGTCTCGAAGCGGCCGTCGGCGACCGTGAACGACGGGCGCAGCGTGTTGACCCAGGCGGTCTCCAGCCACTCCTTGGACCACGACGACAGGTCGCGCCCCGAGGTCCGCTCCAGCGCCCCGAGCAGGTCCTTCAGCTCGGTGTTGCCCCAGGCGTGCTCGCCGAAGTAGTCGCGCACCCCGGCCAGGAAGTTGTCCAGCCCGACGTAGGCGACCAGCTGCTTGAGCACCGAGGCGCCCTTGGCGTAGGTGATGCCGTCGAAGTTGACCTCGACCGCCTGCATGTCGGGGATGTCCGCGGCGATCGGGTGCGTGGACGGCAGCTGGTCCTGGCGGTAGGCCCAGGACTTCTCCACGTTCGCGAACGTCGTCCAGGCGCCCTTGCCCCAGCGGGTCGCCTCGGCCTGGGCGAGCACCGACATGTAGGTGGCGAATGACTCGTTCAGCCACAGGTCGTCCCACCAGCGCATGGTCACGAGGTCGCCGAACCACATGTGCGCCATCTCGTGCAGGATCGTCTCGGCGCGCCGCTCGACGACGGCGTCGGTGACCCTGGACCGGAAGACGTAGTCCTCCAGGAACGTCACGCAGCCGGCGTTCTCCATCGCGCCCGCGTTGAACTCCGGCACGAACAGCTGGTCGTACTTGCCGAACGGGTAGCGGACGCCGAACACCTTGTGGAAGAAGTCGAAGCCCTGCCGGGTGACCTCAAGGATGTTGTCGGCGTCGAGGTGCTCGGCGAGCGAGTCGCGGCAGTAGATGCCCAGCGGGATGCCGTCGTGCTCGGAGGTCACCTTGTAGTAAGGTCCGGCCACCAGCGCGGTGATGTAGGTCGACATGACCGGCGTGGCGGGGAACAGCCAGCGCCTGGCCGCCTGCACCGTGCCGTGCTTGCCGGTCTGCTCGGGCAGGTGCTCGACCGACGTGGCCGCCGCGTTGGAGACGACCTCCCAGTCGGCCGGGGCCAGCGCGGTCAGCTGGAAGGTGGCCTTGAGGTCGGGCTGGTCGAAACAGGCGTACATGCGGTGCGCGTCGGCCGTCTCGAACTGGCTGTGCAGGTAGACCTTCTGGTCCACCGGGTCGACGAAGCGGTGCAGCCCCTCGCCGCTGCGCATGTAGACGCAGTCGGCGTCGACGCGCAGCTCGTTGGACTCGGCCAGCGAGGGGAGCGGGAAGCGCCCCTTCTCCGCGTCATAGGTGGAGACATCGAGGTCGTTTCCGTTGAGCGTGACGTTGCGTACGTGCGCGCCGTGGAGGTCGATGAACGTGGCCGAGCCCGGCCGGGTGCTGCTGAACCGGACGGTCGTGACACTCTCGAAGCGCTCGTCTCCCTCGGTCAGATCGAGTGCGACCTCATACGACTCGACCTTCAACAGCCGGGCGCGCTCGCGAGCCTCGTCCCGGGTCAGGTTGCCTGCCAAGTTCCACTCCTTTTCGCACTTCTTTTCGTCACTTTATGGAGGTTTGTCGGTATCCTGCCACGCGGGGAATAGGACATCGACACCCCAGGTTATGGCCCTCGTGACTGACACGACCCCCGTAGACCTTTGGTTCGATCCTTTCTGCCCATTTGCCTGGGTGACGTCACGATGGCTGCTCGAAGTCGAGAAGGTTCGTCCGATCGAGCCTCGCTGGCGCATCATGAGCCTGCAGGTCCTCAACGAGGACAAGGACGTCTCTGACGAATACCGCGCGTCGTCCGCCAGGGGCGCGAAGCTCATCAGGGTCATCGCCACCGCCGCCGACCGCTTCGGCGAGGAGTACGTCGGCCGCCTCTACACCGAGTTCGGCACCCGCCTGCACAACGAGGGCCGGGGCCGGGACATCGACACCCTGCGCGTGATCGCCGAGGAGTCGCTCGAGGCCGTGGGTCTCGACAAGGGCCTGGCCGCCGAGGCCATGGACTCGACCGAGTACGACGACGCCATCCGCAAGTCGCACAACGAGGGCATCACCCTGGTCGGCCAGGAGGTCGGCACCCCCGTCATCCGCGTCGGCTCCAACGCCTTCTTCGGCCCGGTGGTCACCACCATCCCCAGGGGTGAGGACGCGGGCCGGCTCTGGGACGGCGTGCTGCTGGTCACCGAGTTCGATGACTTCTTCGAGCTCAAGCGCTCGCGCACCCGGCGGCCGAGCTTCGACTGACCTGCGCCGCTGATTTTCACCTCGCAGTGACTTGTGGCGGCGCAATCCGCGCCCATCCAGTGCGTCCGGCCGTACTCTTCTGAAAGAGCAGCCGCACAAGGCGCCACGCCCTCGCCCAGCGACGGCCGGCGCGCGAGGATGGGGGCTATGCGTCAGCTGTACATCGGCGGTGCCTGGACCGCTTCGGTTTCCGGTGAGCCCATCGAGGTCGTCAATCCGGCCACTGAGCAGATCATCGACCGGGTGCCGGCGGGCGCCCCCGACGACGTCGAGGCGGCCGTACGCGCCGCGCGCAGCGCCTTTCCCTCCTGGTCGGCCACTCCCGCCGCCGAGCGCGGCAAGCTGCTGGCCGCCGCCGCCGAGCTGCTGACCGAGCGGGCCGGCGACATCGCCAAGACCATCGCGACCGACATGGGCTCGCCCCTGGGCTTCGCGCTCAAGGTGCAGACGCTGATGCCCGCTGGTGTGCTGGCCGGCTACGCCCGGCTGGCCGAGAGCCATCCGCGCGAGTCGCGCGTCGGCAACTCGCTGGTGCTCAAGGAGCCGGTCGGCGTGGTCGCCGCGATCACCCCGTGGAACTATCCGTTGCACCAGATCGTGTGCAAGGTCGGCCCGGCTCTGGCCGCCGGATGTACGGTCGTGCTCAAGCCGTCCGAGGTGGCGCCGCTGGCGGCGTACGCGCTGGCCGAGATCTTCCACGAGGTGGGCCTGCCCGCCGGCGTGTTCAACCTGGTCAGCGGGCGCGGCCCGGTGGTGGGCGAGGCCATGGCCGCGCACCCGGAGGTCGACATGATCTCCTTCACCGGCTCGACGGCCGCCGGGCGCCGGGTGGCGTCGCTGGCGGTCGAATCGGTCAAGCGGGTGGCGCTGGAGCTCGGCGGCAAGTCCGCCAACCTGATCCTGCCCGACGCCGACCTGGGCGCCGCCGTCAAGGTCGGCGTCGCCAACTGCTTCATCAACGCCGGCCAGACCTGCTCGGCGTGGACCCGCATGATCGTCCACCGCGACCAGTACGACGACGCGGTCCACCTCGCCGTCGACGCGGCGCGCCGCTACACCGTGGGCGATCCGTTCGACGAGAGCACCCGCATCGGCCCGCTCGTCTCCGAGGCCCAGCGTGACCGCGTGATCCACTACATCAACCGGGGCCAGGAAGAGGGCGCCAGGCTGGTGACCGGGGGCACCGAACGCCCGCACCCGCGCGGCTTCTACGTCGAGCCGACCGTCTTCGCCGCGGTCGAGCCGGGCATGACGATCGAGCAGGAGGAGATCTTCGGCCCGGTCCTGTCGATCATCCCCTATACCAGCGAAGACCAGGCCCTCCGCATCGCCAATGACACCCCCTACGGCCTGGCCGGCGCGGTGTGGGCGGGCACCCAGGAGCGCGCGGTCGCGGTGGCCCGCGGGCTGCGCACCGGGCAGGTCACGATCAACGGCGGCGCCTTCAACCCGCTCGCCCCGTTCGGCGGCTACAAGCAGTCGGGCATCGGCCGCGAACTGGGCGAGCACGGGCTGGAGGAGTTCCTCGAGGTCAAGTCGCTGCAGCTCTGAAGTTGCAGCTCCAAAGCCTGTCTTCAGAGGTGCAGCCCACCGGCCGCCAGCAGGTTCTGGCCGGTGATCCACCGCCCGTCGGGCCCGGCCAGGAACGCGACCACGGCCGCGATGTCGTCCGGCTGCCCCAGCCGGCGCAGCGCGGTCATCGCGGGGACCTGTTCGAGCGCCTCCGGCGAATTGCCGTCGCGCAGCATGTCGGTGTCGGTCGCGCCGGGCGAGACGATGTTGGCCGTGATGCCGCGCCCGCCCAGCTCACGCGCCGCGACCTTGGTGAACTGCTCGACGGCCGCCTTGCTCCCCGCGTAGAGGGAGATCCCCGGGCCGGGCACGCGCGTGTTGAGCGTGGAGATGTTGATGATCCGCCCGCCGTCGCGCATCACCCGCCCGGCCCACTGGATGGCCAGGAACGCCGAACGCGCGTTGACCGCGAACACCCGCTCGTAGGACTCGTCCGTGACGTCGGCGATCAGCCCCAGCCCGGTCTCCGCCGCGTTGGCGACCAGGATGTCGAGCCCCGGCAACAGCTCCTCGGCCGTGGCGAACAGCCGGTCGAGATCCGCTCTGCTCGCTTGATCAGCTTGTACGGCATGCGCTCCGGTCGCCGCGGCCACCTCCTTGGCCGACTCCGCGTTGCCGCGATAGGTGAAGACCACCTCGGCGCCGTCAGCGGTCAGCCGCTCGACGATGGCCCGCCCGATGCCCCGGGAGCCACCTGTGACCAACGCGCCCTTCCCCGAAAAGACCTTTCCCGAAGATTCGCTCATGCCGCCAACCTACGTTCTGAGCATGATCTTGCGCGCCTCCGTTTTCGGCAGCCGGTCGACGTACAGCCTCCCGTCGAGGTGCTCGCTCTCGTGCTGGAAGCAGCGGGCCAGCGAGCCGCGTGCCTTGACGCGCTGCGGGCGGCCGAGCCGGTCGAACCCCTCGACGGTCACCCCCGCCGCCCGCGCCACCGGGGCGTAGATCGGCGTGCCCGTCTCCCGGTCGGGCACCGACAGGCAGCCCTCCTCGTCCAGCACCTCTTCCGGATCGTCCACGGTCAGCACGGGATTGATCATGTGACCTTTGCGCCGGTTGATGTCATAGACGAACAGCCGCCGGGGCACGCCGATCTGCGGACCGGCCAGGCCGACGCCGTCCACCGCGTACATCGCCTGGAACATCTCGTCGATGAGGCGGCGCAGCTCGCGGTCGAAGCCTTCGACGGGCTCGGCGGGTGTGCGCAGCACAGGATCGCCGAGGACGCGGATCTCGCGCATGATGCTCTACTTCCGTAAGGACTGGGCAACCGATGAGGTCCTTACTCTAGCCAGCCGAGGCGCGGGTGCGAGGCGCGTGTGCGGCGCTGTGGAAGACTGGGCGCGTGCGTGTCTATATCGGTGCCGACCATGCCGGCTATGAGTTCAAGAACCACCTTGTGTCCTGGCTCAAGGACAACGGGCACGAGGTGACCGACTGCGGTCCGTTCGTCTACGACGCCGAGGACGACTATCCGGCGTTCTGCCTGCGGGCCGCCGAGGGCGTCGCCGGCGATCCGGGCAGCCTGGGCGTCGTCATCGGGGGTTCGGGCAACGGCGAGCAGATGGCCGCCAACAAGGTGCGCGGCATCCGGGCAGCCCTGGCCTGGAGCCAGGACACGGCCAGACTCGCCCGCGAGCACAACAACGCCAACATCGTCTCCATCGGCGCGCGCATGCACTCCGACGACGAGGCGACCGGCTTCGTGGAGACCTTCCTCGCCACGCAGTTCTCCGGCTCGGAGCGGCACGCCCGCCGCATCGCGCAGGTGGCGACCTACGAGACGATCGGCCAGCTGCCCTCTCTGCCCTAAGCCCGCCGCTTGGGGTCGCGCCTGGGCATCTCGTCACGCAGGGGCCGCCGGTCGGCGGCCTCCTGCTGCTCCTTCGAGGGCCGCGACACGTCGCGGGCCCGCATCGCGGTGATCGCGGTGATCTGCAAGCTCTGCAGTGCCATGCCCGCGAGCCTACGTCAGAGGGGCCCGCGTGAGCGGCCTATGTCAGGCGGGACTTGCGTCTGACGGGCCTCTGTCTGATGCGACCGCGTCAGAAGGCGCGTCAGAAGGACAGTCCTCCCCACGGCTTCGGGCTCCACGCCATGGCGGCGGCGAGCCTGCGCACCGAGCCCGCCGAGTGCTCGCGCAGCAGCCCCGCGTCGAGCTGCGCCGAGAGCAGGCCGTCGCCCATGTACGCCGAGCCGAGCGAGGAGACCCGCAGCGACATGTCGGGCTCGTCCTCCACCGGCTTGCACTCCGCGCCCGAGGTGTCGGCGCTGAGCCGCCAGCGGCGGGCGTTCCACGGGCACACGTCGTCCTCGACCTCGATCACCACGTCGACGGCCGACGAGTACACCCGCGAGGTCAGCGCCCGGTCCACCTCCACGAGGCGTACCCACAGCTCGTCGATGCAGGTCGCCCGGAGCTGCCGTGGGTCGGCGAGCAGCGCGAGGAGCGCGTCGTCCACCGCCCGGCTGCCCTCCACCCGGGAGACCAGGTCGCGGTCGAGCACGGTGCGCCACAGCAGCGCGCGGGCGGCGGGGTCGGTCGCCTCGAGCTCCACCAGCTTCAGCAGGCCGTTGGACATACCGTTGTCGTCCCAGTCCGCCTTGACCCTGAACAGCGCGTAACCGCGTACGCCCCCGTCATCCTCGGCGATCACCGAGCGGAGCGCCCCGTCCCCGTGCCGGTCGAACTCCTCGTCGGCCAGCTGAGCATCCCAGAAGTGCTTGTCGCGGAGATAGCGCCCGGGGCGGTCGGTCACGACGGAGGCGAACAGCCGCTCGAACTCGGCTCGGGCCTCAGCCGGCTTGGCCACCCTGAGGCGCAGCGCGGGGTCCGTGGGGGCGTTCGCCACGAAGGCCGAGCCGTGCTTCGGGATGCTGAATCCCATCTCGGTCGACGCCCTGCCGTACCCGAACCTGCCGTAGATGACGGACTCGGAGGCGTACAGGGCCGCGACGGACTCGCCCCGCTCGCGCACGTCGGACAGCTGCCTGCGCATGAGGCTCGACAGCACGCCGCGGCGGCGGTGGGAGGGGAGCACGCTGACCGCTGTGACTCCCGCGACGGGGATCTGCGCGCCGGGGACCGTCATCGTGAGGGAGAAGACGGCGGTGACGCCGGCCATGACATCGCCGTCGAACGCGGCGAGCGTCCGATCGAACTCGGTCTGCGCCTTGGCTCGTTCGAATACCTGGGGATGCGGCGTCCAGTTGAAGCCTTCGGAGAGCACATCGGTGAACTTCGGCCACTCGGCCTCGTCCACCGGACGGATCGGATACGTCATCCGTCCACGGTAGGAGCGGGCAAAGGGGGAGGGCCACCCAATATACGTGCTTAATGATCAAGGCCTTGGTCAAGTGGGCTGCCCAAAGGGAGGCCAGAGCGCTACAGTCAGGCGCATCATGAGTTCCCGTTCGGCGCCGCAGATACCGCCACGGCTCCGCGCGCTCCTAGTGCGGGTGCCGTTTCTGGTGTCCGCCGTCCGGTTCCTCAGGAGAGGTTCCTTGGCCAGAGACCGCAACCTGCTGGTCACGTTGACGATGCTCACGCTCGTCATCGGACTGCTCGCTGCGCAGATCTCGACCGAGTGGTTCTCGCCCTCGCTGCTCATCCTCGTCCTCCTGGTGGGCGGCCTGCAGCTCCGGCTGAGCAGCCTGATCAAGCTGCTCGTCGCGGTGATCATCTCGCTCGGCTATATCGCCGGCACCCTCGGGCTGGGCCAGATCGGCCTCGGGCTCATGGTGACGATCGGCTTCACCACGGTGCTGGCGGTGCTGATGGCCCGCACCCGGGGCAAGCTCGGCGTGCAGGGGCTGCGCGGCGACGCCATGCTGCTGGAGCTGCGCGACCGGCTCAGGAGCCAGGGTGAGCTGCCCGCGCTGCCCAAGGACTGGGGCGGCAAGGTCGTGCTCAAGCAGGCCGGCGGCTCCTCCTTCGGCGGCGACTTCCTGGTCTCCATGCGCGACGAGGACAAGGTGGAAATCGCGCTGGTCGACGTGTCGGGCAAGGGCGTCGACGCGGGCACCAGAGCGCTGCTGCTGTCCGGCACGTTCGGCGGGCTGCTCGGCTCGGGCGTCGACTTCCTGCCCGCCTGCAACACCTACCTGCACCGCCAGCGCGGCGACGAGGGGTTCGTGACAGCCGTGCACGTACGCCTCGACCTGGCGACGGGCGACTACACGATCACCTCGGCCGGTCACCCGCCGGTGGTCAAGTTCGACGCGGGCACGGGCAACTGGCAGGTCGCCACGGCCAAGGGCGTCGTCCTCGGCGTGGTCCCCGACCTGCACTGCGAGCCCGACAGCGGCACCCTGCGCAAGGGCGACGCGCTGCTGCTCTACACCGACGGGCTGATCGAGCAGCCGGGGCGCGACATCGACGCGGGGCTCGACAAGCTGCTCGGCGAGGCGGAGCGGCTGCTGCCCTCGGGCTTCCGCGACGGCGCCCGGGCCCTGGTAAACGCCATGGCGTCGGGTCACAACGACGACTGCGCGCTGGTGCTCATCTGGCGTCCGTGACAAATCACACGGGTCAAGGGGTGAACAAGGTCACTGGCAGCGCTTGATCGACTTTGAGATCCTCGAAGAGTTCACCACTCCGGGTCCCGGCGGAGCGGCGCGGCTTCACCGGGATCCGGTCTTATCGTGGGGGCTTCACAGCCAGCCCGAGTCGCTCGCGATGCGTACCGCGTCGAGGCGGTTGCGGGCGCCGGTCTTGCACATGATGCGCGACAGATGGTTGCGTACGGTGCCCACCGACAGGAAGAGCTGGTCGGCGATCTCCGTCGAACGCGCCCCGCCCGCCGCGATCCGCAGCACGTCGAGCTCGCGCCTGGTCAGCGGGTTGGCGACCGACTGGAGGGCGGCGATCGCCAGGTCGGAGTCGACCGCACGGCGCCCGGCGGCGACCAGCCGCAGGCTCTCGGCGAGTCGCTCGGGCGCGACGTCGAGGCTCATGAACCCGAGCGCGTGCGTGGCGAACGCCCTGCGCACCTGACCGGGGTTGGGCTGCGCCGACAGGATGAGTACGTGACAGCCCCGCTCGCGCAGCCGCGCCGCGGGGAACAGGCCGCCCCCGCCGGACAGGTCCAGATCGACGATCGCCGCGTGGGGCGCGCACGCGGCCGCCGCGGGCAGGACGCCGTCGGCGTCTCCCACCTCGGCGACCACCCGCAGGTCGGGCTCCGCGTCGAGCGACGCCACCAAACCGCGCCGGACCAGCGGCAGATGCTCGGCGACCAGAATCCGGATCAAGGCTCCCACCTCCGTCATCCCCCAGAGTGATCGCCTGATCGCTTACTGTCAACGGAATGTGGCCCTGCGGCAAAGGGTGCGCAAGCCATCGAGGTGTGATGACTTCGACTACTCTGGGGCTGTCGGGACCTTCTGTCTGCCCTGGAGCGGGACTAGATGAACTGGCTTTACCTCGCGGGGATCGTAGTCTTCCTGATCGGGCTGATGGCGTCCGTCGCGTTGCACGAACTCGGTCACTTCGTGCCCGCCAAGATCTTCGGTGTCAGGGTGCCCCAGTACATGGTCGGCTTCGGCTCGACCGCCTGGTCCATCCGGCGAGGTGAGACCGAGTACGGCATCAAGTGGATCCCGCTGGGCGGCTACATCCGCATGATCGGCATGCTGCCGCCACGGCCCGGCGACGATCCCACCAAGCTCAGGGGTTCCTCCACCGGCCCGTTCCAGGGTCTCATCGAGACCGCCCGCGACGCGGCGCAGGAAGAGGTGCGGCCGGGCGACGAGGAGCGGGTCTTCTACCGGAAGAAGTGGTGGCAGAAGGTCATCATCATGTCCGGCGGCCCGTTCATGAACTTCGTGCTGTCGTTCATCCTCTTCTCGGTCCTGCTCGTCGGCATCGGCCTGCCCGCGCTGACCCCGGTGGTGTCCCCGAAGACCAACACCTGCGTGATCCCGATCAGCGAGCAGCGCACCGACTGCCGCGCATCCGACCAGCCGACGCCCGCCGCCAAGGCCGGCATGAAGCCCGGGGACCGGCTCGTCTCCTTCGGCGGCCAGAAGATCACCTCCTGGGACGACGCCACCCGCCTGATCCGCTCGCACGGCGCCGGCCCCGTCGCCGTCGGCATCGTCCGCGACGGCAAGCCGATGACCCTCAACGTGGCGCTCATCGCCCAGGACCGGCCGTCGCCCACCGACACGAAAAAGATCGAGAAGAACGTCGGCTTCCTCGGTGTCATGCCCACCGAGGTCAGGGAGCAGCAGAGCCTCGGCGTCGTGATCGGTTACATGGGCCAGCTCACCGGCCGGGTCGCCGACTCGCTGCTGAACCTGCCGCAGAAGATGGTCGGCGTGTGGCACGCCGCGTTCTCCGGCGACAAGCGCGACCCCGAGGGCCCGGTCGGCGTCGTGGGCGCCGGACGCATGGGCGGCGAGATCCTCTCCTCTGACCTGTCGGGCGTGGAGAAGGTCGCCTTCCTGGTGAACCTGCTGGCCGGGTTCAACCTGGCGATCGGCATGTTCAACCTGATCCCGCTGCTGCCGCTCGATGGCGGCCACATCGCGGGCGGCCTCTGGGAGGGCCTCAAGCGCGCCTACTCCCGCATCACGCGGCGTCCCGAGCCCGCGTACGTGGACATCGCCAAGGTGCTGCCGCTCACCTACGCCCTGGCCTTCGCCATGATCATCATGGCCGGCCTGCTCGTCTACGCCGACCTGATCAACCCGCTCACCCTCACCGGCTGACGGGCGGGCGACGGTCGGCACGTCGCCCCATATCAGTGTGAGCTAGATCATGGTTGAGGTTGACCTTGGGTCAGGGTGGAAGCTCGGCGCAGCGGCACGACGCCGACGTAACACAGCCGAAGGATCGAACCACCATGACGATCACCCTTTCCGACCAGGACAAGAACACCCTGCGGATCGCCGCGTACGGCGCCGTGTCGCTGATGGCCGCCGCCGGTGCCGCCGGCAAGCCCCACAAGATCGCCGCCAACGGCAGCATCGCGCTGGGCTCGGCCACCGGTCTGATCGGGCACGTGCTCGCCGACTACCCCAAGGCCAAGGACCTGACCGGCAAGTCCGTGGCCGAGATCGCCGACCGCGTGCTGCCGGCCCTGACCACGGCCATGAGCCTGCTGAAGAAGCAGGATCCGGCCGAGGCCGACAACTTCCGCGGCACCGTTCTCATCGCTGTCGAAACCGCCCAGATTCAGCAGGCCCAGCCGAGCCCCGCCGCGGCCGAGATGGCCCGCAAGATCACCACAGCCCTCGACGCCGCGGACAGCGGGGCCGTGCCGGAAGTTGCCGCCGGGCGGGATCGCCCGGAGCTGCGGAAGGCGATCGAGGAGATCGTCGATTCCGGCTTCGTCGGGGTGTCGCTGCGCGTGCACGATGAGCGGGGCGAGTGGGCCGGCAGCGCCGGGGCGGCCGAGCTGGGCGGGACCGCCAAGCCGCCGATCAACGGACATGTCCGGATCGGCAGCACCACCAAGACCTTCACCGCGACCCTGGTGCTGCAACTGGTGGCCGAGGGCAAGGTCGGGCTGGACACCCCGGTGGCGTACTACCTGCCCGAGTTCGGGCTGGACGAGCGGATCACGGTGCGGATGCTGCTGCAGCACACCAGCGGGGTCTTCAACTTCAGCGGCGAGGTCTACGACGACGGGACGGTCGTCATGGGGATCCCCATCCCCTACGGCACCACGGGTAAGGAGTGGGTGGACAACCGGCTCAAGTCCTACCGGCCGGAGGAGCTGGTGGAGCTGGCGTTGTCCAAGCCGGCGCGGTTCGAGCCGGGCACGGGCTGGAGCTATTCCAACACCAACTATGTGCTGGCCAGGCTGCTGATCGAGAAGGTCACCGGCCGTTCGGTCGCCGAGGAGTTGCGGCGGCTGATCCTGGAGCCGCTCGGGCTGTCAGGCACCATGGTGCCGGGCGCCTCGCCGGAGATCCCCGCGCCGCACGCCCACGCCTACTACCGCTACGAGGACGCCGGCGAGCAGAAGACGATCGACATCACCCGCCAGAACCCCTCCTGGATCTCCGCCGGCGGTGACATGATCTCGACCCTCCAGGACCTCCACACGTTCATCTCCGCGCTGCTGGGCGGCAAGCTCCTGCCGGCCCCGCTGCTGGCCGAGATGTGCGCCCCGCGCCCGACGGGCATCCCGAACATGGACTACGGCCTGGGCGTGTTCGTGGTGACCACGGACAATGGCACGGTCATCTCCCACAACGGCGCCGCCGTGGGCCACGCGGCGCTGATGTCCAGCACACCCGACGGCGGCAGGACCCTTGTCGCCGCACTGAACTGCGTGGACGACGCCGACCTGTCCATCGCGGCGGCGTTCCAGAGCGCTCAGCAAAGGCTCCTCAACGAGGTGTTCGGTCAGCCGACGGACTGAGAACAGGATTCTGCAGATGAACGGGGTCACGATCGGGCAGGCGGCGGCATTCGTCGGCGTCACGGTGAAGACGGTGCGGCACTACCACAAGCTTGGCTTGGTGAAGGAGCCGGAACGCGACAGCTCCGGCTACCGGAGGTACGGATCGGCTGAGTTGCTGCGGCTTGTGCAGGTCCGGACGCTGGCCGCCGCCGGGGTGCCCTTGGCCGAGATCGGGCCCCTGCTCGACGCCGACCCCGCGCTGTTCACCGCCGCGCTCGCCGACGTGGAGCGGCAGCTCGACGAACGGATCGAGGAGTTGATCGCGCGGCGTGACACGTTGCGTCGGCTCGCCGACGGTGACCAGGCGCTGCTGCCCGACCGTGCGGTGGCGCTGCTGGAGCGGCTGTCCGGCCTGGGCTTCTCCGCGGCGGAGGCGGCGGCCGCGAGGGAGGGCTGGGTGCTGGCCAGGGCCCTGGTCCCCGAGGGCTTCGACGACTACCTCACTCATGTCGAGCACGCCCTCGAAGACACCCGGTTCGTCGCCTTGATCAAGCGCGGCGCCGAAGCCACGGACTGGGCACCGGACGACCCGCGCATCGCCGAGCTCGCCACCGCCATGGCCGAGCACTTCCTCGCCAATCCCGCGCACCTGAAGATCGTGACCGGGCTGCAAGCCCGCACCGAGGCCGCGACCCGGTACAAACTGATCGCCCTCCACGGCGAAGAGCAGGGATCGGCCGCGGCCCAGGGGATCGCGCTCGTCGAGACCAAGCTCCGCGCCGCCGGCGTCCCTATCCCCAGACCAGGCACTCACTGACCGCGCCGGGCGCCCTAGAACATCGAAATGTGCACGTGGTCGAAGTGGTTCTGGGTGATGCTGCCACGGTCGGACATCGAGCTCCACCCCGAGCCCTGGTTGATGCGCTGCTTCCAGATCACGTACTTGACCCCGAGCTTGTCCTTGTTCTCCAGCGCCCAGGCCGCCACGCGGTCGCCGAGTGCCTGGTTGGCGGAGCTGGGCATGCTGCCGCCGGTGCTCATCATGAAGTCGCACGCGCGCCCCAGCGGGTGCTCGCCGCCGCCGCCGTCCGCGCGGAAGCAGCCCACCTCGTACGGCAGCGCGAAGTCCTTCTGGATCAGCCCGCGGATCACCCGCATCCGGGCGGTGATGTTGTCGGTGCCAGAGGGCAGTTCGGGCGCCCAGCTGCCGTCCGAGCGGCGGCCGGGGCCGAACGGGATGAGGCCCTTCAGCTTCTTCTGGATGTCCTTGATGACGCCCTGCGCGTCGTCCCGCTGCTTGGCGACATTGGCCGCGTCCTCGCGGATCTTCGACTCGAGGGCGGTCGCCTGGTCCGCGGCCGCCTTCTTCTCGTCCCGGGCGGTGGCCACGCCCTGCACGATCGCCTGTTGCTCGGCCGCGAGGTGGTTCAGCAACGCCGCGCTGGAGGCATCGGTCGGCAGGGTGAGGTTCGGCAGCGCGCCGGTGCCGTTCTGGTACTGCAGGCGCGCGAGCTCGGTGACGCGTTTCTGGGCCGTGATGAGCTGAGCCTCCGCCGTGGCCAGCCGTTTCTTGGTCGTTTCCGAGTCCTGCTGGGCCTTGGCCAGTTCGACGCGCTTGAGGTTGTAGGTCTCGATGAGCTTGTCGACCTTCTTGTCCAGCTGCTTCAGCTCCGCGCGGAGCTGGGACTCGCTGGGCTTGGGGGCGGCAGCGGCGGGCGCGGCCGTGAAGGCTGCCAGGGCCATGGAAGCGGAGGTGATGAGAGCGATGGCAAGACTCGAGGGGGACGCAGCCGCCACGGAGGGTTCCTCTCCCTATGCCGGCCGGGTTAGCTGACGGGTTCGGGCAGGGAGATGCCGCCTTACCACCTGAGTGGATTCACCCCAAGACGCGATGGGTCCCCGGCTCCCGGGCCACGCGCCCGGGATTAGGCCAGCACCGACCGTTTCGGTCGGCGCTGAACAGGGATATTAGTAGTAAAACCAAGGTCATGCGACTTCAAGTGGCAACCAATTAGAGATCTACCTGTGATTTAAGCATGCGTGCGGCTTCCTCCGGCAGGACATCGTTGACGAACGCGCCCATGGCCGACTCCGAGCCCGCCAGATACTTGAGTTTCCCGGGCGCCCGCCTGATGCTGAACAGCTCCAGGTGCAGATAGGCCAGGTCACGGTCCTGCCGCACGGGCGCCTGGTGCCAGGCCGAGATGTACGGCATGGCGACGCCGAACAGCCCGTCGAGCGCCCGCAGCACGGAGGTGTAGAGCGGGGCGAAGGCGGCGCGTTCCTCCTCCGACAGCGCGGCCAGGTCCGGCACCTGCCGGTGCGGATACACGTGCACCTCGAACGGCCAGCGGGCGGCGGCGGGCACGAACGCGGTCCACAACTCGTTGGCCGCCACCACACGCACTCCGGCCGCCCGCTCGGCCGCCAGCACGTCGGCGAACAGGTTGCCGCCCCGGTGCCGGGCGGCCGCGCCGAGCTGGAGCTTGGTCCGCGGGGTCACGTACGGGTAGGCGTAGATCTGTCCGTGCGGGTGCGGCAGCGTGATGCCGATCTCCTCGCCCCGGTTCTCGAAGCAGAACACCTGCTCGACGCCCTCGATCGCGGACAGCTCGGCCGTACGGTCGGCCCATGCCTCCATGACCAGGCCCACCTGCTCGTCGGAGAGCCGCGAGAACGACGACGAGTGCTCAGAGGTGAAGCACACCACCTCACACCGCCCCACCCCCGGCCGGACCTCACTCAGCCCCCCGACATCCCCATAAGTCCCGAAATTTCCGGAAAAAGAGGGGAAGCGGTTCTCGAACACCGCCACGTCATAGTCGTATGCCGGGATCTCCGAAGACCTCGTCTCGGACGACGGGCACAGCGGGCACTCGTTGGCCGGAGGCAGGAACGTACGCGTCTGGCGGTGCCCCGCCATCGCGATCCACTCCTCGGTGAGCGGGTCGTAGCGCAGCTCCGACGCCATCGGCCTGGGGTCGAGCGCCCGCCGGTCGATCGCGCTCCGGTCGGCGTCGTCGCGCCGGTCGAAGTAGATCAGCTCTCGGCCGTCGGCCAGGTGGGTGATGGTGCGTTTCACTGCGAGTCCTCCGCGATGATCAGTTCGCCGGCGCGTTCGCCCAGCTCCATGCGTGCCTCCTCGGACAGCCCCGAGTCGCTGATGACCGCGTCGGCCTCGGTCAGATCGGCGATCGTGCTGATGCCGACCGTGTTCCACTTGGTGTGGTCGGCCGGGATGACCAGCCGGTGGGCCGCGTGCACCAGCTCCCTGTCGGTCTCCGACTCCAGCAGGTTGGGCGTGGTGAACCCGGCCCGCACGCTCATCCCGTGCACGCCGAGGAACAGCGTGTCCACGTGCAGCCGCCGGATCGCGGCCACCGCGACCGGGCCGACGAGGGCGTCGGACGGCGTGCGTACGCCGCCGGTCAGCACGACCGTGCGGTCGGCGCGCGGATTGCGGTGGAAGACGTCGGCCACCGGGATCGAATTGGTGATGACCGTGAGCTCGGGCACCGAGATGAGATGGTGGGCCAGGGCCCAGGTGGTGGTCCCGGCCGACAGGGCGACCGCGGTGCCGGGCCGGACGAACTGGGCGGCGCGGCGCGCGATGGCCTCCTTCTCCTGCTGCTGGCGGGCGGACTTGGCGGTGAAGCCCGGCTCCTCGGTCGAGCCGGGACCCAGCGCGGTCGCGCCGCCGTGCACCTTCTCCAGCAGCCCGCGCTCGGCGAGCACCTCGAGGTCGCGGCGGACCGTCATGTCGGAGACGCCGAGCTCGCGAACGAGGTCGGCCACCCGAACACCGCCGCTGCTGCGGACGCGTTCGAGAATCGCCTGCTGGCGCTGCTGTGCGAGCACGCCCCCGCTCCTTCCAACAGATTCCACCAAATTATGACACGACTTTGTTGGGGAATGTTAGGTCGCACGGGTTGTGCGGTAGGCCACAGCGCGAGACGTTGGGAAGCGGACCGATCACTGGAGGTATCCATGGCGAAGCGATCTCGCAAGACCAAGGCGCGCAAGAAGAAGAAGGCCAACCACGGCAAGCGCCCGAACGCGAACTGACGGCCGACCGGCCGCGGTGAGCTCCTTCACCCCGGCCGGCACAACGGCTCAGCTCGGCGATGGTCTCGGCCGGCGCGGCGCCGGGACGGTACGCCTGGGGCCACGGCGGTGTTCACTGCCCGCCCTCGATCAGGATGGCCATTCGTCCGGGATGGTCCGCGCGTACGGCCACGTCGGCGGTCCGCAGCGGCTCGGCCTCCCGCTCGTAGCGCGCGTAGGCGGGCAGCCGCCACCGCTCGTCCTCCCCGGTCATCCGCCCCAGCGCCCCCTCGGACAGCCACAGATGCACGCTCACCTCGAACGGCAACCAGCGGCCCAGCAGCAGCGTCCCGTCGAGCAGCAGCACAGCCCCCTGAGGCAGCGTCTGGTACGGCAGGCGGTACGCGCGGTCGGCCCGGCTGTCCCAGAGCGCCGGCAGTACCTTGCCGCTCCCCTGGGGCCCCAGGGGGCCGAGTACCTCCCGGGTCAACGCCCCGGTGTCGAGCCAGTCGTCGTGGAAGGCGTCGGGGTTCGTCCGGCCGTACTCGAGCCTGAGGGACGCGGGCCGCAGGAAGTCGGTGGCGGACACCCGCAACACGGCCCTGCCCAGCGCCCTGAGCGGCGCGACCAGCTCGTCCGCCAGCCGTTCGGGATGGGCGGGCGGCGCTCCGTCGACGGCGACCCGCGCGTAGGAGTCGCGCGGCAGGCCCGCGATCCGCTCGGCCAGCTCCTCGACCAGGGCCTCTCGGGAGATCGCTCGCGCACGCATCACCCCGAGCCTACGCGCTTCCCCCCGCAACCACTCAGACGGCGCCAGAACCGCTCAGGTGACACCAGGGACCGCTTGGGCGGTGGCGGGACCGCTCAGGCGGTGCCGCGCGGCCACGTGGGCCCGTCGTCCTGCCTGGTGTGCTGCCCCCGGCGCACGCAATCGGGACAAACAGGTTCCCGCCGCGACCGAGCCGAGGCTTCCGGCGCGGGTTGTGCGCCCGGGGCGGTCCTGCCCGGGGGAGCCGCGGGGTCGGGGTCGACCACGAACATCGTGACGCGTTCCGGGTCGAAGCCGAAGGTGCGCTTGCAGCCGTAGCACCGGCCTATCGTCGTGATCCCTTTGTCCGCCATGCGGCCTCCCTATCGGGCACGCCCGGTACCGAGATCAAGAGCGTAACCGAGCTTGTCTCACGAAGCGCGAAAACAGCCGAAACCACCACGAGATCATCTGGTGCGGACCGCGTATGCGGGAGGCCTGACGCGCGCACTCGCATGATGGCTACGTTGCTCTATATGGGCGACAGAACAAGATCACTGACCCTGACGGACATAACCACGACATTAGACATGGCCCTCGACGCGCTCGAAGCCGCGGACACCAGCCTGGCGTATCGCGTGTGCGGCACAAGCGCCGCACTCCTGCAAGGCGTACCACTCCGTGCTGGGGACATCGACATCCTGCTCGCCAGCCGAGAAGACGTAGAAACATTCGCCGCGGCACTCTCCTCGTTCCCCTGCCTAAATGCCGCCTCATGGTTCCCGGAATCTTCGCAATACTTCACCAGGTTCGAGGTGAATGGCATCGAAGTGGAGCTCAGCACCGTCGAGCGGCAAGTCGATTCGGACGGTTGGGAATGTGTGGGCAGCGGCCCATGGCAGCATTACGTCCTAGTTACCTGTGGCTCTCACCAGGTGCCGGTAGTCCGGCTGGAACTCCGGTTGGTCACGGAGCTCCTACGAGACCGGGCTGATCGATACGATCCGCTCCTCGACCACATGAGCACGCACGGGTTCGATGCTGCTCTGTTGCAACGGTCGATGAACGCCCACCACATCCCCGCTCACCGCCGGCGGCAAGTCCAAGACCGCCTCGCGCGGTCCTCCCTCGGCACCCCGTCCCTGCCCCCGGCCTGACGCCTCCCGTCTGCCAGGGTCTGCAAGATCAGGCTCACGCCGGCCACCCGGCACCCAGCAGAACAAGGGATCAGGCATACAACAGGCAAAACAGGGCGAAGATCACAAAGGCCAGGCTCCCTGTACGGGATGACCTGGCCTTTCGCCGTGAGAGCGGACGACGGGAATCGAACCCGCGTAGCTAGTTTGGAAGACTAGGGCTCTACCATTGAGCTACGTCCGCGCGAACTGGTCGAAGTCTGGTCTAGACTTCATCCGGTCGTCAGGGCGTAAGCGTACCGGAGTCCCGGAGCGTGTGCGTACCCGGCGAGACGGGGCGTGGCGCAGCTTGGCAGCGCGCTTGCTTTGGGAGCAAGAAGTCGCAGGTTCAAATCCTGTCGCCCCGACCAGCTAGAAGGCCACTCACCAGGTTGGTGGGTGGCCTTCTGCGTGCCTATCGTTCCGCGCCGGCCAGGGTTCGGGGTTCATGGGTCTTCGATGACGCTCCGGATGGCGCGCCGGACGCGCGGTATGGGTCTCATGATGGACGCATCGCGCTGGGCGTGGAACGGCTGATCGCAAGGCCCTGGACCCGCAGCGTCCCGGCCGGCCGCCGTCGCCACCGGCTACCGGGCGGTGTCTCCCGGCGGGGTGTCGTCGTCGGCACCCTCATCGGTGGCGGGGTGTTCGCTGCGCCGTCTGCGTCCGTGGTACTCCGAGTCAGGGTCGCTCTCGGCCGGGGCGAAGCGGTCGAACGGGGAGGTCTCCGGGAGGTTGACGACGCTATCGCTTGGTTCGGAGTCGAAGAGCGACTCCAGGGGGCTGGGGGGATTGACGGCCTCGAAGGGTGGAGCCCAGGCGGCGGTCTCCTGAGGGTCCGTGGCGGAGCCAAGTACAGGCGAACTGGTCCCGGGTCCGTAGAGGGCGTCGCGTAGGACATTTTCCTGTTGGCCGGCGGTGGCGGTCTCGAGGGCTTCCAGGAGTTGCCGCCTCCACTGGTCGCCCTCGTCGGGCTCGGCGGTGCTGTGGTGGGGGTCGGGCGTGGATGGGATGGGTTCCAGGTATCCGGCGGTGGCCAAGCGCGTCCCGCGGCGGGCCTTGGCCACGAGCACGGTGAGCACAGCCAGCAGGGCCGCCACGACCACCACGGCCGAGGTGACCATCGTTGGAGTGGACAAGCTCGGCAGTGAGTTGGTGACCGCGGTGTTCAGGTGTGTAGGGAGTGCTTTTTGAGCCATGGTGCTGGTCGCCGTCGGCGTCGCAGCTGTGTCCTCCGCGAAGGCGGGCTCGGTGGTGGAGGTCGTGGCCGGCATGGGCGAGGACGAAGTCGTGGTCGTCGCGTCAGTGGGGGTGGCGGTCGGCTCGGCTTCGGAGGTGGCTGTGGCTGACGGCGAGTCCGACGTCGTGGCGGTATCCGTGGGCGAGCCGGATGTGGCCGGGGTGGGGGTGGCTGACGATGAATGCGACGCCGTGGGGGTCGGCGTAAAGGTGGGGGTGGCTGACGGTGAGTCAGACGGTGTAGGGGTGGCCGTGGGGGAGGACGAGTCCGAAGCGGTGGCGGTGGGCGTGGAGGAAGGCGTATCGGTGGCAGTCGGTGCGTCTGAAGTCGGCCGTGGAGTAGCTGTGGGCGTGTCTGAGGAGGGCGTCGGTGCGGTCGCGGATGGCGATGCGTCCAAGACCCGGGTCGGTTCGGGTGCAGGGCCGGTCGGCTCCTCCTGAGTGCCCTGGCTCTTCCCGTGAGTGCCCTGGTGGTTCTGGCGAGAGTCCTGGCGGTCTCCGGTGTCCGTAGGCGGCCACTGAGAGGGTCGGCCCGCGTGGTCATCGGCTGGCTGTGGAGCGGTCGGGTCAGTTTGCTGCGTCATGGAATTGTGGGACCTCCGGGGCCAGACCGGATTTACCCATACAGATCCTGACAAAAGTGATGACTATGGACTGATGTGGCTAAACCGGAAGCTTGTGGTAGGGCGAGAGTACCTCGCCATTTCCGCAGGTCAAGTGCCCTTCAAGAGGCGCTGGGGGACTCGGCCAAGAGTAAAAGCCCAGGTCAAGAGCGGTGTCGGAAATGTCATATAACGGGGCTATGCGGAGAAAGATCTACTAACTTTCGTAGCCGCATCCGTCAGCGGGCCGCCGTCCACACCGTGATCGCCGGCCGGGAATCCCTGTCGCGGCTGTCATCCGGTTCAGGACCCCAGAGAGTAATGACCGGTGATGGATGGATTCGCGGAGTATGTGACAGCCCGGTCGGGCCGGCTGCGCCGTATCGCCTATGTGCTCACCGGCGACTGGAGCACAGCCGAGGACCTGGTGCAGACCACACTGGCCAGGGCATGGCAGGCGTGGCGCCGCATCAAGGGCGATCCCGACCCGTACGTCTACCGCATCCTGACCAACACGCACGCCTCCTGGTGGCGCAGACGATGGCGCGGCGAGGTGCCCACGGAGTCGCTCCCCGACGCGACCGCCCGCGGCGACTTCGCCCGCGAGCTCAGTGAGAAGGACGCGCTCTGGACGGCGATCAGAGGGCTGTCGGACCGTCAGCGGGCGGTCATCGTCCTGCACTACTTCGAGGACCTGACGCTGCCGCAGTGCGCCGACGTGCTCGGCTGCTCTCTGGGCACGGTGAAGACCCAGCTCGGGCGGGCGCTGACGCGGCTGCGGGTGCATCCGACGATCCAGCTGATGGGGGTGGAGCAATGAACCATACCGAAGACGACCTGCGCGAGCTGCTCGCCGAACGTACGGCGTACGGACCCGGAGGGGACATGGACGTGGCCGAGATCGTACGGAGGGGCAGGCGCGGCCGGTACGCCCGGTGGAGCGTGGGCGCGGTGCTGGCGGGGGCCGCCGCGACCGCCGTGGTGTGGGTGCTGCCGGGGGCGGTGACGGCCCCGGCGCCCGTACCGGCGGCCCAGTTCGTCGCGTCGGCCGGCCCGTCGAGCGCGGCCTCCGCGCTACCGTCGCGAGTGTCCGATCCGCCGGCCACCCTGGACGGCCTGACCAGGATCTGGGCTGTGATGAACTCGATGTCCGCGACCGGACATGACCTCAAGGTCAGGCCGACCAGCCACGCCACCACCGTGGCCGTCATCTGCGCGAATCCGCAGTCGTGGGTGGTCACGGCCGTCAGGGGCAGCCGCGCAGGGCAGGTCAGCCGGTGCCAGGGCGGCATGGTCCGGCACACCTACAACCGGCGGTCGCTCCCCTCCGGATGGTTGAACGGGAGCCAGTCCATCCGCGTGTGGGTCTTCCCTCCCACCGAGCTCATCGGACAGGCGTCACTGGACGGCTGCGCCGTGGCCGACAAGCGGAAGGGGACCTGCGACGGCAGGTACGCGGCCCAGGAGCTGATCAGGTACGACGTCGCCCTGGAATTGGCCGCCGACCTGGGAGCCAGGCCCGGAACGTGGTCCGCCGCGGTCTACGACAAGAGCTGAGGGAAATGACGCTTACCAAGCGTTCTATATCGCCATAAAGCATGACGTACTACCGTGGCGCGGTGCATTCGATCATTTCCCTCTTACTCACCGCGGCGGTGGCCGTGCCGGGCGTTCCCGACAAGGGTCTCTCGGAGCCGGTGGCGGACCCTGTCTACCCCGCCTACGGCAACCCCGCGATCGACGTCCTCCACTACGGACTGAAGCTGGACTGGAAGCCGTCCAAGCGCCTGCTCACCGGTACGGCTCGGCTCACCGTCAGAGCCGTCAAGAAGATCGACAAGATCTCGCTCGACTTCGGCCGCGCGTTGCGCGTGGACGGGGTGACGGTCGCCGGGAAGACGGTCAAGGCCCGGCACCCCGGTGACCATCTGGTGATTCCGCTGCGCTCCTCGGTGGCGGCGGGCAAGCGGGTCGAGGTGGCCGTCCGCTATCACGGGGTTCCCCAGCCGGTGAACACGGGGCAGTACCGGCCGGACACGAGCAAGCTCGGTCTCCGCTCGGCCGCCGACGGGTCGGCGTGGGCGCTGCAGGAGCCGTACGGGGCCTTCACGTGGTTCCCCGTGAACGATCACCCGTCCGACGAGGCCCGCTACGACGTGGCGGTCACGGTGCCGCGCGGGTGGGCCGCGGTGGCGCACGGGCGCTTCGAAGGCCGCAAGGGGAACACCTACCTCTGGCGTTCGACCGAGTCGGTGGCCAGCTACGTCACGCTGCTCACCGTCGATCGCTACCAGCGCTTCGACGCCAAGGGGCCGCGCGGGATCCCGATCACGTACTGGCTGCGCCGGGGTGACCAGAAGAAGTACCTCCCCGTCGTACGGCAGACGCCGGCGATCCTGCGCTGGCTGGAGAAGCGGCTGGGTCCCTACCCCTTCAACAGCGCGGGTGTGGTCGCCACCAGCGACTCCGGGATGGAGACCCAGCAGATGGTGACGCTGGCCCCCGAATTCCTCACCGCCAATGTGGTGGCGCACGAGATGGCGCACCAGTGGTTCGGCGACGCGGTCACGCCCCGGACCTGGCGAGACGTCTGGCTGAACGAGGGCTTCGCGATGTACTTCGAGTGGGCGTGGCAGGCCGACCACGGCGGCTCGAAGCTGGAGAGCTACCTCCGCGACGCTCGGGCGCTCGACGGGAGGCTGCGCAACCAGTTCGGGCCGCCCGGGCACTACCAGGCGAGCGCGTTCGGGGCGAGCAACGTGTACTACGGCCCCGCGGTGATGCTGCACGAGATCCGCAAGCGGCTCGGGGACGAGCGGTTCTTCGCGACCCTGCGCGCCTGGGTGCAGGAGCACAAGGGGACCACACAGGACCGGGCGTCGTTCGTGAAGTGGCTGAACGAGCGGACGGGGGACGACTTCACCGCCCTGGTCGACGACTGGCTCGACTCGCCGACCACGCCGACCGCCCAATAGAGGCGACTATCCCATGAGCCGCCGCACCCGTACGTGCACGTGCGGGTGCGTGGCCATCAGGGAGCCCCTCTTCGTACGGCAGGCCACCAGCCCCAACGCCGGCACCCCGCGCCGCAGGTCGGTCAGCGGGATGCCGTCCTCCGCGTGCACCTTGAGCAGCGCCGAGGCGAGCAGCCCCGGCTGGCCGAGCAGGTCGGCGGCGGCGCGGTCGGCGGCCAGCTCCCTGGAGCGGCTGAGCCAGCGCAGGGGCAGGTGCGCGAGGTAACTGGCCAGTCCCGCGGCGGCCCCGCCCGTCAGGACCGCCAGCCCGATGAGCAGCCCGAAGGGGAACTCCTCGAAGAACAGCCCCGGAGCCTCCATCGCGGCCCGCCCGGTGCCCTTGGCGAACGCCGCCAGCGCGATCGCGAACGAGCTCGCCAGCGTCATCACGGCCACGTCCCGGTGCTGGATGTGCGCGATCTCGTGGGCGAGCACCGCCGTCAGCTCGTCGGCCTCCAGGCGGGCGCGCAGCCCTTCGGTGACGATGATCGTCGCGCCGCGCCGCGAGCGGCCGACCGTGTAGGCGTTCGGGGCGGGGGAGGGGCTGATCGCCAGCCGCGGCTTGGCCACGTCGCTCAGCGCGCAGAGCCGATCGAGTACGGCGTGCAGTTCGGGCTCCTGCTCGGCCGTGACGTACCGGGCCCGGGTCATCCGCCGCGCCAGTGCCTCGGTGTACCACCACTGCACGAGCAGGATGAGGACCGCCCCGAGGGCGACGTACAGGACCGGAATCCCGATCAGCACCAGACCGGCCAGAACGGCCGAGTAGATGGCCGCGAGCAGGGCCATGGGGATGAGCATGCGCACCTTGGAACCTCCAGCCGACGACGTTGGGCCGGAAGGTCTCCCTCGCCGCACAGGGCCCGCCTGACCGGGCCGCGCGGGCCGTCATGACGATCAGGCGTGTTCGGAGGTACTCCCCTTCACTCCAAGAAAGAGTAATAAATCAGGAGTCAGTACGGAAGAGGGCCCACACGGCTTTGCCGCCACGAGCCAGCGGGTCCCAGCCCCAGCATTGGCTGTAGGTCTCGACTATATAAAGGCCGCGACCGTTCTCGGAGATGAAGTCGGGCTCCTTGGGCGTGGGGATCTTGTCGCTCGGATCGGCCACGGCCAGCAGCACGTGGGGGACGACCCGCATCAGCAGCAGCTGGATCTCTCGCCGGCCTCGCGCGTACATCGCGTACCTGACCGCGTTCGTGACCAGTTCGGACACGACCAGCGCGGCGTCGTCGCCCAACTCCGGCAGACCCCAGCCGCGTAAGGTGGAACGGGTCACGTCCCTGGCGGTCTTCACGGAGTCGGCCTGGAAGGGCAGCGGACACGAGGTCGTGTACGGCTTGCCCGAGCTCAACAGGCTGTCGAACCCCACTTCACGGGTGATCTGCAGGCAGTCGGCAGTGGCCAAGGGGTCCTCCACCATCCCGCCGATACCTCCCGATTGTTCCTGGGTTCGTGCATGTTTGGCCCAATATGCACTAGGCCATCATGGATCACGATCCCCGGCCGCTGCAAGACCCAAATGCACGTGCATGTGCAATGTGCAGCAGCATGAGCGGTTACCGGTAGGGGTATCCGAATCGGACACCAGGTTGAGACCTTGTCATACCCGGCAATGTGGTGTCACTGTGTGTGCGGACCTTGATAGGAGGCAGAGTGACGCAGAACCAGCCGGGTTCCGGCCCTACGGCGCTGCGCATCCTCCTGGGCTCCCAGCTGCGCAGGCTCAGGGAGGGGAAGGGCGTCACCCGCGAGGAGGCAGGCCACCTCATCAGGGGCTCCGAATCCAAGATCAGCCGCATGGAGCTGGGGCGCGTCGGCTTCAAGGAGCGCGACGTGGCTGATTTGCTGACCCTTTACGGGGTGGTGGACACCCAGGCGCGCGCAGCCGTACTCGACCTGGTGGCCACGGCGAACGAGCCCGGATGGTGGCACCGGTTCAACGACATCCTGCCCACGTGGTTCCAGGCCTACGTCGGCCTCGAAGAGGCCGCGGCCAGGATCAGGACCTACGAGGTCCAGTTCGTCCCGGGGTTGTTACAGACCAAGGAATACGCCCGGGCGGTCGTCACGGCCGGCTCGGCCGGCATCGGCGCGGAGGAGATCGCCCGCAGGGTGGACCTCCGGCTCGAACGCCAGCGCATGTTCGACCGGCCCGACGGCCCGGTCTTCTGGGCGGTCATCGACGAGGCCGCGCTGCGCCGCCCCATCGGCGGCGCCGAGGTGATGCGGGCCCAGCTCGAACACCTCATCGACCTGATGCGCCAGCCCAACATCACCATCCAGGTCATGCCGTTCAGCTTCGGGGGCCACAGCGCCGAGGGCGGCGCGTTCAGCGTCCTGCGCTTCCCCGACCACGACCTGCCGGACGTGGTGTACGTCGAGCAACTCGCCAGCGCTCTCTACCTGGACAAACGCGAGGACGTCGACCGCTACACCGAGGTCATGGAGCGGCTCTGCGCCGTCAGCACGACGCCGGACGAAACCATCGAGCTCCTGCGGGTGATCGCCGAGGAGTTCTGAGGGTCGTCACGTCGTTGTTGGGTACGCATCTACCCTAGACTGGCGAACGGCGCTTGGATCCCGCCAAGGCGGAGCATGCCCAGCGCCGCTCATGTGGGCGCGGCGCGTGAGCCGTACCAAATCTGGACGCGCCCGCGATCACTCGAAGCTTGATCAAGGAGACCACCCCGTGAAGACCGCTGTCGAGGAGCTCAGCCCGACCAGGGTGAAGCTCACTGTCGAGGTGCCGTTCGAAGAGCTGCGCCCGAGCCTGGATGCGGCGTACAAGAAGGTCGCGCAGCAGGTGCGCGTCCCCGGGTTCCGCCCTGGCAAGGTTCCGGCCCGCATCATCGAGCAGCGCTTCGGCCGCGCGGTGGTGCTGGAGGAGACTCTCAACGACGCGGTGCCCAAGCTGTACGGCCAGGCCGTCGACGAGGTCGACCTCTTCCCGGTCAGCCAGCCCGACATCGAGATCACCAAGATCGAGGATGGCGAGCAGGTCGAGTTCACCGCCGAAGTCGACGTCCGGCCCGCCTTCGAGGTCCCCGACTACGCGGGCACCGAGGTCACGGTCGACTCCGCCGAGGTCGCCGACGAGGACATCGACGGCCAGCTCGACGCGCTGCGCCAGCGCTTCGCCACGCTGACCGGCGTCGAGCGCGCGGCCGCCGCCGGCGACTTCGTCGTCATGGACCTGCGCGCCGAGATCGACGGTGCCAACATCGAGGAGCAGCAGGCCAACGAGGTCTCCTACGAGGTCGGTGCCGGCTCCGTGCTGCAGGGTCTCGACGACGCCCTCGTGGGCATGTCCGCGGGCGACGAGAAGACCTTCAAGACCGAGCTGGTCGGCGGTGAGAACGCCGGTGAGGAAGCCGACGTCATCATCAACGTCAAGACGGTCAAGGAGAAGGTCCTGCCCGAGCTCGACGACGAGTTCGCCCAGCTGGCCAGCGAGTTCGACACGCTCGCCGAGCTGAAGGACAGCATCCGCGAGCAGGCCCGCCGCAACAAGCTGGTCGACCAGGTCGTCCAGGCCCGCGAGAAGGCCCTCGACTCGCTGCTCGACAAGATCGAGATGCCGATCCCCGACAGCGCGCTCAAGGCCGAGGTCGACGCCCGCAAGCACAACCTCGAGCACCAGATCGCCGAGAGCGGGCTCAGCCGCGACGCCTTCTTCCGCCTCTACCAGACGACCGAGGAGGAGCGCTTCGCCGAGTTCGACAGCAGCTCCGCCAAGGCCATCAAGGTCGGGTTCGTCCTCGACAAGATCGTCAAGAGCGAGGAGCTGGGCGTCTCCGAGCAGGAGCTGACCAACTTCGTCGTCCGCCGCGCCATGGAGATGGGCGTCCAGCCCAACCAGCTGGCCCAGCACCTGGCCGACAACGACCAGCTGACGCTGGCGATGGTCGAGATCGTCCGTGACAAGGCCAAGTCCGTCGTCGGCGACGCCGCCAAGGTGGTCGACACCGACGGCAACGAGGTCGACCTCAAGGCCATCTACACCGAGATCAACGGCGAGGAGCCCACCGAGGACCCGGCCGACGAGCCGGCGGCCGAGGAGAAGGCCGACGCCTAGCCCCAGAAACGGCACCAAGCCCCCGATCCGGACGGTTCGGGGGCTTCGCGCTGCTCTGGGCGGCCGTACCTGCGCCGTCAGCGAACAGTAGGCGGACCGGGCATGAGCTGTGTGCCCCGCGCGTTAGGGTCACAAGCAAAGCCAATCGATTACGACGCATCGGAAGGTGACGCTGTGACCAGCCCGCCGACCTTCTATCAGCCTGAGTCGCGAGGCCGTGAGAACGGCTCGTCCTTCCGGCTTGAGGACCAGCTTTACCAGCGCCTGCTGCGCGAGCGCATCATCGTGCTGGGGCAGGAGGTCAACGACGAGATCGCCAACCGTATCTGTGCCGAGCTGTTGCTGCTCGCGGCCGACGATCCCGACCGTGACATCTGGCTCTACATCAACTCGCCTGGCGGGTCGGTGACGGCCGGCATGGCCATCTACGACATGATGGAATATGTGCCCAACGACGTGGCCACGGTCGCCATGGGGCTGGCCGCCTCCATGGGGCAGTTCCTGCTGTCGGCGGGCGAGAGAGGCAAGCGCTACGCCCTGCCACACGCGCGCATCATGATGCACCAGCCGTCCGGTGGCATCGGCGGCACCGCCGCGGACATCGCCATCCAGGCGGAGCAGATGCTCTACGTGAAGAAGACTCTGGCCGAGCGGATCGCGCACCACACGGGTCAGTCGCTCGACCAGATCGAGTCCGACTCCGATCGAGACCGCTGGTTCACGGCCGAAGAGGCCAAGGACTACGGCTTCATCGACCACGTCGTGCGCAGCGCGAGGCAGGTGCCCTCGCACGGCGCCGTCTCCTAGGGGAGTTGAAGTGAACATCGAAAGCCGGTACGTTCTCCCCTCCTTCGTCGAACGCACGTCCTATGGCGTGAAGGAGATGAATCCGTACAACAAGCTCTTCGAGGACCGCATCATCTTCCTCGGAGTGCAGATCGACGACGCGTCGGCCAACGACGTGATGGCTCAGCTGCTGACGCTGGAGTCGCTCGATCCCGACCGTGACATCAGCATCTACATCAACTCGCCGGGTGGCTCCTTCACCGCCATGACGGCGATCTACGACACGATGCAGTTCGTCCGGCCGGAGATCCAGACCGTCTGCCTGGGGCAGGCCGCCTCCGCCGCGGCCGTGCTGCTGGCCGGCGGGACTCCCGGCAAGCGGTTCGCGCTTCCCAACGCCAGGGTGCTCATCCACCAGCCGTCCACCGAGGGCGGCGGCCAGGGAAGCGACATCGAGATCCAGGCCCGCGAGATCCTTCGCATGCGCTCCCTCCTGGAGGAGATCGTGGCGAAGCACTCCGGAAAGGCGCCTGCGGAAGTCCGAAAGGACATCGAACGCGACAAAATTCTCAACGCGGACGAGGCAAAGGCGTATGGTCTGATCGACGACATCATCCCGTCGAGGAAGAAGCGAGCTCAGGCCGTCGCTTCCTGATGAGATGTGACGCACCGGAGCGCTGCCCGATTGGGCACGTTCCGGTGCGACTCGCCGCCAGGGGGCTCACTGAGGGCCCAGAAGACGGTAACGTCGAAACCTGAGCGGTTCGGACCCGGTCCGGGAGATACGGATCGCGGGAGCAGGGCGGTCCCACGCAAAGGAGTATCTGGGGTGGCACGCATCGGCGACGGGGGAGACCTGCTGAAGTGCTCTTTCTGCGGGAAGAGCCAGAAGCAAGTCAAGAAGCTCATTGCCGGTCCAGGCGTCTACATCTGCGATGAGTGCATCGATCTCTGCAACGAGATCATCGAAGAGGAGCTCTCGGAGTCCTCTGAGCTCAAGTGGGACAACCTGCCCAAGCCGAGGGAGATCTACGAGTTCCTCGACGCCTATGTCATCGGTCAGGACAAGGCGAAGAAGGCGCTCTCGGTGGCGGTCTACAACCACTACAAGCGGGTGCAGTCCGGCGACCGAGGTAGAGACGACGGTCTAGAGCTGGCCAAGAGCAACATCCTGCTGCTCGGCCCCACGGGCTCGGGCAAGACGCTGCTCGCACAGACGCTGGCGAAGATGCTCAATGTGCCCTTCGCCATCGCCGACGCCACCGCGCTCACCGAGGCGGGCTACGTCGGCGAGGACGTCGAGAACATCCTGCTCAAGCTCATCCAGGCCGCCGACTACGACGTCAAGAAGGCCGAGACCGGCATCATCTACATCGACGAGGTCGACAAGATCGCTCGCAAGAGCGAAAACCCGTCGATCACTCGCGATGTCTCCGGTGAGGGCGTCCAGCAGGCGCTGCTCAAGATCCTGGAGGGCACGACCGCGAGCGTGCCGCCGCAGGGCGGGCGTAAGCACCCCCACCAGGAGTTCATCCAGATCGACACGACGAACGTGCTGTTCATCTGCGGCGGCGCCTTCGCCGGTCTGGAAAAGATCATCGAGTCGCGCATCGGCAAGAAGGGCATCGGCTTCAACGCCATCATCCGGTCGAAGGAAGAAGTCGACATGGCCGACATCTTCTCCGACGTGATGCCCGAGGACCTGTTGAAGTTCGGCATGATCCCCGAGTTCGTCGGTCGTCTGCCGGTCATCACCTCGGTGCACAACCTCGACCGCGAGGCGCTCATCCAGATCCTCACTGAGCCGCGCAACGCGCTGGTCAAGCAATACCGCAAGCTGCTCGAGCTCGACGGCGTGGAGCTGGAGTTCACCGACGGCGCACTCGAGGCCATCGCCGACCAGGCGATCCTGCGCGGCACCGGCGCGCGCGGCCTGCGCGCCATCCTCGAAGAGGTGCTCCAGTCGGTGATGTACGAGGTGCCGTCGCGCCAGGACGTCGCCCGCGTGGTCATCACCCGCGAGTCCGTGCTCGAACACGCCATCCCGACGCTCGTACCCCGCGACCAGCTCGCCGCGAAACAGCAGCGCACGCCGCGGGAAAAGTCCGCCTGATCCCTTTCCTTACGGCAAGCGCCCCGCGGAGACCAACTCCCTGGGGCGTTTCGCTTTCCACCACCTCCCTAGAATTGGTCACTGTGACAACGCCAGAGCTGCCCACCCAGTACACCCCGGCCGACGTCGAGACCCGGAGCTACGAGCGCTGGGTATCCGAAGGCTATTTCCACGCGGACCCGGGCAGCCCGCGCGAGCCGTACAGCATCGTCCTCCCCCCGCCCAACGTGACCGGTGTCCTGCACATCGGGCACGCGCTCGACCACTCCATCCAGGACGCGCTCACCCGCCGGGCCCGCATGCAGGGCCGCGAGACGCTGTGGCTGCCCGGCATGGACCACGCCGGCATCGCCACCCAGAACGTCGTCGAGCGCGAGCTGGCCAAGGAGGGCCTGTCGCGCCACGACCTCGGGCGTGAGGCGTTCGTGGAGCGCGTCTGGCAGTGGAAGGAGGAGTCCGGCGGCCGGATCCTCGGCCAGATGCGCAAGCTGGGCGACGGTGTCGACTGGGAGCGCGAGCGCTTCACCATGGACACCGGCCTCTCGCGGGCCGTCCAGACCATCTTCAAGCGGCTCTTCGACGACGGCCTGATCTACCGGGCCGAACGCATCATCAACTGGTGCCCCCGCTGCCTCACCGCGCTGTCCGACATCGAGGTCGAACACAGCGAGGACGACGGCGAGCTCGTCTCCATCCGCTACTCCGACGAGATCGTGGTGGCGACCACCCGCGCGGAGACCATGCTCGGTGACACCGCCGTGGCCGTGCACCCCTCCGACGAGCGCTACGCCCACCTGATCGGCACGCTCGTCGAGGTGCCGCTCACCGGCCGGCAGATCCCCGTGGTCGCCGACGAGCACGTCGATCCGGCCTTCGGCACCGGCGCGGTCAAGGTGACGCCGGCCCACGACCCCAACGACTTCGAGATCGGCCGGCGGCATTCGCTGCCGTCGCTGACCATCATGGACGAGCGCGGCGTGATCACGGCGCACGGACCGTTCGAGGGGCTCGACCGGTTCGAGGCGCGACCCGCCGTGGTCGCCGCGCTGCGCGCCGAGGGCCGGATCGTCGCCGAGAAGCGCCCCTATGTCCACTCGGTCGGCCACTGCTCGCGCTGCAAGACGGTGGTCGAGCCGAGGCTGTCGCTGCAGTGGTTCGTCAACGTCTCGCCGCTGGCCAAGGCCGCCGGCGACGCGGTGCGCGACGGCCGTACCCGCATCCACCCGCCCGAGCTGGCCAAGCGCTACTTCGACTGGGTCGATGACATGCACGACTGGTGCATCTCGCGCCAGCTGTGGTGGGGTCATCGCATCCCGGTCTGGTACGGCCCGGCCGGCGAGGTCGTGTGCGTGGGCCCCGACCAGGATCCGCCCGCCGGCTACGTCCAGGACGCCGACGTGCTCGACACCTGGTTCTCCTCGGGCCTGTGGCCGTTCTCCACGCTCGGCTGGCCGGACGCGACCCCGGAGCTCGCGCGCTTCTACCCGACGTCCGTGCTGGTCACCGGCTACGACATCCTGTTCTTCTGGGTCGCGCGCATGATGATGTTCGGCCTGTACGCCATGGACGGCGAGCCGCCGTTCCGCACGGTCGCGCTGCACGGCATGGTCCGCGACCAATACGGCAAGAAGATGTCCAAGTCGTTCGGCAACGTCGTCGACCCGCTCGACTGGATCGAGCGCTTCGGCGCCGACGCCACCCGCTTCACGCTGCTGCGCGGCGCCAACCCCGGGGCCGACGTCGCGGTGAGCGAGGAGTGGGCGGGCGGTTCGCGCAACTTCTGCAACAAGATCTGGAACGCCACCCGCTTCGCGCTGATGAACGGCGCGACCACCGGCTCCCTCGAGGGCCTGGACCTGACGGCGGCCGACCGGTGGATCCTGTCGCGGCTCCAGAGCGTGATCTCGACGGCCGACGCGGCCTTCGAGGAGTTCGAGTTCGCCAAGGCGTCCGATCTGCTCTACCACTTCGCGTGGGACGAGGTCTGCGACTGGTACCTGGAGCTGGCAAAGATCCAGCTCGGTGAGGGGCTGGAGCACACGCGGCTTGTGCTGGGCCATGTGCTCGACACGCTGCTGCGGCTGATGCACCCGTTGGTGCCGTTCGTCACCGAGGAGCTGTGGCGAGCCGTTACGGGCGGCGAGTCGGTCGCCGTGGCGGCGTGGCCGCAGGTCGATGCCGCCCGCACCGATCCGGCGGCCGAGGCGGAGATCGTCGCCCTGCAGGAGCTGGTGACGGAGGTGCGCAGATTCCGTTCGGATCAGGGGCTGAAGCCCGGCCAGAAGGTGGCCGCGCGGCTCGGACTGGCCGACACGGCTCTCGCGGGACAGGAAGGGGCAATCCGCTCACTCCTGCGGCTCACCGAGCCGTCTGACGCCTTTTCCGCCACGGCCCGCTTCACCGTGGGCGGGGTGACCGTGGAGATCGACACCGCCGGCGCCATCGACGTGGCAGCCGAACGCAAGCGGCTGGAGAAGGATCTGGCGGTCGCGCGCAAGGAGGCGGCTCAGGTCGCGGCCAAGCTCGGCAACGAGCAGTTCATGGCCAAGGCGCCCGAGGACGTCGTCGCCAAGGTCAGAGGGCGTGCCGAGCAGTCGGCGGCCGACATCGTGCGGCTGGAGGCCCAGCTCGCCGGCTTGGGTGTTTGAGCGAGACACACCGGGGGAAGACCTATTCGTTACCGAAGTTGGGTCTTCCCCCGCACCAGGACTGCTAGAGTCTTCAACGCGGGGCAAGTTAGCCCGGCAAAACCCAATGATCTCTCCCGAGCTTCGGGCTGTGTCTGTGTGTGATTGGACATGAGTCAGAAGTTCAGGTAAGTTAAGAGGGTTGCCCGGAACGTACCGGATCGGCCGATTTGACAAGGATCGCGCGGATCTGATAAACTGGGCGAGACGAAATGTGCGCCTCTCGCAGGTTGGGGAGTACGCGTCCGTTTCTTGAGAACTCAACAGTGTGTTAAAAGCCAGTGCATGATGCACAACCCCGTCATGTTCATG
>NZ_JBEZDM010000042.1:0-30251 GCF_040648335.1 Nonomuraea sp. NPDC049158
ATGGTACTGCACTCGGGAGGGTGTGGGAGAGTAGGTCACCGCCGGACAATCTTTGATTGCGGAAAAGGGCTCCACGCACACGCGTGGGGCCCTTTCTGCGTTGTGGGGTCAGGCGCAAGCAGTAGCGGGCTCTGCTCTACGGGCGCGGCCGGTTCATGACCAGGAAACTACAAGTCTGGGATTGCGGCCCTGAACCGGCGTGGCCGATTCAGGACCGAGCCGACCGCGCTGCCGAGCAGCCGCGGATGGCGAATCGAGCAATCAACGGCTTATCCACGAAGGACGAAGGCTCCCCACCCCATGTACCTCCTGCCGTACTCGAGGTAAGAGTCGCGCGCATGGTCCAAGAATTGCCGCAAGGCCGGCACATCAGGGTCGTCCGGATTTTCGCGTAGCCATTCGCTCAGCGTCCACCATTGGGCGGCGACGTACCTGTCCCAGGTATCGTGGTTCGCCAGGACCATTTCCACCAGCTCATAGCCGGCGTCCTTGATGAGCTTGGCCGTACCGGACAGCGAAGCGAAAGAATCTTTCGGCACTTGGAGCGATGCACAGGCTATGGGCGATGGCGGGCTGATCCAGTAGCAGTCGCCGACCAGGGCGAGTCCGCCAGGGCGGAGCAGGCGGCGTATGAGCGTGAGAGTGCCGGCGAGGCCGCCGCCGATCCACGTGGCGCCCATGCAGGAGACGATGTCGTACGAGTGCGGTTCGTCGTCATAGGTCCCGGCGTCCGCCTCGATGAACCGTACCTGGGCAGCCACGTCGAGTTCGTCGGCGCGTTCTCTGGCAGCGGCGAGAAAGACCTTGCTGATGTCCACGCCTACCCCGTACGAGCCGTAACGGGCGGCCCATCGGGTGAGCATTTCCCCCTTCCCGCAGGCGAGATCCAGATGGCGCGTACCTGGTGTGATGCGGCAGATTTCGCCGAGGAGGTGCAATTTTTCGTCAGTGATGGGGTTCAGAATGCGGTGCTGAGACTCGGCGATCTCATGGAAGCGGAGTGACATGTCGAGCAGTTTTCCTGAAGTGGTCAATCACCGCGACCGAATATGCGGTCCGGGCCAGGCTCGGTGACGTGCTGCGGCTTGCTAGGCTGGTGGTACCGGGCCATCCCACCGCGGGTGGCCTTCGTCGCGTAAGGCCCGAAAATCGGGCGGCGACCTGCCACGGCGGACCGTCATGTGACGCACGGGTCTGCTGAGTGAGCCAACGAAATGGACCAGAAGTGAACAGTGATAACGGACCGGACGGCGGACAGCGCGAACGGGGCGACGGCGGAGACAAGCGTCCCCAGGGCGGCGACAGGAGCGGCGGGTATGGCTCCCGCGGGCGCGACCAGCGCGACTCCAGGGGCGACCGTCCGTTCCGTTCCGACGACAGGCCGCGCTCCGGCGACCGAGGGCCACGACGCGACAGCGGCGACCGAGGGACGTCGCAGGATCGCGGATACGGCGAGCGTTCCGGATACCAGGGACGTAGCGACCGGGGCACCGGGCGCGACAGCGGCGGATATCGCGGCCCGCGTCGTGAGAGTGCGTCCGGTGATGACCGGGGACCTCGTCGCGAAGGTGGGTTCGGTGGTGACCGTGGGCCCCGTCGTGAGGGCGGTTACTCCGGTCCGCGCCGCGAAGGCGGGTCCAGCGGTGACCGCCGTGAAGGCGGTTACGGTGGCGGCCCGCGCCGCGAAGGTGGTTACAGTGGCGGTCCGCGCCGTGAGGGCGGGTTCAGTGGTGACCGTGGTCCGCGTGGCGAGGGAGGTTACCGCGGCGGCGACCGGGGTCCCCGTCGCGAGGGTGGCTTCCGCGATGACCGGGGCGGGCGCGGTGGCGATGACCGCCGTCCCTTCCGCGACCGGGACGATCGCGGCCCGCGACGTGACGCTGGGTCCGGGGATGACCGTGGCCCCCGTCGTGAGGGCGGTTACTCCGGTCCGCGCCGCGAAGGCGGGTCCAGCGGTGACCGCCGTGAGGGCGGTTACGGTGGCGGCCCGCGCCGCGAAGGTGGTTACAGCGGCGGCCCTCGCCGTGAGGGCGGATTCGGTGGTGACCGTGGTCCGCGTGGCGAGGGAGGTTACCGCGGCGGCGACCGGGGCCCGCGCCGTGAGGGTGGCTTCCGTGACGATCGGGGTCCCCGCCGTGAGGGCGGTTTCCGCGACCGTGACGACCAGCGCCCGGGTGGGTTCCGTGACGATCGGGGTCCGCGTCCTGAGGGTGGCGACGATCGTCGTTCCTTCCGTGACCGTGATGACCGTGGCCCCCGCCGCGAGGGTGGTTACTCCGGTCCGCGTCGCGAGGGCGGTTACAGTGGCGGCCCGCGTCGCGAGGGTGGCTTCCGAGACCGTGATGGCGGCGGGGATCGTCGTGGTTTCCGCGACCGTGACGACCAGCGCCCGGGCGGGTTCCGTAGCGACCGGGGTCCGCGTCCCGAGGGCGGCGGTGACCGAGGTCCCCGCCGCGAAGGGGGCTTTGACCGGGGTCCGCGTGGCGGCGACGAACGCCGTCCGTACCGTGACCGTGATGACCGCGGCCCCCGCCGCGAAGGTGGTTACTCCGGTCCGCCCCGTGAAGGTGGGTTCCGTGACGATCGGGGTCCGCGTCCTGAGGGTGGCGACGATCGTCGTTCCTTCCGCGATCGTGATGACCGTGGCCCCCGCCGTGAGGGCGGTTATGCCGGTCCGCGTCGCGAGGGCGGTTACGGCGGTCCGCGCCGTGAGGGCGGCTTCCGTGACGATCGGGGTCCCCGTCGCGAGGGTGTCTTCCGCGACCGTGACGATCATCGGCCGGGTGGGTTCCGCGATGACCGAGGTCCGCGTCCTGAGGGTGGCGACGATCGTCGTTCCTTCCGTGACCGTGATGACCGCGGCCCCCGCCGCGAAGGCGGCTACGGCGGTCCGCGCCGTGAGGGCGGCTCCCGTGACGATCGGGGTCCCAGCCGTGAGGGTGGTTACCGCGATGACCGGGGCCCGCGTGGCGATGACCGTTCCCGCCCGTTCTCGCGTGACTCTCGTGACGACCGGGCGTCCAGCGGCACCCGTGCCAGGTTCGGCCGTACCGAGGACGACGCTCCGCAGCGCGAGCCGCTGCCCGAGGTCGCGCCCGACATCACCGCCGAAGAGCTCGACAAGGAAGTACGCGAGGAGCTGCGCTCCCTCCCCGGCGACCTCGCCGAGTTGGTGGGCAGGCACATGGTCGCTGCCGAGCGTGCGCTGGAGGAGGACGACCCCGATAAGGCTCACGAGCACACCAAGGTGGCCCGCAGGTTCGCGGCCCGCATCGGCGTCGTGCGTGAGGCGGCGGGAATTGTCGCCTACCGGGCCGGGCACTTCTCCGAGGCTCTCAGCGACCTGCGCGCGGCGAGGCGGATGACCGGTTCGGACGCGTACCTCGCGGTCATGGCCGACTGCGAACGCGGCCTCGGCCGTCCGGAACGCGCCCTCGACCTGGTCCGCTCGCCCGAAGCCGAACGCCTCGACAGGGCGGGACGCATCGAGCTGTCCATCGTCGAGTCGGGCGCCCGCCGCGACCTGGGCCAGAACGACGCCGCCGTCATCACCCTCCAGCGCCTGCCCGAGCTGCGCGACCCGCAGGCGAAGCCCTGGTCGGCTCGTCTCGCGTTCGCGTACGCCGACGCGCTGGCCGACGCGGGTCATCAGGAGGCCGCCACCGACTGGTTCGCCAGGGCGATGGCCTTCGACGAGGACGGCGAGACGGATGCCGCCGAACGGTACGCCGAGCTGACGGGTGCCGTCATCGAGGACGTCGAAGAGGACTTCGACTACGAGGACGACTCCGACGACGCGGGTACGGCCGGCCAGGCCGACGCCATGGTCGAGGTGGACGAGGATGTCGACGAGGACGCGGCCCTCGCTGAGGCAGGCGACCTTCTCGATGACTCCGAGCCCTCCGACGATCAGGTTGCGGACGCCGAGCCCGAGGCTCAGGAGGATGAGCCGGTCGGTCGGCAGGATGCCGACGGTGAGCAGGACAGCTCCGAGGACCGGCAGGATGCCGACGGTGAGCAGGACAGCTCCGAGGACCGGCAGGGCGCCGTCGGTGAGCAGGACGGCTCCGCGGATCAGGAGGACGCTGACGACGAGCAGGACGGACCTGCCGGCGAGGCGGAATCCGTTCCTGAGCAGGCGGAATCCGTTTCCGAGCAGGAGACCGACGAGTCTGGCGAGTCCGGCGACTTCCCGGACGGTTCGGCGAACGCCTCAAAGGACGTCCCGAAGGACGCCACAAAGGGCGCCAAGCCCGACGAGCTGCTGGACGACGACTCCGGCACGGCAGAGCCGAGTGCCCCGGCGTCCAAGATCCCTACGGTTGAGACCCCGATGGCGCTAGGCATCACTCCGGCGTTCATCGAGCCCAACTTCGGCGACATCCTGGACCAGCCGGACGAACCAGCCGAGGACGCCGCCAAGCGCGACTCCAAGCGCGAAGACTGATGTCCCGCTCCGCCGTACACCTTCCACGGTGTACGGCGGAGTTCTGGTACGGCGATTACGTACCAGAAGTCAGGGTGAGACGCGGTCGAGCCAGTGGTAGATGCCCGCGACATTCGACGGAGCGCCACTCAGGAGCTCGAACTGCTCCGCCGTGTCATCGTCCGCCTTGAGCGCTTGGTAGCGTTCCCTGGTCCGGTCTCTGACCATGGCGACGGCGTGGTCCAGGTCCAGGCCCTCCGTGTGTACCTGGCGGGTGAGATCTACCCAGACGCGAAGTTCCTCCGCTGACCGTTCGAGCGTCTCCTGTACGGCGCCGACCGGTCCGTAGTGGCTGAACAGCAGCCGCTGCGGGCCGAGTGCCTTGAACAGCGCGATCGAGTTGAGCGCCGTCTCCAGGTCGAAGTCCGGAGGCGGAGTGGCCGGGCGCAGGTCCCCGGTCTGAGGCAGATACACGCCGGCGGCGTCACCTACGTACAGATCGCCAGTGCCGGAGTCGATGAGACCCACATGATGCTTGGCGTGGCCGGGGGAGTAGTGGCTGTTCAGCGTTCTGCCGTTGCCCAGGTCGATGGATCCGGTGTCGCCGAGTGCGACGATGCGATCGGCCTCGGTCGGCGATAGTTCACCAAATAGCGTGTCAAGGCGGTCACCCCACACCATCCTCGCGCTGGCCATCAATCTGGACGGATCAGCCAGATGTCTGGCTCCCTTCTCATGCACCACGATCTGGGCAGAGGGGAAGTACCTCGCCATGTCCCCAGCCCCGCCGGCATGATCTAGATGGATGTGCGTGACCACGACCGTGGCAAGGTCCTCGGGGCCCACGCCGAGCGAGGCGAGTGCGTCACGGACCACGGGTGCCGAGGTCGAGGTGCCGGTCTCGACCAGGCATGGACGGTCACCCAGGATCAGGTACCCAGCCGTGATGCCCGAATAGCCGGCCATCTTCGTATCGATCTCATAGACGTCGCCGCCCAGGGCGGTGATGTTGTCCACAGTCACTCCTGATCCGCTGCGGTTATCCCCAGAATGGCGTTCGAGCCGATCCGGCGTACCCCTCATCGTAAAGAGTGATCTCACCAGAACCCCGATGGGAGGACGACAGTGGACCGCAACGAGGTCGTACTGGTGGGAAGGCTGTCCGCGACGCCAGAGGAAAAACCCCTGCCGAGCGGCGACACCCTCACGAAATGGCGCCTGATCGTGCGCCGTCCGGAAAACAGACGCGGCCAGACGATGACGGACAGCGTGCCATGCGCCACCTTCGATCCCGAGGCGGCCGCCTTCGTCCGCAACCTCAGACCCCGCGACACCATGGAGATCAAGGGCGCTTTCCGCTGCCACGTCTACGGCCCGACAGCCGCCAAGATCTGGCGCTACGAAGTCGAGGTCACGATGGCCAAGGCAGCCCCACCTGACCCAGCTGACCAGCCGAGGCCGTCACGACCACGTAGGAAGCCTTTCCCGCTCGCACAGAGCATGCGGCTCGGAAACGACCCGGAACCTCCGGACGCTCAGGAGTGCCGACGAGGCCCGGCCCCTCCGCCAACCCCCAAGCCATCTGGAAACGCGATGGCCGGGGACGAGCACGACATCCTGGCGTCCGTCCCCTCGCCCCGCCCAGCCTCCGACCTGGCGCCGACCGGTTAGCTCGCTTATTCGGGCGTGGTACCTCGTGGGCGTGTCCAGCGATCGCCGGTCGATCGACAGCGGGGGTCCGGGGGGTCAGCGGCCGGGGAACGTACCCAGCCGCTCCGTTTCTACGGGTAGTCGCTCTGCTCGCCACCCGCGCGCTGATGACATCCCGCAGGGAGGGTGTAGTTGCTCAGCCACTCTGCCCCCTTCTGCCCCGTTCGAAGTACTCGCAGGCTGCGCTCAGAGGCCCAGAGGGCTCTCTGAAGCGTCCCTACAGTGCTGGATGACCAGGCCGATGTCCCACCTCAACCGGTGGCGAAGGTACGGAGGACGAGGCCCGTAATGGGCTTGGGGCCAAAGGAGGTTGATTTGCGAGGTACCCGCTCGCCCCCCGCCGCGATGGCCAGTACGTCGTCGACGGCTAGGGGCCTGAGAATGACGGCGGTGCCGCCCGTGTCGAGAGCCAACTGCAGGGCGGCCTCGGGGTCATGATGCACGATCCGGACGGCCTGCTGATCGTCCTGCATGCCCCACACCTTGGGCAGGACGAACTCACTGAGGATGGAGATGTTCAGCGAGTTCCACCGATCGGAGCGGTCCGGCGGCATGGCGCGGGCGAGCTGGATCGGATCAGGATTGGTGAGCAGGTGGCAGCCACCTTCGCCGGCGAGCAGGAATGCCGGCTCCCCCCCTGCGGCCTTGAGCGCGGCCAGGCCCTGATCGAGGGTGGGATGGTCGTGAACACGCCACGATCCCTTGGCCCTGGCCGCCGCCTCGGTCAGGCGCAGCCCGGGGATGACGCGGTGAATGGCCTTGAGTTCGGGCGGGTACGTGGTCGAATCGACAAGCAACGCCAGCCCGAAGTCCCATGGACCAAAGGTGGGGTGTCCCTGCTCGCTGCCATGCGCATGCTGGCCTGTGGGCTGGGCGCCGGGGGCTGATGCGGTGCCGCGTCCTGGCACCTGGCTTGGTTCGGTGTTGGTGGCTGAATCCTGAGCTGGTGTCGCGTTGGTCGCCGGGTTCTGAGGGGGTGCGGCATCGGGCGTTGAGTCCTGAACGGGTGTGGCAGGAGGTGCTGAACGCTGGGCTGATGCGGCTGAAGGCTGAGCGCCGTGGGGTGGCGTGGGGGTCAGCTCTGATGGTGCGTTGAGGTGCGGTTGTGTGTTCCGCGGTGAAGTGGGCGGAGGCTGTGGGGCGCTGGATGCCGGTGTTGTGGGAGCGGGCCACGAGGTGGAGGTGGGGGTTTGGCCGGCACGGGCCGCGTGCTCCTGGCGTTGCAGGACCCGGTATGTCGCGTATCTGTGGTGGCCGTCCGCGATGAGGGCTTGGCGGTTTCGGAGGTCGGCGTTGACGGCGTCGATCTCAGCCGGATCCGTGATCGCCCAGAGACGGTGGCGGAGACCGTCCGCCGTGTCAGCCGTCACCAGCGGCGGACGGGTCGACGCCACGTGATCCACCAGGCGGGTGGCCGTGCCTTGGCCGCCGTCGTAGAGGAGGAAGATGGGTTCGAGGTTGGCCTGGGTGGTGCTCATGAGGGCGAGCCGGTCGGCGACGGGGCCGGGGAAGATGTCCTCGTGGGGGAGGATGATGCGTCGAGCCGGGTCCGCCAGGGCCACGTCCCCGATGAGGCCGCGCTGTAGGACGCCCGGTCCATGCTGTTCGTACACATACAGGGCCGGCTGCTCGTCAGCGACCAGCACCTTCGCGTCCAGCCAGGCGAGGAGGGTGTCGCGGGCTGCGCAATAGCGCTCGTTCGCTGAGCGTTCGGGTGCGTCGGCGGATGGCTGGACTGCTACATCCCCATGCGCCTCACCCTCACCGTGACGCTCATCGCTGGGTCGTATGTCGCCGAGTTGCTTGTCACTGTCAGCGGGACGCTCGTCATCGGACCGTTCGGACCGTTCGGAACGAGGCTGCTCGGACCCGGATTGCTCGTCTCTGAGGTGCTCAACCGAGGGCTGCCCGGGCCCAGGCTGCTCGTCTCTGAGGTGCTTGCCCGTGGGCTCCTTGTCCTCGGATTGTTCGTCTCTGTGGTGCTCGGCCGTGGGCTGCTCGGGCCCGGATTGTTCGCCCTTGAGGTGTTCGTCCCTGAGCTGCTCGTTACTGGGCTGCTTGTCGCCAAGCCGCCTGCCGCCAGGGTGGTCGTCATGGAGCTGTTCGGCGGTTTCTTCCGACGGGGTGTTGTGTCGGCTGACGGCGGGGTCGTCGCCTGTCCCGTCGGGGTGGTGACCGACTGGTATCGGAGATGTATCGCTGTCGTGATCGCTGGCTGCGATTCCGGTGTCGTCCTTGTGGGCGCTGATGGAGCCGTGGGCTCGGGGGATGCCGGCCGCATCGTCGGGTGCGTTCTGATGGGTGCTCGTCGCAGGGCTCGCTGGGGAGCTCACCGGGGTGCTCGTCGCAGGGCTCACGGTAGGGCTCAGCGCAGGGCTCACCGCTGTGGCAGCGGATTGTTCGTTGTCTGTCGTCGCAGCGGGGCTGGCGTCGTGGGAGGTGGCGCTGGGGGTCGTGCCATGGTGGGGGGAGTTGGGAGCGTGTGGGTGTCCATCGGGGGACTGGGGTGGTGATGGGCAGGGAAGGATGAGGCGGACGACGTTGTTGGGATGGGAATCCAGGAGGGCGCGTACGTCACCCTCAGCGATCAGGTCGTACGGCGGGGAGGTCACCTTGGCGGGATCGTCGACCGTGAAGCGGACGCCGCGGAAGGGGCGTAGGAGCAGTCCATCAGGCACCGGCAGTTCAGGATTCCCCATACCGGGCATGCTCCCATAAGTGTCCGGGTCTTCCGAAAGTCGCCCCCAAGCTCCCAACACTCCCGATTCCGCGGCGAATTCAACGGAACCCTGTCGGCCGATGAAGGAGGCCTCACGCATGGTCCAAGGTAGAAACGTGCACGATGAATCCCCTGGGGCTCCGGGGGGTGGCGTTTACGACTGGTATCAGCGCGGGGTGAAGCTTTTGAAAGAGGGCAGTCCGGCAGCCGCTGCCGCTCTGCTCGAGCGTGCCGCTGCTGCGGAGCCCGATTCGCGCAGCATCAGGGAGGCTCTTGCGCGAGCGCAGTTCAATTCGCGGCAGTACGCAGAGGCTGCGGCGAGCTTCCGCCAGATCGTCGACGCCAATCCGACTGAGGATTACGCCTATTTCGGGCTTGGGTTATCGCTGTGGCGAACGGGCGACATTGAAGGAGCCCAGGAACCGCTTGCGATCGCTGTGGCCATGCGGCCGGATGAGCGGCACTATGTGTCCGCACTGAAGAGCGTTCGCGCCACTCTGCGGGCTCGGCGCGAGATGTAGCCGATAGGTGGGTAGCCCCGTAGCTGGGTAGCTGGCTTGGTACGGCTGGCAGGCAAGGCGCAGTCCATACGGCTGGCATACGGCTGGTGGGCAAGGCGCAGTCCATACGGCTGGTGGGCAAGGCCCAGTCCATGAGAGCGATTCATGGAGTCGGGACGGGGCAAGGTCGGTTTCAGAGGCGCAGGCGCAGGCGCAGGCGCAGGGACAGAGACAGAGACAGGCGTAGGCACAGGGACAGGCGCGGTTCGCGTGGTTAAGGCGGGCTTGGTGCTGCGGTTCGCGTGTTCATGGCTGGCTTGGTGTTGTGGTTCGGGTGTTCCAGGCGGGCTTGGTGCTTCGGGTGGGCGGGAGCGTCTCAGGCGCATGCTTGACGCCTCGGGTGTTGATCAGGGCGGTCTCGGATCCGGGGTTGGCGCTTCGGTGTGATCCGGGATGCCCTTGATGTCTCAGTGCTTCGGGACATGATCCCGGTGTTCTGCGTGCGGGTCTGGTGCGCTGGGCGTGGGCAGGGGGTTCGGGGTAGGCGTCCCGTTCCGTGGACGCGGGCGCCCACAGTGTCACTCATCGTGAGGTCGGAGATAGGCGCCAGGTAGTTGCGCGTCGAGACGAGCGTGGCCACCGTCGGGTAGCGGAAGTTGTCGAGGTACGAGACGGGACCGGTGGTCCGGTTGCGAGCAGCCGAGCGCGTCCTTAAGAGCGTTGCGTCCTTAAGAGAGTTACGTCCTTAAGCGTTGCGTCCTTTGGGGCGTTGCGTGCTTGAGGGTGTTGCGGGTTGATCGTGCGGGCGGTTCCTCCTCGTTGGAGATGGGGGGTGGTCAGTCCTTGGTGAGGACGATCGCGAGGCCGGAGAGTACGTCGTTGATCTTGTTGGCGTCGAAGCTGGCGGGGTTGAATTGGTCGGCTGAATCGAGGCCGAGCCATTCCAGGCGCTCCTGGTGTTCGTCGTGGGTGGGATCGGCGAGGATTTCGAGGAGATATTCGTAGCCCCAGGCGCCGCCGGAGTCCTCGGGCGGTCCTGCGCGGCGTCCGGTCAGGCAGCGTGGATAGGCCGTGCCGGGTTCAGCGTCGGTGATGGCTTCGACCAGGATGTCGTGTTCCCAGTCGTCGCCGAAGTCGTAGGTGTAGCGGAGGCGGTCATTGGCCTGGGGGGCGACCTGGTCGAGTCGGGTGGAGGCCGCGCTGCGGATCTCCAGTTCGCGGTCGGTGACACCGAAGCGGCCGGTTGCGGTGTCGAAGACCCACATGTGGTAGTTCTGCCAGCCGAAGGACGCCTGGATGACGTCGTGCAGGTGTCGCAGCGTACTGTCCGAGGCGACCTCCAACCGGCGCCAGACCAGTGGTCGGGAACCGCGCAAGGTGACCTTGATCGTGTGAACCGTCTGCTTCGCGCTGGGGGTGTTCGTCACAGCGATTATTCTGCCGCGCCGCTGGGTTCGGCGTGGGTGGTGGGCTTAACTGGGCGGCTTGTGGACGGCTCTGAAATGGCATATTTGGGGTATTTAGCTCGTTCAGTCGCATGGGACGCCGACATTGGTGTTGGTGCGCGAGATCAAATCCATGTGCGGTGTGCGGAAAGTGGATCTGTCATTACGGGTGGGTGGCTGTCAGGTGGACAATTTGTGCGTCTCCCCGAGGGCCCGGCTTCTCGGCATCGGCCGTGTGCGTCGTACGGGTGGTCATCTGCGCCGCCCAATGCTCTTCGGCCTCCGTCCGTGTTCGTTGTGGGGGTGGTCGTCCGTGCCGTCCAACGCTCCTTGGCCTCCGTCCGTGTGTGTCGCGGGGGCGGCCATGCGTGTCGCTCGGCGCTCGTCGGCTTCCGCCCGTGTGTGTCGCGGGGGCGAAATTGGCGAGCAGATCGGGGGGGTTCTGGGAGGTCAACGGGGGAATCTGTGGACATCGTCAGCCTTTCTCCAGGTGAGTACGAGGCCGACGCTAAAGTCTCAGGCGGCGTGACAGTCAACGGGAAGAGGCGCAGTGCTGATCGACGGCTATGACACCCTGCTGCTCGACCTCGACGGGGTCGTCTATCTGGGCGCCCACGCGGTCCCCCATGCGGTCGAGTCGCTGGAGGAGGCGCGGGGCAGGGGTACGCGGCTGGCGTACGTCACCAACAACGCCTCACGCACCCCCGCCGCCATCGCCACGCACCTGCGCGAGCTTGGCGTTCCCGCCAGGGCCGAGGACGTCGTGACCTCGGCGCAGGCCGCCGCCCGGCTGGTGGCCGAGCGGGTGCCGTCCGGTTCCCCTGTGCTCGTGGTGGGTGGTTCCGGGCTGCGGCTGGCCGTACGGGATCAAGGGCTGAGGCCCGTCACCACGGCGGCGGACGCGCCGGTCGCGGTCGTGCAGGGCATGGCGCTCGGACTCGCGTACGGGCTGCTGGCGGAGGGCGCGCTGGCCGTACGGCAGGGCGCGTTGTTCGTCGCCGCCAACAGGGACAGCACGCTGCCCACGCGGCGGGGTGAGTTGCCGGGGAATGGGGCGATGGTGCGGGTGATCGTGACCGCGACCGGGGTGGAGCCGGTGTACGCGGGCAAGCCGGATCCGCCGCTGCATCGGGAGTCGATGATCCGTACGGAGGCGAAGCGGCCGCTCGTGGTGGGCGATCGGCTCGACACCGACATCGAGGGGTCCGTCAACGCGGGCGTCGACGGACTGCTGGTGCTCACCGGGGTCGCCACGCCGCTCGACGTGCTCACGGCTTCCCCTCAGCAGCGGCCGACGTACTTGGCCGAGGATCTGTCCGCGCTGCTGCGGCCCTATCCGGAGGTACGGGAGGGCGTCTGCGGGGGATGGCGGGCCCAGTGGGTCGACGGAGTGCTCACGCTGGAGGGTGACGGCAGCCGCATCGACGGGTTGAGGGCCGCCTGCGACGCGGCCTGGACGCATGCGGGAGAAGGCCGGGCCGAGGAGGACGCGGTCAAGCCGGTGCTGGATCGAATCGGCTGAGCCCGTGCCGGCTCGGGGCGGCTGAGCCGGTGCTGGACTGGATTGGCTGAGCCCGTGCTGGGCCGGAGAGCGGCTGAGCCCGACATGTCGCCCTCCTGCTCATCTTCTTCTTGAGATGGTGCCCAGTGGGCTGAAGCGTCAGAGGAGGCGGCGTAGGCGGAGCAGATCGCCGAAGCTGGCGTCGATCCGCACTCGGCCGCCGAGCAGCGCGCGCGCCAGGTCGAGCTCCCCGTCCACGAGGGCGATCAGGTCGTCGCTGACGATCGTCAGCTTGACGTCGGCCGACCTGCCGTTCGAGGGCGGTTCTTCGCGGAACGGGTCAAGTCCGTCAGGGTGCAGACGGCCGTAGAAGATCAGGTCGAGGTCGGAGATCCGGCAGCTCACCGTACGCTCGACCACGTGCTTGGCCCGGTCCTCCTCGCCGATCTCGTCGAAATGGTCGACGAGCTTGGCCAGTGCCGCCCGGCACTCCTCGACGCTTGCCATGTTGGGATCCTTTCTTCCATTTCAGGACGGTAGCGTTCCACATCAGTGGCACCCCCGTGTGACCCTTCAACGTGTGACACACCTGCCAAGGTGCCGGGTGCTCGCATGAGGCGTTACGGTCGTTGTCATGAGTGAGGTACCGGAGGAGACCGGCGACGAGCGAGTCGACGCGGTCCTCGCCGGTCTCGGTGACCTGGCCGGGCGGCCGGTGGGTGAGCACGTCGCGGTGTTCGACGAGGCGTTCTCCGGGCTCGAGGCCGCGCTGGGGGCCGTGGACGGCCAGGTGAACGGCCAAATGGATGGCCAGGTGGACGGCCGGACGGGCGACCGGTGAGCCGACGTATCCGGCTGGACAGCGAGCTGGTGCGGCGTGGTCTGGCCAGGTCGCGAGAGCAGGCGGGCCAGCTCATCGAAGCCGGCCGGGTCACGGTCGGCGGGCGGCGGGCGGGCAAGGCGGCGACCCAGGTCGACACCGCCTCGGCCATCGTCGTGGCCGAGTCCGCCGACGGTCCGGACTACGTCTCGCGCGGCGCGCACAAGCTGCTCGGCGCGATCGAGGCGTTCGGCGCGCTGGAGATCCGGGGCCGCCGCTGCCTCGACGCGGGCGCGTCCACGGGCGGGTTCACCGACGTGCTGCTGCGACACGGCGCCGAACGCGTGCTGGCCGTCGACGTCGGTTACGGCCAGCTCGCCTGGTCGTTGCGGACCGACGACCGGGTGACCGTGATGGAGCGCGTCAACGTACGTGATCTCACCCCGGATCTGGTCGGCGAGCCGCCTTCGTTGATCGTAGGCGACCTGTCGTTCATCTCGCTGCGGCTCGTGCTGCCCGCGCTGGCCTCGGTGGCCGCTGCTCGGGCAGACTTCGTGCTGCTGGTCAAGCCGCAGTTCGAGGTGGGCAAGGACCTGGTGGGTGCCGGTGGCGTGGTGCGAGACCCGGTGTTGCGGGCGGGTGCGGTGCACCAGGCCGCGGCCAAGGCGCGCGAGCTCGGCCTGGTGGTGCGCGGGGTGACCGCGAGCCCGCTGCCGGGTCCGTCGGGAAATGTGGAATATCTGCTCTGGCTGGGCAAGGGGGAGGGCGAACCGCCGGTCGCCGACCTCGAGGCCGAGGTCGAGCGGGCCGTCGCGGAAGGGCCGCAATGAACCGTACTGTGCTGGTCACCGCGCACACGGGGCGGGAGGCCGCGGTCGACAGCGCCCGCCTGGTCATCGACCGCCTGGTCACGGCCGGGATCCGGGTGAGGGTGCTCGATGTGGAAGCCGATGACATCGGCTGCCGCGGCGCCGAAGTGGTGCCCTGCGATCCCGGTGCCGCCAAGGACGCGGAGATGCTGATCGTGCTCGGCGGCGACGGCTCGCTGCTGCGCTCGGCCGACCTGGCCAGGCCCACCGGCACCCCGCTGCTCGGCGTCAACCTCGGGCACGTCGGCTTCCTGGCCGAGGCCGAGGTCGCCGACCTGAAGTCGGCGGTCGACAGTGTGGTCGCGGGCCGCTACGACGTCGAGGAACGCATGACGATCGACGTGCTGGCCCGGCAGAACGGCCAGGTCCTCGCCGACACGTGGGCGCTCAACGAGGCCAGCGTGGAGAAGGGCGAGCGCATGCTGGAGGTGGTCGCCGAGATCGACGGGCGGCCGCTGTCCCGCTGGGGCTGCGACGGTGTGATCTGCGCGACCCCGACCGGTTCGACCGCCTACGCCTTCTCCGCCGGGGGGCCGGTCGTGTGGCCGGAGGTCGAGGCGCTGCTGATGGTACCGATCAGCGCGCACGCGCTGTTCGCCAGGCCGATGGTGATCTCGCCGCGGTCCACGCTCGCCGTCGAGATCCTGCCCGAAACACCCGGCGGCGTCCTCTGGTGCGACGGGCGGCGCCGTTTCGACCTGCCGTCCGGCGGCCGGGTGGAGGTACGCCGCGGCTCCCAGCCGGTACGACTGGCCCGGCTGCACGGCGTGGAGAGCACCGGTGCCCCCTTCACCGACAGGTTGGTCGCCAAGTTCGAACTACCCGTCCAGGGCTGGCGCGGAAGGGTGCGTCCCTGACTCAATTACAGGTGCAGCGCGTACAGTTAGATCGCACAAGCGTTCGGAGCGACGGGAGTGGGCAGTGCGACCAAGGGTCGAGGAGGTCCGCATCCAGGGGCTCGGCGTCATCGATGAGGCCGTTCTGGAGCTTTCGCCAGGCTTCAACGTGGTCACCGGCGAAACCGGTGCCGGCAAGACGATGGTCGTCACCGGGCTGGGGCTGCTGTTCGGTGGCCGTGCCGACCCTTCCCGCATCCGGCCGGGCACCGACAAGGCCACCATCGAGGGCACGCTGGTCATCGAAGCCGACGGCCGCGTCTCCCAGCAGGTCGAGGACATCGGCGGGCAGATCGAGGACGGCGAGCTCATCATCTCCCGCACCGTCTCGGCCGAGGGTCGGTCGCGGGCCTGGCTCGGCGGCCGGACGGTGCCGGTCGGCACGCTGACCTACCTGGCCGACGACCTGGTGGCCGTCCACGGGCAGATGGACCAGCAGCGCCTCCTGCAGCCGGCCAAGCAGCGGGCCGCGCTCGACCGCTATGCCGGTGACGATCTGGTCAAGCCGCTGCGCGCCTACTCCCAGGCGTACAAACGGCACAAGCAGGTGGGGGCGCTGCTCGACGAGCTCACCACCAGGGCGCGGGAGCGCGCTCAGGAGGCCGACCGGCTGCGGTTCGGCCTGGAGGAGATCGAGAAGGTCGAGCCGAAGGCCGGCGAGGACGTCGAGCTGCGTGGCGAGGAGGAGCGGCTCTCGCACGCCGACGCGCTGCGCGGCGCGGCGACGAGCGCGCACACGGCGCTGCTCGGCGACCCGATGGAGGCCGCGAGCGGCGCGCGCGACGTGATCTCCCTGCTGGGCGAGGCCCGCTCGGCCGTCGAGGCGGTGCGCGACTACGACACGCAGCTCGCCGGGGTGGCCGACCGGCTGGCCGAGGCCGGCTATCTGATCTCCGACGTCGCCACCGATCTGGCCGCGTACGCCGAGTCGATCGAGGCCGACCCCGCGCGGCTCGCCGCCGTGCAGGACCGCCGAGCCCTGCTGTCCGGACTGGTTCGGAAATATGCCGAAGACAGCGCTGGTGTCCTGCAGTGGGCCCAGGAGGCGTCCGCCCGGCTGGTCGAGCTGGAAGGCGACGACGAGCGCATCGACGAGCTGACCCGCGAGCACGATGAGCTGACCGCCCGGCTCACCGAGCTGGCCGCCGAGCTGACCCGGGTGCGCGAGGGCGCCGCCGAGCGGTTCGGGCAGGCCGTCACCGAGGAGCTGACCGCGCTGGCCATGCCGCACGCCAGGGTCATCGTCCAGCTCACCCAGGTCGCGGACTTCGGCCCCGAAGGCGTCGACGAGGTCGAGCTGCGCATGGCCGCCCACCCCGCCGCGCCGCCGCTCCCGCTCAACAAGGGCGCGTCCGGGGGCGAGCTGAGTCGCGTCATGCTGGCGATCGAGGTGGTGTTCGCGGGCGCCGATCCGGTGCCGACGTTCGTGTTCGACGAGGTCGACGCGGGGGTGGGCGGTAAGGCCGCGGTCGAGATCGGGCGCCGCCTCGCCAGGCTGGCCCGGACCGCCCAGGTCATCGTCGTCACCCACCTGCCGCAGGTGGCCGCCTTCGCCGACCAGCATCTGGTGGTCGAGAAGGCCAGTGACGGCAGTGTCGTACGCAGCGGCGTCCTCGCCCTCAACCACGAAGGCCGGGTGCGCGAGCTCTCCCGCATGCTGGCGGGGTTGGAGGACTCTGAGCTGGGCAGAGCACACGCCGAAGAACTCCTTGGACTAGCGGCCGCCGATCGGTGATCCTGAGTGACATAGCGGACACGCCGCGCAGTGCGTGGCCTCTGCGCTGCTTCACTCTGGCAGGATGGTCTTGATGAAGGTTCCGGGGAGCAGGATGCCGGGCCTCCGCGCTAGGAAGGTCGCAGACCTTCCCGGTGTCACGGCAGTGGCGAGAGTCGATCGGCGGACTAAGAGGCTGACCAAGCGCCTCCAGCCCGGTGAAATAGCGATTATCGATCACGTCGACGTGGACCGGGTCAGCGGGGAGGCGCTTGTCGCGTGCGGAGTGTCGGCCGTGGTCAACGTCGCCGCCGGCATCAGCGGACGCTATCCCAACCTCGGCCCGCAGATCATCATCGAGTCCGGGGTGCCGTTCGTCGACAACGCCACCCAGGATCTGTTCGAGCGGGTCAAGGACGGCGACGTCGTCCGGGTCCACGACGGGGTGGTCTACCTCGAAGGTGACGTGGTCGGCAAGGGCGAGGAGCAGACCCCCGACGCGGTCGAGGCCGCCATGGCCGAGGCGCGCGCCGGTCTCGCGGTGCAGATCGAGGCTTTCGCCGTCAACACCATGGAGTACGTCCGCGGCGAGGGCAAGCTGCTCATCGACGGAGTCGGCGTGCCGGACATCCGCACCCCCATGGAGGGCCGGCATGTCCTCATCGTGGTGCGCGGCTACCACTACAAGGAAGACATCGCCACCCTGCGCCCCTACATCAGGGAATACCGCCCGGTGCTCATCGGAGTCGACGGCGGCGCCGACGCGCTGCTGGAGGCCGGCTACCTGCCCGACGTGATCGTCGGCGACTTCGACTCGGTCTCCAACAAGGCGCTGAGCTGCGGCGCCGAGCTCGTCGTCCACGCCTATCGCGACGGCAGGGCGCCCGGCCTGGAGCGCGTCCACCAGCTCGGCCGTGAAGCGGTGATCTTTCCGTCCACCGGCACCAGCGAGGACATCGCGATGCTGCTGGCCGACGACAAGGGCGCCGAGCTGATCGTGGCGGTCGGCACCCACGGCACGCTGGAGGAGTTCCTCGACAAGGGGCGCTCAGGCATGGCCAGCACCTTTCTCACCCGGCTGCGGGTCGGCAGCAAGCTCATCGACGCCAAGGGAGTGAGTAGGCTCTACCGAAGCCGCATCTCGACGTCCCAGCTGCTGCTGCTCGTGATCACCGCGCTGATCACGATGGGCGTCGCGCTCTTCCTGTCGCCGATCGGCCAGACCTGGCTGAACGGCATGCAAGATTTCTGGAACGCCTTCATCTTCTGGTTGGTCGGACTCTTCTCGTGATCGATTTCCGCTATCACCTCGTGTCCATCGTCGCGATCTTCCTCGCGCTGGCGGTGGGCATCGTCATGGGCACCACGTTGCTCCAGTCGCCCGCCATCGAGTCGGCGCTGCGGACGAGCAACCAGATGACCCAGGACAACACCAGCCTCAGAGCCCAGCTCGACGCGCTGCGCGGCAGGGAGGCGGGCAGCGACTCCTTCGTCGCCGCGCTCACCGCGCAACGCGTCGCGGGCGAGCTGACCGGCCAGCACGTCGTGCTCATCGAGGCGCCGGGCTCCAGCACCACCTACCGCGAGGCCGAGCAGCAGGTGCTCGCCCAGGCGGGCGCCCTGATCACGGGGCGGGTGCTGCTGGATGAGAAGTTCGCCGATCCCAAGCAGAGCGGCGTGATCGACGGCCTGGCCAACAGCCTCAAACCCGAGGGCATGACCTTTCCCGCGGCGGCCACTCCCTACGTGAAGGCCGGTGCGGTGCTCGCCGCCACCGTTCTGACCACCGACCCGGCCCAGGCCAGCACCGCGAACCCGGCCACCGCGGCCGTCCTCGGCGGCTTCGAGGAGGGCGGGTTCCTCAGCATCGAGGGCGACCCCAACAAGCGGGCCACGCTCGCCGTGATGTTCGCGCCGGAGAAGCCGTACGAAGGCGAGAACGCCGAAGCCCAGGCCGCCGCCCTCGTCAGGCTCGCGGGCGGCCTCGACGCCGGTGGCAAGGGCACCGTGGTGACGGCCACGGCCCCCACCGCCGCCGCCTCCGGTGGCGTGATCAGCGCGCTGCGCGACGACAGTGAGGTCGCCAAGCGCGTCTCGACCGTCGACACGCCCGACATGGCCGCGGGCCGGATCGTGATCGTCGACGCGCTCCGCGAGCAGCTGAGCGGCCGTGCCGGCCACTACGGCATCGGCACGGGAGCCCCTACGTTCCAGCCCGCGGCACCGACCGCGACCCCGTCCCCCACCCAGTCAGGGAGCTGACATGGCTCGTGGCCTCCTCTACGCCCTCGCCGGCGCCGCGATCGGCGCCGTCGCGGCCCGCGCCGCCTACACCGCCTTCACCCGCTCGGCGCCGCGTGCCGACGAGAAGGAGCCGGGCCGCTGGACCCGCACCAACCACCGCGGCGAGCCGATCACGCTGCTGGAGGGCCCCGCGTTCGTGGCCGGCTCCGGCGTGGCGGCCGCGCTCGCGCCGGGACTTCCGCCCCGCGTACGCCTGGCGGCGCTGCTGGCCGGGGTCGGCAGCGGAGCGCTCGGCGCCTACGACGACCTTTACGGCACGACCAAGTCCAAGGGCTTCAAGGGGCACCTGACCGCCCTGGGCCGCGGCGAGGTGACCAGCGGGGCGGTCAAGATCCTCGGCATCGGGGCCACCGGGCTGGGCGCGGCCGCGCTCGTCTCGCGCGGGCCGGTCGACACGCTGGTCAACGGCGCGACCATCGCGGGCACCGCCAACCTGGCCAACCTCTTCGACCTGCGACCCGGCCGGGCGATCAAGGTGGGCCTGCTCACGGGCGGGCCGCTGCTGGCGGCGTCGCTCTTCCGCGACGCGCCGCTGACCGCCGCACTGGCCGCCGTCCCCCTGGGTGCCGCCGCCGCGCTGCTCCCCGACGACCTCGGCGAGCGGGCGATGCTCGGGGACGCCGGCGCCAACGCGCTGGGAGCGCTGCTCGGGCTGGCCGCCGTGACCAAACTGGGGCGCCGGGGACGGTTCGTGCTGCTCGGTACGGTGGCGGCGCTGACGGCGGCGTCGGAGAAGGTCAGCTTCACCAAGGTCATCGCCGGCAATCCGGTGCTCAACCGGCTGGACATGCTCGGTCGTCGGCCCGTCGACGCGGTGTGAGTCGGTGTGCTTCGACGTGGTGTGAGCCGGCGTCCTGTGACGCGGCGTGAGCTGCGTGGTGTGAGGCTGGTGTCCTGTTAGGTGATGGGGCGCCCTGCGCGATTGTCGGTGCGGCCTGCCAGGATGTTCGCGTGATCGGGTTCGGGGCGGGGCGGGTGTGGTGAGGGAGCGGCTCGTCCGCGGCGTCGCCGGTGGGGCGCTGCTCATCGGGGCGATCACCGTGCTGGCCCGGGTCGCCGGGTTCGCCAAGCAATACGCGTTCGCCCAGACGGTGGGCACCAACTGCCTGGGTACGGCCTACGCCACGGCCAATGGGATCCCCAACATCGTCTTCGAGGTCGTCGTCGGCGGCGCGCTCGCCGGGATGGTGGTCCCGGTGCTCGCGGGAGCCGGGCCGGAGCACGCTTCGGGCGGTGGCTCGGACCGGGAGCGGGCCGGGTGGATCGGTTCGGCGCTGCTGAGCTGGGTGCTCGTGGTGCTGGTGCCGCTCGGTGTGCTGACCGCGGTGCTCGCCGGGCCGATCCTCGGGCTGTTCTTCGGCAACGCGGTGCCCGGCTGTCACATGGACGAGGTGACCGCGGTCGCCACCCGCATGCTGGTCGTCTTCGCCCCCCAGATCCCGCTGTACGGCGTCGCGGTCGTCCTCTACGGCGTGCTCCAGTCCCACCACCGCTTCGCCGGGCCCGCCGTCGCCCCGCTGGTGTCCAGTCTCGTGGTCATCGTCGCCTACCTGCTGTTCGTGCCGCTCAGCGGGGGGAGCAGCGCTCCTGCCCGGGAGTTGGGGCCCGCCGAGCTCGCGCTGTCCGTGGGCACCAGCCTCGGGGTGCTGGCCCTGGTGCTGACCGTGATCGGCCCGGTCGCCGGGCTCGGGTTGCGGTGGCGGCCCACACTGCGGTTCCCCGACGGCGTGGCCGTCCAGGTGCGCAGGCTCGCACTGGCCGGGGTGACCGCGCTGGTCGCCCAGCAGGCCGCCATGGCCATGGTGGTCGTGCTGTCCAACCGGGTGGTCGGCAACGGGGCCATCGTGGTCTACAACTACGCGTGGGCGATCTACCTGGTGCCGTACGCGGTGCTGGCCGTGCCCATCGCCACCAGCGCGTTTCCGCGGCTGTCCGCGCAGGCGGGCAGCGGCGACACGGCGGGGTTCGCGGCGCTCGCGGCGCGGACCACGCGCGCGGTGGTGCTGGTGTCGGGGCTGGCCGCCGGGGTGCTCGCCGCGGTGGCCGAGCCCGGGGCGGTGGTGTTCCTCGGCTTCAAGAGCGACGTGCCCGCGCAGGATTTCGCCCGCGCGATCGCGCTGTTCGCGCCCGGGCTGGTCGGCTACGGGCTCATCGCGCAGCTGAGTCGGGTCCTGTACGCGGCCGGGCGTGGACGGGCCGTGGCGACGGGCACCGTGCTGGGGTGGGGCGTCGTCATGGTGGCGCAGACCGTGTTCGCGCTGACGTTTCCCGAAGGCTGGAAGCTCGGGGGGCTGGCGCTCGGCATGACCACCGGGATGACGGTGGGGGGCGCGCTGCTGCTCGCCTCGGTGGTGCGGGTGCGGGGGCGCGTCGCGGTGGCCGGGCTGGGCCGGGCCGCGCTGGCCTCGGTTGTCGGCGGTGGCGTGGGTTACCTGGCGGGGGCGGCGGTCGTGGGGGCGTTGGGGGCGCGGGGCATCTGGCCCAATGCCGGGGCGACCGTGCTGGCGGCGCTCGCGGCGGTGGTCGCCGGTGGTGTGGTGGTGGGGTTGCTGGATCGGCCGACGGCTCGGGCGGTGGCCGGTTCGTTCAGGCGTGGATCTGGGAAGTGAGGAGCGGCTGTGCGGGTGGCGTTCGTGCTGGGCACCACGTCCGGGGGGACGGGACGGCATGTCCGGATGCTGGTCGAGGGGCTCATCCGGCGTGGCCATCGCGTGGTGGTCGTGGGGCCCGTGAGCGTCGAGGCGCAGTTCTCGTTCGGCGAGACCGGGGCCCGGTTCGTGGCGGCGCCGATGTCGGATCGGCCGCATCCGGTCAATGACCTGCGTGCCCTGCTCGCGATCCGGCGGGTGACCAAGGACGCCGACGTGGTGCACGCCCACGGCCTCCGGGCCGGAGCGCTGGCCGGGCTGGGGCTGTGGGGCCGAGCGCCGCTGGTGGTGACCTTGCACAACGCGCTCACCGCGGGGGGGCTGATCGGGGTCGTCTATGGCGGGCTCGAGCGGGTCGTGGCCAGGCGGGCCGACCAGGTGCTGGTCGTCTCGCCCGACCTGGGGGAGCGGATGAGGGCGCTGGGGGCGCGGGAGGTGGGGCCGGCCGTGGTGCCCGCGCCCGTGCCGCGGGCCGCCCGGCGTTCGCCGCGGGAGGTCAGGGCCGAGTTGGGGGCCGGGCGTCGGCCGATCGTGCTCACCGTCGCCAGGCTGGCCCAGCAGAAGGGCTTGGAGACTCTCCTCGACGCCGCTCGCGGGCCCTGGCCGGGCGAGGGTGAGACGCCGCTGTTCGCGGTGGCGGGGGACGGGCCGTTGCTCGGCGACCTGCGGCGCAGGATCGAAGCCGAGGCGCTGCCCGTGGTGCTTCTGGGCAATCGGGATGATGTGCCCGACCTGCTCGCCGCCGCGACCGTCGTGGTGTGGGCGAGCAGGTGGGAGGGCCAGCCGTTGAGCGTGAGCGAGGCCCTCATGATGGGGCGGCCGGTCATCGCGACGGCGGTGGGCGGGGTGCCCGATCTGCTGGCCGGGGCGGGGATCCTGGTGCCGTACGGGGACGTGGCGGCGCTGCGGGCCGCCGTACAGGATGTGGTCGGCGACGGGGCCGAGGCGGCGCGGCTGGCCGCGGCGGCGGCGCGGCGGGGGGCGGAGCTTCCCGATGCCGACGAAGCGGTGGAAAGTGTGCTGAATGTCTACGGACGGTCAAGACAGCACGAATGATTAGGCGAGACTTACGCGTTCTCATATACTGCGTGCGTTAGGGAGGGGAGTATCCCTTCGCGGCAGCCTCGTCATCACGGTGTAGTCCCGCTCCACGGGGCCCCCGGGGCTGCCGGTCCGCGTGCTTGGCGGGCGGGAGAGACCTCCGGCGCTCTGTTTTTGCATGCCGGAGGTAGACCACGTGATCGTACCTGTTTGGGCCTGGATCGCCGTCATAGGCGGCCTGCTGGTCGTTCTCGCCATCGACCTTTGGATCGTCGACCGCGGTGAAGCCCGTGAGTTCTCGATGCGGCAGGCCGGATACTGGGTCACGTTCTACGTACTGCTCGCCGTGGTGTTCGGCGGTCTGCTGTGGGCCACGCTCGGCGGCGCCAAGGCGGGGGAGTTCTTCGCCGGCTACATCACCGAATACAGCCTGAGTGTCGACAACCTGTTCATCTTCTTCATCATCATGAGCAGGTTCGCGGTGCCCAAGGCGTACCAGCACAAGGTGCTGCTCGTCGGGATCCTGCTGGCGCTGGTCATGCGCGGCATCTTCATCGCGCTCGGCGCGGCGGCACTGGAGCGGTTCAGCTGGTTGTTCTACGTCTTCGGCGCCTTCCTGGTCTACACCGCGATCAACCTGATCCGGCAGCACCTCAAGGGCGACGAAGAGGAGTTCAACGAGAACATCCTGCTCAGGTGGGTGCGCAAGGCCTTCCCCACCACCGAGGGCTACGTCGGGTCGAAGGTCACCGTCAAGATCGACGGGCGTCGGATGGTCACCCCGATGCTCATCGTGATGGTCGCCATCGGCAGCACCGACCTGCTGTTCGCGCTCGACTCGATTCCCGCCATTTTCGGACTCACCAAGGACCCGTTCATCGTCTTCGCGGCCAACGCGTTCGCGCTGATGGGACTACGTCAGCTCTACTTCCTGCTGGGAGGCCTGCTTCAGCGGCTGGTCTACATCAGCTATGGGCTTGCGTTCATATTGGGCTTCATCGGGGTTAAGCTCATATTGGAGGCACTGCATGCCAGCGAGGTCTCCTGGGCGCCCGAAATCCCCATCTGGGTCTCGCTCACGGTCATCGGCGCCACCATGGTCATCACCACCGCGGCCAGCCTGATCAAGGCCCGTGTCGATGCGCGCAAGGGCGAGGAAGCCAGCAGGGCTAGCTAAATGGCTTTCGAGGCGCTTTGCTTGAGAAGTTGCGCCGTGTAATAGTTGCTGACTCTGTAACATCACGGCAAAGCGCCCAGTCCAGTCACCATCGAAGGTTGTACGTGTCAGACGATTCTGCCAAGACGGGCCGCGTGCGGCTCGCGCGCGGGGTGTCCCCGTGGCTCTTCCCCACCGTCGCCGCCGCGGCCACCACCGCGCTGCTGACGCGCCGGGACCGTCGATGGGCGCTGGCGGCCGTGCCGCTGGGCGCCCTCACCGGTGCCATGCTCTGGTTCTTCCGTGACCCGGACCGCACGCCGGGCGAGGGGCGGATCCTGTCACCGGCCGACGGCGTCGTGCAGAGCATCGACCCGCAGGCCGATGGGCGCACCCGCGTCGCGATCTTCATGAGTCCGCTGAACGTCCATGTGAACAGGGCCCCCCTTGCGGGAAATGTCACCTCCGTGCAGCATGTGGCGGGTGGGTTCCTGCCGGCTTTCAACAAGGACAGCGACCAGAACGAACGCGTGGTGTGGCATTTCGCGACGGCGCTCGGTGACGTCGAGATGGTGCAGATCGCGGGCGCGGTGGCGCGCAGGATCGTGCCATACGTGACCGTCGGCGCCAAGGTCTCGCAGACCGAGCGAATCGGGCTCATCAGGTTCGGTTCGCGGGTCGACATCTACCTTCCCGAAGGGATCTCGTCCGCGGTGTCCGTGGGCGAGAAGACGGTTGCGGGGGTGACCAGAATTGACCGCGGCTGACGCCGGCAGCTGGCAGGCCGACGACGAAGAACCTCGAGGACCCGTCGGTAAGGCGTTCCGTCTGTCCGCGGCGGACTCGCTCTCGCTGGGCAACGCCATCTGCGGGTTTCTCGCGGTGTGCGTCCTGGCCTCATCGGCGATCCAGTCGCTCAAGGCCGGGGGCGACTTCACGCCCGCGCCGAGCTACTTCGCGACCGCCGTGGTGCTGTTGCTCATCGGCGCCACCTGTGACCTGTTCGACGGCCTGGTCGCGCGGCGCTTCCGCGCCTCCGCCATGGGCGCCGAGCTCGACAACCTCGCCGACGTGATCAGCTTCGGTTTCGCGCCCGCGTTCATGGTCGTGATCTGGGGTGGTTTCACGGACAAGGTGCCGTTCGCCGCGGTGGTGGCCGCCGCCGCGGCGGTGCTGGTCGCCGGTGTCGTCCGGCTGGCGCGGTTCGCCTGCGTCAAGACCAAGAGCGGCGACTTCATGGGGCTGCCCATTCCCATGGGCGCCATGACCGTCATCTCGATCGTGATGCTGTTCCAGCCGAGCGTCTACTCGTTGCTCGCGGTGCTCGGCGTGGCCTGGCTGATGGTGAGCCGGATCGAATACCCCAAGCCCAAGGGGCAGCTCGCCGCGGTGGTGCTCGGGTGGATCATGATCAATGTGGCCTTCCTGACCTTCTGGGTGGCCTGGCCCGAGGGTGGCGACCTGCCGATCAAGATCGGTGCCGCCATGCAGATCGCGCTCGTGGCGGCGATCCCGCTGCGGGTGCTGTTCTACAAGCGTGAGCAGCGCAAGGAAGCCGAGCGCATCGGCAGCTGAGCGGATACGTCCGCCGTCATCCAGGTGGTGATGGAGCCATGTCGGCCACGCCGCGCGAGCACACGCGAACGTACTTTCTCGCGAAGCTGGCCAGGGAGCTGGAGTTGCACGGGCTGACCACCACGCTGCTGCCGTATCCGCCCGCGCTGCGGGTCAGCGACCCCGACACCGCGATGCTCGCCGAGACGGTCGACTGCGTGCCGCTGCCGGAAGGGTGGTTCTACCGCTGGTCGTGGGGCGAGGTCGTCGCTCTCGCCGACGATCCCGCCCTGGCGGCTCAGCGGATCGCCCGAGTCCTGGCGAACCGCTGACCTGGACATGTCGGCCCGCCTCGCCAGCGGCGGGCCGATGTGTCGTGGCGGTGCCCGCAACTCGGAGAGCGGCACCTACGGTTGGTGGTCGCTGAGTCGGCTTACCAGCCTCTGGCCTTCCATTCCGGCAGTGACGGGCGCTCGGCGCCGAGCGTGGTGTCCTTGCCGTGGCCCGGGTACACCCACGTGTCGTCGGGCAGGCGGTCGAAGATCCGCTCGGCGACATCGCTGTAGAGCTGGGCGAAGCGCTCCGGGTCCTTCTGCGTGTTGCCCACTCCGCCCGGGAAGAGCGAGTCGCCGGTGAACAGGTGTCGCCCTTCCTCGCCGCCGTCGTACAGCAGGGCGATCGAACCCGGCGTGTGGCCGCGCAGGTGGATCACCTCGAGGTCGGTCACGCCGACCGTGATCCTGTCGCCGTGCTCGACCGTGCGGTCCACCGGGACCGGCAGGCCGGGCGCGTCGAGCGGGTGCGCGATCACCTGGGCGCCCGTCACCTTGGTCACCTGCTCCAGCGCCTGCCAGTGGTCGCCGTGCTGGTGGGTCGTGACGATCGCGCTGATCGGCTGGTCGGTGACGAGCGCCAGCAGCCGGTCGGCCTCCGCGGCGGCGTCGATCAGCAGGCCGTCGCCGGTCTGGGTGCAGCGCAGCAGGTAGGCGTTGTTGTCGAACGGCCCCACTGCCAGCTTGTAGATCGACAGCTTCGGGAGCTCGCGTACGTCGGCGGGACCGCCGACCTGGACGTCACCTGTGTAGGTCATGGATAGTCCTTCGGGGGCGTCGCGGGCAGATCAGCGGGGGCGGGCATCGTCATCCAGGGCGGCGCCACGGGAACCGGCGTTGACTGCCGCCCCTCCGTCACCACCCTAACGCCCGTGCCGTCGGATCTCCCGATGAGCCATGCCAGAACGTCGGCCGCGTCGCCCTCGACCGCCGGGCCCGGGCCCAGGTCGCGCCACGTCCGGCCACCGCGCAGGGTGATCTCGCTGACGGTGCTCTGCCCATAGGGCCAGCACCGCAGGCAGTCGTGGAGCTCCCGGTGGACGAAGGTCTCCGGCCAGTCCGCCGGGCCGTACCCGGCGCCGAGGTCCACGTGGTGCACTTCGACCTCGCGCAGCCGCCGTACGAGGATGTACCAGGCGGGGTGCGGCGGCGGGCGCATCCCTGAGACGGCCGCCCGCCACGCCGCCTCCGGGAGGTCATGGATCTCGGCGTCCAGCCGGGCGCCGGCGGCTTTCAGCTCGGCGACGTGTTCGGCGGGGGTGCGGCCCGCCCCTGCCTCGATCCCCGTTTCCCTCGCCGCCGCGGTCGGGTACTGCGGTGTCTCGACGCCGGTTCTTGCCCAGGTCAGCAGGTTGATGTGGCTGTCGGCGTTCCCCGCCACGTGGGCCAGCACGTGGCCCCTCGACCAGCCCGGAAGGAGGGAGGGCGCGGCGACGTCGTCCTCGGTGAGGGAGGCCGCCGTGGCCAGGAAACGGGCGGTCGACGCGGCCAGCTCGGCCTGCAGCGTCAGCAGAACGGTCATGCCGGATATTTCATCATCCAGGGGTTCTGGGGGCTGCTGGGGGCATAAAATAGCTGGTCAAGCGGTTGACAGCTAAAGGCCACCTGCAGGGGTGGGAGTAGGCCGTAACCTGGTAGCGACGGATTTTCGGGGTTCGACGAGCGGGCCGCCGAAATTGTCGGAGCCCCCGTCTACCATCCCCCGTGGACCTATCCGCCTTTCGACATCCGGGATCGCCGTGGCAGACCGCCTGATCGTGCGTGGTGCACGTGAACACAACCTCAAAGACGTCTCGCTGGACCTGCCGCGAGACTCTCTGATCGTCTTCACCGGCCTGTCCGGCTCGGGCAAGTCGAGCCTGGCCTTCGACACGATCTTCGCTGAAGGCCAGCGGCGCTACGTCGAGTCGTTGTCGGCTTACGCCCGCCAGTTCCTCGGCCAGATGGACAAGCCCGACGTGGACTTCATCGAGGGCCTGTCGCCCGCGGTGTCGATCGACCAGAAGGCCACCAGCAAGAACCCCCGCTCGACCGTCGGCACGATCACCGAGGTCTACGACTACCTGAGGCTGCTGTGGGCGCGCATCGGCAAGCCCCACTGCCCGGTGTGCGCGCGGCCGATCGCCAGGCAGATGCCGCAGCAGATCGTCGACCGCGTGATGGACCTGGAGGAGGGCACCCGCTTTCAGGTGCTGGCCCCGGTCGTCAGGGGCCGCAAGGGCGAATACGCCGAGCTGTTCCGGGAGCTGCAGACCAAGGGCTTCGCCCGGGCGCGGGTCGACGGCGTGGTCATACGGCTGGAAGAGCCGCCCACGCTGAAGAAGCAGGAGAAGCACGACATCGAGGTCATCGTCGACCGGCTGTCGGTGAAGGAGTCGTCGCGCCGGCGGCTCACCGACTCGGTCGAGACCGCGTTGCAGCTGTCCGGCGGCACGATCACGCTCGAGTTCGTCGACCTGCCCGAGGGTGACCCCAACCGCGAGCGTTTCTACTCCGAGCATCTCTACTGCCCCTACGACGACCTGTCGTTCGAGGAGCTGGAGCCCCGCTCGTTCTCCTTCAACTCGCCCTTCGGCGCCTGCCCGGAGTGCACGGGGCTCGGCACCAAGATGGAGGTCGACCCCGACCTGGTCGTACCCGATCCGGAGGCCACGCTCCGAGACGGCGCGCTCCACCCCTGGTCGGGCGGCCACACCAGCGAATACTTCGTCAGGCTCGTCGAGGCGCTCGGCCACACGATGGGCTTCACCCTCGACACGCCGTGGGAGAAGCTGCCCAAGGCCGCGCAGAAGTCCCTGCTGTTCGGCCACGACGAGCAGGTGCACGTCCGCTACAGCAACCGCTACGGCAGGCAGCGCTCCTACTACACGACCTACGAGGGCGTCATCCCGTGGGTCCAGCGCCGGCACGTCGAAGCGGAGAGCGACTCGACCCGCGAGCGGTTCGAGGGCTACATGCGCGAGATCCCCTGTCCGGCCTGCAAGGGCGCCAGGCTCAAGCCGGTCACGCTGGCCGTCACCGTCGCCGACAAGTCGATCGCCGACGTGTCGTCCATGTCGATCGGCGAGTGCGCGGAGTTCCTCTCCGAGCTCAAGCTGTCCGACCGCGACATGCAGATCGCCGAGCGGGTGGTCAAGGAGATCAACGCCCGCATGGGCTTCCTGCTCGACGTCGGCCTCGACTACCTGACCATGGACCGCGCCGCCGCCACCCTGGCGGGCGGCGAGGCGCAGCGCATCCGGCTGGCCACCCAGATCGGCTCCGGCCTGGTGGGCGTCCTGTACGTCCTGGACGAGCCGTCGATCGGCCTGCACCAGCGCGACAACATGCGGCTGCTCGACACGCTGATCAGGCTGCGCGACATGGGCAACACGCTGATCGTCGTCGAGCACGACGAGGACACGATCGCGGCCGCCGACTGGGTGGTCGACATCGGTCCGGGCGCGGGCGAGCACGGCGGCCAGGTCGTCGTGTCCGGCACCGTCCAGGAGCTGCTGGCCAGCGAAGAGTCGATGACCGGCCAATACCTGTCCGGGCGCAGGAGCATCCCGATCCCCGCCAAGCGCCGCAAGCGCGACAGGAAGCGGCAGATCACCGTCAAGGGCGCGCGCGAGCACAACCTCAAGGGCGTCGACATCGACTTCCCGCTCGGCCTGTTCACCGCGGTCACCGGCGTGTCGGGGTCCGGCAAGTCGACCTTGGTCAACGACATCCTCTACAACGCGCTGGCCAAGGAGCTCAACGGGGCGCGGACCGTGCCGGGGCGACACTCCCGGATCAACGGCATGGACCAGGTCGACAAGGTCGTCCACGTCGACCAGTCGCCGATCGGGCGTACCCCGCGCTCCAACCCGGCCACCTACACCGGCGTGTTCGACCACGTACGCAAGCTGTTCGCGGCCACCACCGAGGCGAAGGTGCGCGGCTACCAGCCGGGACGCTTCAGCTTCAACGTCAAGGGCGGCCGCTGCGAGGCGTGCGCGGGCGACGGCACCATCAAGATCGAGATGAACTTCCTGCCCGACGTGTACGTCCCGTGCGAGGTCTGCCACGGCGCCCGCTACAACCGGGAGACGCTGGAGGTCCACTACAAGGGCAAGACGATCTCCGAGGTGCTCGACATGCCGATCGAGGAGGCGCTCGGCTTCTTCGACGCGATCCCGGCGATCAAGCGCCACCTGCAGACGCTCAACGACGTCGGCCTCGGCTACGTACGGCTCGGCCAGCCGGCCACCACCCTGTCCGGCGGCGAGGCGCAGCGCGTCAAGCTGGCCTCCGAGCTGCAGCGGCGGCAGACGGGGCGGACGATCTACGTGCTCGACGAGCCGACCACCGGGCTGCACTTCGAGGACATCCGGCGGCTGCTCGGGGTGCTCGGGCGGCTGGTCGACGGCGGCAACACGGTGATCGTCATCGAGCACAACCTCGACGTCATCAAGACGGCCGACTGGGTGATCGACATGGGGCCCGAGGGTGGGTCGCGGGGCGGCACGCTGGTCGCCACGGGGACGCCCGAGGAGATCGCGCTGGTGGACGAGAGCCACACAGGGCGCTTCCTGCGCAAGATTCTCTCGCTCTGAGGCTTCCCGGGGGTTCTGTACGGCGGGTTGCCGCCG